>JAQULO010000010.1 GCA_028718565.1 Syntrophales bacterium | reverse complement strand
ACACCACTGAAAGCGGCCTGTCCCCTTTCCGATCAATCATTCACCGGCAGACCAACCCTGAACAGCGCCCCGCCATCTTTTCTGTTTTCCACGGCGATGGTACCGCCATGTGTCCGGAGCACCTGGGCGGCATACGCCAGCCCCAGACCGGTACCCTTCGACCGTGTCGTAAAAAAAGGCTCGAATATCTTCTCCATATTTTCGCCCTCGACCCCTCCTCCCTGGTCTTCCACGCCTATGTATAGCATGCCCCCATCGCGCGATACGCTGACACTTACGAAACCCTTGTCGCCATTTGCCTCAAAGGCGTTTTTCAGGATATTGTCAAACACCCGCATAATCAGGTCGGGGTCCGCATGTATGTGGGAGGGCTCTTCGAGAAGTACCACTTTTATTTGAACGGGAAACTTCGCCTTCTGTATCTCAAACCTCGTGACGATTTCCCCTATCAGCGAGTTTATCTCGACCCTGCGGAAGATCGGCTGAGAAGGGCGGGCAAACGCCAGAAAATCCTCAATCAGCCGGTTCAGACGCCGTATCTCGTCCTCTATGTAACCGACCATGGTATTTTCAGCCGTGATGGACATATCTTCCTTCAGGATATCCAGAGAACTTTTGATAATGCTCAAGGGATTTTTCACCTCATGTGCTATCATCATGGAAAACTTTCCCAACTCGGCCAGGTTCTTCTGCTGAATCATCTGCTGATAGGCGTCCTCGAGGGCATTGCTACTTCGTTCCAGAGAATCCAGCATGGAATTGAAAGCCAGCGCAAGGTTTCTCGTTTCCGGGAGACTCCCCGGCTGTACCCGCAAATCGCGGTTTCCCTTTCCGACATCGTGTGCCGCTTGGGCGAGCTGCTTCAGAGGGGCCACGAGCGAGCGGGAAAGAACGTAAAAGATTATCGCTGCCAGGAGCCCGAGCCCGGAAGAAAGCCACAGAAACCGGTCCCTCATCTTTGTCAGAAGTTGTTCTATGCCGGCGGTGCTGTATACAATCTGCACCCTGCCTATCGGAAGATCGCTGTCACCAGTATCTTCGCTCCACTGAAAAGCCTGGCTCACCTCCTGGGGTCGGCTGAGCAGAACAGGAACGTCTATAACTGAAAAAGGCCTTGCCGTCTCTTTTGCTATGGAGGCAAGCTCCACCCCGGCCCTGTCAAGCACGGTAACACTCACTACATCCTTTTCCGACAGGAGGTTGGTCGCCAGTCTTTGCAACATGGATTTATCGTCGATCAGTATACCTAACTCAGCGTTAAGCGCAAGATATTTTGCGAGAAACGACATGCGCTCTTCAAACCTTGTCTGTACAAATTGGCGCGTATAATTCATGCCCATATAGCCCAACGCGAATGTGGTGCCCCCTATGATGGCAAAGACACCAACAAGAAGCCTCGCATGTATCCCCAAGTTCCTCATGGCCCGACCTCAATGGGGAAGGCGTAGTCTTCAGCAACCGGTATCCCCAGCTTTCTCACGACCCGAGTATTGACCCACACATGGAAAAAGGGGGTTGCCTTTCCACACCCCCCTCCCGACAGCACCTTGAGCGCCTCCCCCGCACATTGCCTTCCCAGTTCCTCATAATCGAAAACAAAGGCAAGGGCGGCTCCGCTCTCATAAAAGAACCGGTTATACCCGATAACCGGCATCACCTTGAACAGTGATTCCTTTATCACATAGTTAATGATACTCTCCGATATAACGGTACGGTCCGGAATAAGCCAGAGGGCGTCCACATCCCCCCAGTGGTCTTTCAGCACACCGGGTATCTCTTTCTTCGACGATACCTCAAGAGGGACAACCCGTATTTTCCCGGAGGAAGCACGGGCCGCTTCTTCGAAAAAATCGCTGTTGTAACGAGGATCATAGAGAACACCAATGCGCGACACACCAGGAAGACTGCGGGTAATCATTTCAAGTTGCTTTTGCACCGGTATGTTCAGAGATACTCCGCAGGGAGAGGGTGTTGTTCCAAGCACTTTTTCCGGATTCAGCACGACGGAATAGAGCCGTGTGGAACTTTTCAGCATGTCATTCGTCCATACAAAACGCGCCGCCTCCGGACCGACGGAGATGATAAGGTTGAACTTCCCCTCCGCAAGCTCTCCGGAAAGGACGGTTCGATTTTTTTCGAGGAATTTATCTAGATAGAATACCTTCAGTTCCACGCCTGGAGGCTCCGCGAAGACCTCGCCCATGCCCTCTACAGCCTCGGCGTAAGGTCTGATATTTCGAGAAACCAGGATTGACACCGTTTCCGTGCGAAAATCCGCAGCCCGGGCGAGACCCACCCACAAAAATGCCAAGCATACAGCCGCCAGCATCCCGGAAGCGATACGCGCTCTCTCACCGGCACGAAGTTTCTGGAAACTTATCATCCGTAAGGGTCCTTCGCAGAAGGTTTCACTTCTTCGGTTCACGGCTGAGAAAACAAAGAGTTGAAATCAACACCCCAAATGCTTCAATCGACGAGCCTCGCCAAGCATTGCATAGATTATTGAAAAAACTGTGACCGGGAAACTGTCTGGCGGTCGCTATTTTTCACATCACTGATGGATTCCTTTGTTGTCCCGACACGCCCCCGATAGAAAAATCATGCCTCCGTCTTCAGAACAGAGGGTGCCTTCATTTGCTGCCTTTTATCATCCTGTCCCGTACCTGTGAAACCTTCTCCTGAAACTCTTCAGTCACCGCATCAACATCTTCGAGATTGATGATCACGCGTGGCGTTATCATGACAATCAATTCCGTCTTTGATCGCGACTGCTTATCCTTCCCGAAGAGGTAACGCATTAGCGGAACACTTACCAGGCAGGGTACTCCCGCCATGGCATCGGACTCGACCTCGCTGATGAGTCCTCCTATGACCAGAGTCTGCCCGTGCTTGACGGTCAGTGTAGTGTTTACCGACCGCTTGTAAAACGAGGGGTAATCCTTTCCCGCCACGGAGACGCTTGAGCTCTGCTCGCTTACCTCCTGACTGATTTCCATGGTTACCAACCCCCTCTCATTTATGTGAGGGGTTACCGTCAGCATGACACCGGTATCCCGGTACTGTATGCTGGTCTCCAGTACCGGATCCGTGTTGGTTGTAATGGTGTACTGCGTGCTCGCCACCGGGATCTCCGTCGAAATATCGATCCTCGCTTCCTTGTTGTCGGAGGCAAGTACATGGGGCGAAGAGAGTATGTTCACCTTGTTGTCTTGCTGCAGCGCAGACAGGGCGACCTGCCATTTATCGGTCAGCCCTATGGCATAATTGAGACCGGCGCCGCCCATCGTCCCGCTCAGAACCCCCGTTTGTGACCATGGCTCGTTCTTGAATGTCCATTCGACCCCCATCTCGTATCCCTTTCCAAGGGTGATCTCGGCTACGGTGGCTTCGATCAGCACCTGCCGAGGAAGAACATCAATACGTTCAAGTATGCCGGTAACTATCTTGTAGTCTCTGGGGGTGGCCGAGATAATCAGGGCGTTTCGAACCTCATCCGGCGTTATCTTTATCTCACCCGTAACAGAAGAGATGTTGCCGACGCCGGGCGTCGCCTCTTGGGCGACCACTTTCGATTCCGCCTGCTCTGGCTGCTTTTTGCCGGAATCAACGGCAAGGGGGTTCGGGTGCACGAACTCTTTGGAGGTCGTCTTCCTGAGTGTTTCCCCCTTCCCGAAGATCGTGTTCAACAGGGTTCCCAGTTGTGCGGCCTCTCCATTCTTAACCGAATATACATAGATGCGCGGTTCCATATCTTCGCTGGGAATATCCAGCCGAGCGACAAAGGCATCCAGCTTCTCAAGGATTTCGGTTTGAGAGGTGATGGCAAGGACGGCATTGAGACGATCGATAGCAATCAGTCCCACCGTACCCTTCCCGATGGTCGGATATGAAGCTGCTATCTCTTTAAGCGTCTTGGCAGCGTCCTCGGCATCTACGTTTTTAAAGAAATAAAACCTGTGACTTACTTTTTCCAGGAGGTTAACATCGAAGGCCTCCGTCAGCTTCATGACTTTCAGGATATTAATCCCCTTATCAACAGCCAGGAGTGTATTGGAACCGGCATCGGGGATAAGTGCCCCCGTACTCGAAACGAACGGCGTCAGAAGCTTCACCATTTCCTGGGCCGCAATAAACTTCAGCGGTATAATCTGTATGACGATCCTCTCACTAGGGGAAATATCGTCCGCATCACGCTCCGAGCGGAGGGCCAGGGGCATACGCGAGGCATCCTTGATACTGACAATATTGTATACCGCCCCCTCTTCCACAATCATTAGACCGCTGGCTTCCAGTATCTGGCGGAAGACCGGAAAGATGTCCCCCTTGCTCAGGCCCCTTGTCGTGCGAATAGTCACGTTTCCTCTGACGCTCGGATCAACGATATAATTGATCTGGAGAAGCTCGGATATAGTTCTGATCACTTCATAGATATCGGCATTATCAAAATTGAAGGTAACCCCCCCCTTTTCTTCAGGAAACTTCTTAGCTGTTTTTTCAGTCGCTTTATGCGGGGGGACCGGATTCAAAGGCTGTTTCAACTTGGAGGCCGGAGAAACAGAAGGCACAGGCTGCTGCTCCAACTTGACAGAACCTCCTCCCGCAGGAACCGATACCCCAACCGGCGAGACCGGAGAAACAGAAGGCACAGGCTGCTGCTCCAACTTGACAGAACCTCCTCCCGCAGGAACCGATACCCCAACCGGCGAGACCGGAGAAACAGAAGTACTTTCGGTCTTTTTTATCCGGTGTTTTATATATCCGTATGGGGTTCTGACAAGTTCGAATTCACCGGTATCGTCTGCTATAATGCGCGGCCTTTCCTTCCTCTTGGCGATTTTAGCGTCTTCGACGGGCTTGACTGCCTTAATGGTTTTAGCGCCTTCGACGGGTCTGAGTGCCTCAATAGTTTTGGCGGCCTCAATGGTAACAGCGGTTTTCACGTCACCGGAACCACTGGCTTTCAGACCGTTACTTTCCAAGTGGGGGGCCTGTCCAGCACATCCGGAAAAGGCCAGAACAGCAAAAAGTACTACACAAAAGATGCTCGATCTATCTGTAAATTTAGTCATAATGCCTATTTTTTCCTTACCTTTACCTTTATTTTTCCGAAAGGCGTGTTGACTGTCTTGTATTGGCCACTTTCTGGAGGACTGTCTCTCTTTGCGGCAACACCCGGAGGTTTGGCATTGTTACTTCCAGGCATTACCTCGGGCGCAGACGACCCTGCGGCAGCCGTCTGTTTTGTCTGTTCCTGCGCAGCCACCACCTTATCCCTGGGCTTGCCATCCTGGTACAGAAGAACCTCATATGTATTTTTGCCTTTCCGCAGTGTAATGCTCTCTTTCTTTATGGCGGAAACAACTATGTTCGAGTCCCCTACGCTCTCCCCCTCTTTCACCCACAGGGAAGTCCTCTGTGGAGATTTCGGCTTGGGATCATTGATAAGGGCAACCCGATAGTCATCCACTATAACGACACCGTAGAGGAGAACTTTTTTCCCGGAGACCCGGATATCCTCTTCGACTGCATCCTCCGCCACATCGGTCTTCTCCTCCACGAATTCCACCCTCTCCGGTCTGAAGAGGTCTTTGTCCGTTACCACCCCGTAAGCCACCTCCGGGGGCATCACCCGACGTGTGACCTTTTTTACATCCCCTGTCTTCGCCCTGGGGGCCACGGGTATTGTCTGCACCGTATCCCCGCCTCGCTCCGACCACACCCCGATGCTCTTCGCACCGACAAAGGCGACACACCCGGCCAAGATTATATTGATAAACCATGCTCTTAAAAAAACATCCCGTATCGATCGCATCTAACTCTCCGACTCTATCATAAAACCGTCAACGGTCATGTCCACTCTGAGTTGTTCCCTGCTTTTCCTCTCAGGGGCGTATATATCCATCTCACGCACCGTCAGGTACCTGTCGGATGTTTCGATACCGTATAGGATCTCCTTTAGCTGCCGTGTAGTCAGGCCGATTGAGAATCTTACCGGAACGCTCAGGTATTTCGTGCCCTCCTGCTTCGTGGTCTTCAAGACACGCACCGACGTTATCTCCACTCCACTTTTCTGCGTAATGACATTCAGAATATTCTGCATGTCAACCGCCGCAAGTGCGGGGGTCTTCCCCCTCAACAATCCGGACTCCCCCTGCCGCAGGGAGCTGGTAAGGGCGGAAAGACGCCTTTTTAACCCTTTCCCCTCCTCAATAAACTGTCGATATTTTTCAAGTTGCTTTTCTTTTATTGCGATTTGAGCGCCTCTGTCGGCAATTCCATGGAACAGGGGAAACCCCGTGTATACAAGCCCGAAAAAAAGCAGGATCGCCCCACCGATCAGGATATATTTTCTTTCTCTGGTAAACGAAAGGCTTATCATGATTTACTCCGCCGTGCCTTCAGTCCGATACGAAATCTCTCTTTTCCGTCCTTGGTTTTCGTGATGGTGGACAGAAATGCTACATCACTGAAAGTGGAGAATCCTTCCAAACGCGTTATCAGTTCCGACGCCGAATCCGCATACCCCTCTATCTTCACATCCATGTCCGAAACAGAAAAACGGTTGACCCACGCGCTCTGGGGGATTATATCAGTCAAATCCCTGAGAATATCAATGATCGGTACGCTACCGCCCCTGCCCAGACTGTCCAGATAAGCTATCTGTCCTTCCAGTTCGCCGCACCGTGTACGCACCTTCTCCACATCGGCGACCTCCGCGCTCAACTGCTCGATCTGAGCATTTAAGCGTTTCAGATCGAGTCGTTCCCGCACGATCACGCTCCCTCCCCAAGAAAGGAGTGACAGAGCCAAGAGTCCGGCGAGGAACAGCATGGTATAATATCCCCTCTTGTCGAGCTTTTTACGCAACCCGACAGGGAGCAAGTTAACGTTCATCGATACCTTCTGTATCGCTTTCAGGGCACAGCCATATGCCGGTATCAGTTCATGCGACGGCATCCGCCCATCAGAAAGGTCCGGGCGGCGAAGTTCGAACGGATCGTCTCCATCCGGGGGGGTGAAGAGGCCGTCATCCATGCAGGGACCAAAGAATACCACAGGTGGCTTTTCTTCGCCCTCGTCCAGCTTTTCACCGAGCAACGCCACCTCCCTCTTCATAACGGCGGAAAGATCGCTCCCATCCTCCGCTACTTCCACATGGCGCGAATACCACAACAGATTGTTCCTGAACAGGTCAACCTCCATATGATTCCCCGTCATGTATGCAACGGCAGAAGGTCCCCTGTGCGCCAATATCCCGCTGTGAGAAAAGTAACCGGCCAGAGCCGTCGAGCTGACCTCCATTCCCGAAACACCCATTCCAAGGCCCTCGCACAGACGGACATACGGGCCAATCGCATCCCTTTCCGCCGCCACCAGGAGTGCCGTCAGCGTACCCTCTTCTTTGTCCTCCGAGATTATCCGGCAATCGAAGTAGACATCGTCCACCGAAAAGGGGGTATATTTTTCCATTTCGTAACCGAGGGTCTCATGGAGGTTTTCCTTTACGGCCAGAGGAAGCTCAACATACCTGAGCATAGCCAGACTCCTCGGTATTGAGAAGTATATGTCTGTGGAAAGAATATGATTGTCCTTCAGAAAGGCCAGGATCATAGTCCGTGCCACCGCCAGTCTTTCCTCCAGGGTTTTCTCTGCGGACAAATCATACACGGCGTGCCCCTTCAGTTGTACCTCTCTGAACGTCGCCTTGAGGTACGCCACTGAAAGAAATCCCGTCTCGATACTAATGCCAAGGCCTGTCTGAAAAAGCACCGTTACCCCCCTATCCTTCCAACCCTTGCGACTCTTGTTTGGGCATCTCAAACCGCCCCAACGTTCCGGTGATCGGAGCATCGTCGAGCCACCGGACGATCCTGTATCCTTTTTTTACCTTTGCGTCAATCTTAACAAGAGCCTCAACTCCCCGCCGCGTCTTTTCATCCCCCGTTACCCCCACCGATGTAATGGTATAGTATGGAAGTGTCTGAATCGTGAGATACGATTTTACAGAGTTATACACTTCGGCACCAACAATCTCAAGAATCTCGGATACCGACTTAAAATCGCGCGTCTTTCTGTAATCAACAATTTCCCGGGCCAGGTCCTTCGTCATGCCGGGAAGGGAGCTGAGCATGGTATCGGTAGCGGCGTTTATGTCCACCTTATCGGCAAGAGTCTTTTTTTTACTTTTCAATACCTTGTCATCTTCGTACACCGTCACGATATTTTCCAGTCCCCCGTAAAAGAGCTCCGGTTTCATCCCCTTTACCAGGAGAAGCTCCTCGACAGACTTGAAGTCACCATCTCTGCATTCGTATGGTTCGGGAAGTGAACGATAATAATTGTCTTCCGCTCCGTTGACACGGTGCAGATGATCCCTGTCGCGCCAGTCAAGAATGGAATCCACAATCACGTCCCTCTCATCGTCCTCAAGGTCGAAACCGGAGAGCATCGTCCGCAGCAACTGTGTGTTGGCTGCGTTCAGATTGATCTTCCCGCTTTCGTTCGCCACAAGTACCTTGAACTGCCCTCCTCCGAACAGCACAGGGGGGATATCCGTATTGATCCTCAATCGTTCCTCCCCTTGCTCTTCTTCACCCTCGGGCGTACTCGCCTTCTGGGGTATCCTCTCGTTTCTCATGATCTCGACAATCGCCCTATTCAGCCCCGCCACTGCTATATAGTAGGCCTGTGTTTCCTCCTTGAAATTACGGGTGATGTTCACTTCCGTTCTCATAGTATAGCAGAACTCGCCGACTATCACGGTAAGGAGGGCCAGCACCCACAGGACCAGGAAGAGGGCTATTCCACTTTCGTTGTCAATAACACGTCGCATTTTTCCTGCCATCATCCCGCGTCAGCCCCTATCCGGGCTATCACACAAATAGGTGCCCCACCATCGGCCCTTGTCAGAGTGATCCTCACCGCAACGGGAAACCCGGTCTCAACCTCGGGATCCCAGGTCTCCTGCCACTGCCGGGGCTCCTCATCCGTGTCATTCTTAAGATAGTCAAACACCATACCGGCGCCCCTGAGCAGTTCTATAAACAGATCATCGGAATCATCCACGCCGGGATCTTTACCCATCATCATCACAACATTCCTCTCGCTGAGGCTCAGGACTTCTCCGACATCCTCTGTTTCCTCCACTCGATACTTCACATACACCGTACCGAACTTGTTGCTGGGAACAAGGTGAATATTAGAAACAAATCCGAGAGACTTATTGTCACCCTTGAGGAGAAAGGCCTTTTCCTCTTTCACCGTGTCGACAGGGATGGACGCAAGTTGACGCCTGATCAGATCCAGGACGATTCTCTCCCTCTGATGTCCATCTATATTTTTCTCTCCCCTTTCCCATGCCCTGATCCCTATGCGGAAAGCACCAAACACAAGCAGGGTGATCAGAGACAGAATTGTCATGGAGATCAGCAGTTCCAGGAGTGTAAAGCCCCTGTTGTCAACACGTGTCATGGTCTGCTCCGCTCCCCTCACTCCTCAAATTGTATCTTTTCGAACACCTTCAGCGTATCTATCTTGAAATGTTTTTCATGCCCCTCCGCACCCCACGATACCTCAACGGCTATTGTGAAGGTGTCGAAGGGAAGACGTGCGGCCTCGTCTTCTCTCTGCTCCAGACGAACGATGTCCGCCTTCCACCTGAAATCGTCTCCGAACTCACCCTCCGTAACTCCTTCTTCCACGGTGTCCAGCAGGAGGATCTCTTCCATTTTTTCTTTCGCGTGAAAAATCCCCCGCGTGTAATCATCCGACAGCTTCCCTGACTTGAGACCCCCTGAAAAAAGCTGGAGTATCACGACAAGGCAGATGGCCAGGAGGGACAACGCAACGAGAACTTCTACAAGGGTGAATCCTCCGCTGCGATAATCCTTCCCTCTCTCCAGTGTACTACGACTCCAGGGGAGCACTTGCCTCACGTCCCAGAGACACGGTCTCATTCATTGCCTCCACGCGCCACTTCCACAGATCCCGTTATAATATCAACGCGCACGATAAACCGCCTGCCGCGATCATTAGCGAGGACTATTCCCCCCCCGTCGGAACCCCCGCTCGGATAAAATACGATCCGGAAACTCTCTGCGTCAATCTCCTCATCCTTCACATATTCATCCTCTACAGGCATTCTCTCGAAAAAAACCCTCTCAGGTAAATCATATGTCTTCTCCTGTAGTTCCCCTGGTGTTTCTCCGCTTTCAGCATCATCTTCGTCTTTCTCGTCGGCGCCTTCGCCGGAGGACACGATCGTCAAACGGTTATGTTCGAGATCAAAGACCGCTGCATACTGTACCTTCCGCGACACCGCCTGACTCCTGGCGTATCTCAGAGAGGCTGCAACCTTTCCGGACGCGGCTTTCACGTCCAAGCTCCCCATTCCCCCGACGATGCGAGGGACCACAAGCGCGGAGGCGATCCCTATGATTATCAGAACAACGATGAGTTCCAGGAGAGTAAAGCCCCCCGTGTCACAGCGTTTCAAAGGAAGCAAAACACCCCCTTTCATTCCCCTACATCCTTCCAGTTCACAATATCGACATTTTCCCCCCCCTCACCACCGGGTTCCTTGTCGGCCCCCAGCGAAGCGATATCGTAGTCGCCATGTTCCCCAGGGCAGGTATAGACATAAGGAGTCCCCCACGGATCGAGAGGAATCTCCTTCGCGAGATACGGCCCGTCCCAGTTTTCGGCATCTTCCGGTTTTTCCCTCAACGCCGCCAGTCCCTCCTCCTCGGTCGGGTATCTGCCCATGTCAAGCCGGTACGTATCCAAGGTCGTTTCAAAAAGGGCTATCTGGGCTTTGGCGGCCTTCTGCTTCGATTTGCCCACCTTTCCGAACATCTTCGGCCCTACCAGCGCGGCAAGGAGCCCCAAGATTACCATAACGATCAAGACCTCTATAAGCGTAAACCCTTTTTCTTTTTTTCTCACCCCTCAAGCACTCCTTTCAAAAAGGCATTTCATTCATGCTGAATATCGCCATAAGCATCGATATAACTATGAAACCAACTATCAATCCCATTGCGAGGATCATGGTGGGTTCCAACAGACTGACAAATTTCTTGATCATATTTCTTACTATCTTCTCGTAGTTTTCGGCTACCCTGAGCAGCATTTCGTCAAGTTTCCCCGTCTCTTCGCCCACCGTTATTATCTGTATTGCAAGTGAGGGGAACACACTCAAATCACTGAGCGGCTTCGACAACCGCTCTCCCTCCTTGACCCTGTCGTAGACATGCACCATAGAAAGCGCAATCACCTGGTTCCCCATAACGCCCGTAACCAGCTTAAGTGCCTGGAGAATAGGAACACCGCTGTTTGTGAGGGTTCCCAGTGTACGCGCAAACCGCGCAGTCTCAACCTTCCTGACAAAATCCCCGCTTACCGGCAACCTCATCTTGTATTGATCCATCTTCAGACGTCCGGCGGGGGTCCGTATGTACCGCCTGAAGAAATAGTAGAGGGCGCCCAACCCGCCAAGGAAGATAAACCAGTAATTTCTCAGTATGTCACTGAGACCGAGGAGAAAACGAGCGGATGCTGGTATGGCCTGCCCCATATCCGAGAATATGAGCGAGAACTTAGGTACGACAAAGGTGAGGAGAACAATAATCGAAATGCCGCCTACAAAAACGAGAAAGAGGGGATATACCATGGACGACCGTATGTAATCTCTCAGTTCCTCCGAGTTTTCGAGAAATATGCTCAGCCGATCCAGGACGGATTCGAGGACACTCCCCGCCTCGCCTGCCCGTACCATATTGACGTAAAAGGTTGAAAAAACACGAGGGTGTTTCCCCAGCGCATCCGAAAGATAGCTCCCCCCTTGGACCGTCTTGAGAATATCCTTAATGACATCCTTGAATCTCTCGTTGTCCTGTACATCGATCAATATCGTCAGGGCCCTGTCAACCGGAAGACCCGCACCAAGGAGCGTAGACAAGTCCTGCGTAAAGGTCACCACATCCCTTGTGGAAACCCCCTGAAACAGAGAAAGGGTCTTTAAAAGATCGGTATCAAGCCATCGTCGTCCGTTGGCGGGCGCAATCCTGATAGGGATATATCCCATGTCTTGAAGCCTGGCAACCGCGTCCTTGGTCTCAGAGGCCTCAAGGGTGCCGTTGATAACCTTGCCGGTGGAATTCGTTGCCTTATATGTGAACGTTTGCATACTATTTTTCAAGGGTCACCCGCAATACTTCCTGTATGGTTGTAATCCCCTCCCTGACTTTTCTCCATCCATCCTGGCGCAGTACCATCATCCCGTTTTCGATTGCAACATCCTTGATCCTTTCGGTGCTGGATTTTGCCATGATTTCCCTTCTGATACGATCGTTAACGGCAAGATATTCAAAGATAGCCGTCCTCCCCTTGAAACCGGTACCACGACATGTTTCACAGCCCTTTCCGGCAAAGAACTCCCTATCCGCCACTTGGTCGGGACTAATACCCATCGACCGTAGGAGCTTCTCCTCCGGCTTAATGACCTCCTTACAATCGGGACAGATGACCCGTACCAGTCTCTGTGCCAACACACCCAGTAACGTAGAACTGAGAAGAAAGTTTTCCACCTTCATATCAAGCAGCCTTGTGACAGCTCCCGCTGCGTCATTGGTATGGAGGGTGCTAAAGAGGAGATGTCCGGTGAGGGCCGACTGAATGGCGATCTCAGCGGTCTCCCTGTCTCTTATCTCACCCACCAGTATAATATCCGGGTCTTGGCGGACAATGGAGCGCAGTCCATTAGCGAAGGACATGCCGACCTTTGGGTTGACCTGTATCTGATTGACGCCAGCTAGCTGGTATTCAACTGGTTCCTCGAGGGTGATTATCTTCTTTTCGGAAGAGTTTATCTTGGCAAGGGTTGTATAGAGCGTGGATGTCTTGCCGCTCCCTGTCGGTCCCGTAACCAGTATCATCCCGTAGGGCTGGGATACCAGGTCCATGTACTCATCGCGGAGCTCACTTGGAAAGCCCAGTTTTTTCAGATCAAGGACAAGGGTCTCTCTATCCAATATCCTCATGACGAGGCTCTCTCCAAAGAGCGTCGGGAGAGTGGAAACCCTGAAGTCTATTTCTTTATCCGAAACCCTGAGTTTGATCCTCCCGTCCTGGGGAAGCCGTCTCTCCGCGATATCAATCTTTGCCATAATTTTCACACGTGAAATAATGGCCGCCTGTAGACGATTTGGAGGAGATTCAACCTCGTGGAGCACTCCGTCTACCCGGTATCGCACCTTGAACTCATGCTCAAAGGGTTCGAAGTGGATATCACTGGCCCGCAAATCCACGGCATTGAGAATCAATCGGTTGACCAGCCTGATAATCGGGGCTTCCGAGGCAAGATCCCGCAGGTGATCCGCATCCTCAATGCTCCCGGCGGAGATATCATCGCTGTCTCTATCCGCTTCTTCAATTATTGTTTCCAGCGACTGACTTCCCGCGCCGTACAGCCTCTCAATGGCGTCGAGTATTTCATCTTCCCTGCCTCTACAGACATCGACATTCAACCTGCAGGCGAGCTTCAGGGCGTCAACGGTGTAAAAATCGTCCGGATCGGCCATCGCCACCTTGAGTATCCCTTCCTCCATCTTCAGAGGAATAATTTTCGACTGCCTCATGAATCTCACGGAGATGTTGTTCACAACAACTGGTTCCCTAGGGTACTCTTGGAAAGATATATGCATTGTTTCTTTTCTCTCTATAAACAGGTTAAAGGCGTTTCAAACGATCCGACAATCGTGACGCAAACCTTCAAGCAAATACTGTGCCCAAACATGCCGCAAGACAACATCATGTGTTCATATTTCCAAACATGTTCATTCTCATCAAACAAGCCTCTTCAATACCCGTCGAGATTTCGTGATTTTCCAACGAGGCGGTCTGTGCTATTTATCTGCATTGCCCATGGCCTCTTCGCTCCTGTCCTCGCCTGACATCTGACATGCTCCATTGATAACCGCCCCTTCTCTCACCACAAGAAGCGATGTTTTTACGTTGCCCACCAGTCTTCCGGTGGCTGAAATCTCCGTTTTCCCCTTGATGTTGATGTTACCCCTCACCTCGCCGGATATTACAATACTGTCAACCGCGATATCCGCTTCGGCATAGGCACCCTCTCCTATGATCAACGTCCCACTACCTAAGGCCTCTCCCTTGAATTCTCCGTCGATCCGTACCAAACCATTCAGAACGAGTTTGCCGTTGAACTCCGCACCCTTGCCTAAAAAGGCCTTTATGTCCCCTTCCATATTCTTTCTTTTATCCGTCATCCAGAATCTCCTCTCTGCTGCCCTCCTACAAAACATGACCATGAGAATCAAACACCTTAATCTTCCTGCCTTTCAGCCTTTATCCTTCGTGTCAGTCGCTCGAGCGGGCGCTGCAATTAGGGCAATCTCAAGCCGTCATGGCTGTAAAATAAATCTCCTCATGCTCACATTCATGAGCAGCCCAGCCCCCATCATCAGGACGACCATTGAAGACCCCCCATAACTGAAGAAGGGGAGAGGTATCCCCACAACAGGGAATATGCCCAAGACCATACCGATGTTTATAAATATACCCCAGAAAATGAACATTGTCACCCCAAAAGCCAGTAAGGCTCCTGGCAAATCTTTGGAATTTCTGGCAATTTTTAAGCTCAACAGTATCAACGCAAGAAATATAGAGATAAGGACTACGCTACCCAGGAAACCCCATTCCTCGGCAAAAACGGAAAAGGCAAAGTCCGTCTGCTGCTCGGGCAGAAATTTCAGTTGTGTCTGGGTTCCTTTCAGAAAGCCCTTTCCCCAGAGGCTCCCGGAGCCGATAGCGATTATGGATTGTATAATGTGATACCCCGTTCCAAGGGGATCACGTTCAGGATCTAAAAAGGTAAGGATCCGTTCTTTCTGGTAATCCTTCAGGAGAAGCCAGCACAGCGGGGTCAGGATCATCCCCCCCGCGACAAAAGACACCAGAATATTCCAGCCAATCCCCACAAAAACCACAACGGAAGCGAAGAGAACCCCCAGGAACATGGCTGTTCCCAGGTCCGGCTGACGTGCTATCATATAAAAGGGCACCCCTACAATGGCCAGGAGAATCAAAATGTTCTCAGGAGGGTATCCCTCTTCTGCTGTATCACTGAAATACCTCGCTAGGACAATGATCAATACCAGTTTCATCAATTCCGACGGCTGGAAGGAGAATCCCCACAGGACCAGCCACCTCTGTGAACCGTGTGTAATGTCCCCGTAAAGGGAAACCAGGAAAAGAAGCGCGATGGAAAGCATGTAGATGAGATAGGCGTGCCGGATGATAGTATGGTAGTCCAAACTGAAGGTGATGGCCATCAGGACAAGCCCCACCAGGAGCCAGTATATCTGTTTTGTGTAGAGAGGTTCTCCCCTCACGTACAGGTTATGGCCGGCACTATAGATGTTCAGAATTCCTATGGCACTTACCAAGAGTACCACTCCCAGGAAGACCCAGTCAAAATTGATCAGCAACCTGCGATCGATCTTCATCTCATGTGCCTCTCCTGTGCAAGACGGAAATACCCGTCAACGATCCTCCGCGCGATGGTGGCGGACACCGATCCGCCATGACCTCCATGTTCCACAATAACTATAACGGCTACAACGGGATTTTCGTAGGGCGCAAAGCAGACAAACAAGGCATGGTCCCTGAATCGATACCGTATCTCACCCTTCTGGCCCTCATCATCCTCTCGAAGGCTTATGACCTGCGAGGTTCCTGTCTTTCCGCACACATCCTTTTCCTTTCTCTTAAGCTCCCCCCCCGTTCCGTGGGGTTCATTAACCGCCCCCCATAGGGCATACTTCAAGATATCGATATGTTCCTTACTGATGGGAATCATGCCTTCCGATTCGGGTGGAAATTCCTCGATCATTTGACCATCCGCCGTTTCGATCCGCTTGACAAGTCGCGGCTTATAGAGAGTCCCTCCATTAGCCAGTGCACAATACGCCCTGAGCAGTTGGAGAGGAGTGACGAGAGAAAACCCTTGTCCTATTGACAAAGAGGTGGTTTCCCCCCTTTGCCAAGGCTTCCGGAACCTTCTCAGTTTCCACCCCTTTGTGGGAACCAGGCCGTCTTTTTCTCCCGGAAGCGATACCCCTGTTTTGGATCCAAAACCAAACCTCTCGGCATATTTAGCAAGTTTATCAACACCGAGCATATCTCCCAGATGATAAAAATAGACATCGCACGATTCTACTATGGCACGATGCAGATCCACGGTCCCGTGACCACCCTTCTTCCAGCACCTGAAGGTTCGGTCTCCCATCTGGTAGGTACCGTCACACGATATCTGGGTCTTCTCCGTTATCAGGCCTTCCTCAAGCGCCGCAGCCGCTACAATCAACTTATAGGTGGAACCCGGGGGGTATTGCCCCGAGATGGCCTTGTTCTGCAAGGGACACAGGGGATTCGACGTCAAGTTCTTCCAGTTCTCTCCGGAGATTCCTCGATTAAACAGGTTCGGGTCAAAAGAGGGCCTGCTTATCATTGCCGTGACCGCCCCGGTACGTGGATCCATCACAATCGCCGTCCCGGCCTCCTCCAGGAAGGCATCCCAGCACACTTTCTGAAGATCAGAATCAACATTGAGAACAACATTATAGCCGGAAACCGGTTCAATTCTTCCCAGTACATTTAGTCTTCTTCCGACCGCATCCACCTCCACCTGCTCCCCTCCGCTTCTACCCTTAAGAAACCCATCCAGATATTTCTCGATCCCGTACTTCCCGACTATGTCATCCCCCCGGTAAGCGGAAAAGGCACTCCCTTCCAGCTCCAAGGCGGTTACCTCCCCTACATACCCGAGGAGGTGAGCCATCATCTCCCCGTATATATATTCCCTCACCGGCACAACATCGATACCTACGCCAGGCAGGTCCAAGGAATTAGTCTCCACCACCGCCAGTTTATCTCTGCCGATATTCCGGGCGACCTTGACAGGGGCAAACGTTTTCCCAAATTTGAGAAAGGCCTTTTCAAGGGAGAGCCCATCGCCCGCCCAATCACATAGATTTGTCAGCCTGTTCAAAACATCGACTATATCTTTTGAAATTTCAGGAATGATGGATATATCAAAAGAGGGCTGATTATCCACCAGTATATCTCCGCGGGTATCTACTATCAACCCTCTCAGCGGTTTTATCTCCTGGATGCGAATCCGGTTGTTTTCAGACCGCTGTCTGAGATTATCCCCCCTGACAACCTGGAGATACCACACCCTGGCAATCAGGAGAAAGAAGGCGCACAATACAAGCCAGGTAACGGCACGGATCTTCTTCCTGAATGTATTCGGATCATAGTTGGCCAGACGATCTCGATTCCCAAACACTCAGCAAAACCTCAAGACGACGGAACAGGACAAAAAAGGCAGGTGCCAATACACCGGTAACCACAGCCTGAAAAAACGAAATGTTGAGTATATCATAAAGCACATTCGTACCGTATAGCGCCTTATACATCCATATTATCAATAGCTTTTCAAGAATGACACATGCAAGCGTAAAACCCGTGATAAAGATCATCCCCCCGGCATATACCCTGAACGAGACTACGTTCGAGATCAGGAATACCAGTATATAGCTGAGGACAAAGAGACCCGGAACAACACCCGTCATACAATCCATGAAGAAGCCCAGGACAACAGACAACGCCCCCCCCCGTACAACGCCCAGATGAAAACCTGCGTATATAACCAGTACCAATGACAACTCCGGAGCCACCTTCCCCAGAAAAAATATATCGAATACGGTTATCTGAACCGTCAACAGGAGCAGAGAAAAGACCGGCAACAGAAGATAGTATATCATCGGCCGTCTCCCCGTTTCTTCACTACAACCAGCACCTCTTCCAGTTTGGCAATGTCAAGTGCCGGAGATACCTTGACCTTCTGGAACAGGGCGGCATCTTTTTCCTCAACCGCAGTAACCATTCCGAGGGGCAGACCCTTAGGAAAAACACCGTCAAGACCCGAAGATATTACCACATCTCCCACCTGCACATCTTCAGATCTCTGAACATATTTTAGTAAACATTCAGAGGCGCCGGCACCCCGAAGCACCCCCTGGCACCTGTTTCTCTGGACAAGTGCGTCTATATTACTGTTATAATCCACAAGAAGAAGTACCTTGGAGACGTTCCACGAAACTTCTATTATTCTTCCGGCTACACCCTCTGAAGCCACCACCGGGAACCCGACCTCTATCCCGTCAGCGGTCCCCTTATCGATCAACACCGTCCTGAATACGGACAGCCTGTTTTTACCCACCACCTTTGCAGCAACTGACGGGATCCCGATAGCATGCCTCATATCCATCAGTTTCCGAAGCCTTATACATTCAAGGGACATTTCACGGAGGTCATTGACCTCTCGTGTCAAAGACGCAATTTCTCTTTCCAGCCCCCTGTTTTTCTCTCCCAGTCCCACCAGCAGAACATACCTTTTCCATGCCATACCGACAGATCCCAGCGCCGAATTTACGGCCCCTCCCAAAGGTACCGCCGCCGCCAGGACGACCTTCCTGAAAAAACCCGTTTTTTCAGGTGATTTAGAATAAAAGGAAAAGCTTATTAGGGAAACGGCAACAAGGATAAGGACTACGACAACCGTGTACACTCTCTTATGGGACGTCATTTCTTACCCTCTTACGCGCTGACATCCATACACTCGACACAGCTGAAGGCTACCAGCTAACAGAAGGCATGAGCTCCAGGAGAGAAAAGATGTAACCCGTAGGACCGACGGCTATAACTGAACGGTTACCTCTTTCAATATATCCAGTTCATCCAAGGCTCTGCCGGCACCCCTGGCAACCGCTGAGAGAGGATCATCACATATCGTTATGGGGAGCCCGGTTTCTTCCCTGAGGAGCACATCCAGGTTTCTCAGGAGGGCGCCGCCACCAGCCAATACGATGCCCCTGTCTACGATATCACCCGCCATCTCCGGCGGAGCATTCTCCAGGGCATCTCTTACGGCGTCGACTATGACACTGATCGGTTCCGCCATTGCCTCCATTACTTCTTCGGAATTTATCTCAACAATCTTGGGGATGCCCGATATAATATCCCGGCCTTTGACATCCACCGTTCTCAGTTCTTTATCCGGATATGCGCACCCGATGGTGGTCTTTATCATCTCCGCCGACCTCTCGCCTATAAGGAGACTGTATTTCCTCTTCATGTACTGTATGATGGCGTCATCTATCTTGTCACCCGCGACCCTGACGGACTTTGAATAGACAATACCAGCCATGGAAATGACGGCAACTTCTGTCGTACCTCCGCCTATATCAACAACCATGGAACTTATGGGCTCTGTTATGGGCAGGCCAGCCCCTATCGCTGCCGCCATCGGCTCTTCAATAAGATAGACCTCCCGTGCCCCGGCGGACTCTGCAGTTTCCTTGACCGCTCTCCTCTCAACCGGGGTAATGCCTGAAGGAATGGAGATAATGATCCTCGGACGAACAAAGGTCCTCCTGTTATGGACACGGAGTATGAAGTGGCGCAACATGGCTCCTGTAATCTCGAAATCGGCTATCACCCCTTCTTTCATGGGCCGTATGGCCGTGATGTTCCCCGGGGTCTTCCCCAACATCATCTTTGCGTCCATCCCCACGGCGAGAACCTTCTTGACCCCCCTCGAGTCACTGTGAACAGCGACAACGGAGGGCTCGTTCAGGACAATCCCCTTCCCCCTCACATACACCAAGGTGTTCGCTGTCCCCAGATCGATAGCCAAATCATTCGATACCAAACCCAGAATATAGTCAAATAGCAAGTCTTCACCCCTCTGTTCTGTTTGTCATGGTCGGCCTCCGTTTATACAGTATTTCAACAACCTAATCAATTAAAAATAACTTCCCGGAACAACAGAATCTTGGGCGACGAGAACGCACACGGTTCGCCTTATGGAAGAGGTATTTACCCCGCCCGGGACACATCCAGCCGGGCGGTCCTGTCGAACTTGCTTGGGGAACTGTCATATCGCAGTACGCCTCTCCTATCGGTCGCCATCTGCCATCCTCCAAAAATTTATTGCATTTTGAATGTTACTATACTACTAATGCAGCCGACTAAAATCGAAAGGCAGAGAGTGAACATATGCTCCAACTGATGCGGAAACATGCCAGAAACTGGCTCATGAAGGTTGTGCTCGGCATTATTATCCTCGTCTTCGTCTTCTATTTCGGCTCCATGCGGGGGAGGCAGCAGACTGAAACCATCGCCGCAATAGACGGATCACGGATAGCGTACGCGGAGTTCAGAGAAGAGTATCAGAACCTGCTTGATTTCTATCGCCAGCGATATGGCGACAGTCTTACCGATGACCTGCTGAAAAAAATAAACCCGAAACAACAGGCGTTCGACAATCTCATAAATCGGGCTATAATCCTGTCAAAGGCCAATGCTCTAAAGCTGGACGTAAGCGACGACGAGCTCAAGGCATCCATCCTTTCCTATCCGGCCTTCCAGAGGAATAGTGCTTTTGATAACGATCTGTACCAACGCGTTCTCCGGTACCAGAGAATGACCCCAGAGACCTTCGAGGCCACTCAGAGGAAATCTCTAAAGATAGGGAAACTGGAGCGGCTTATCAGGGAATCGGCAAAGGTATCCGAACAGGAAGCCTATGAAATCTATGGGCTGAAGAGTAAGAAGGTCAATGTAAACTTCATAAAGATAGCCGCCGACGCCGCCAAGATCGAAACAGAGCCCCCCAAAGAGGCCCTTGAAGCATACTTTAAAAAGCACAGTGAAGAGTTCCGGATACCCCAAATGGCAACTATCGCGTATGTCAATTTCGAAGGGGGATCCTTTGCCGAGACTGCGAATATATCGGATGAAGAGATACAAGAATACTACGATTACCATAAAGACGAGTTTACAGACAACGGAAAGGCAACACCCCTGTCGGAGGTACGGGAAGAGATCGTTTCCAAGCTGAAATCAATGAGGGGTATGGATGCGGCCTTCAAGGAAGCGACAAAGGCGCACGACACCATCTACCAGGACGAAAACTTTGAAGAATACGCCAAAAAGCGGGGCCTCGGCGTAAAAACCTCGAAAGTATTCCGCAACACCCCCCCCACCGGTGAACTTACCGGTATTCAGGATTTGGGGGAATATGTGTTCGATCTGCAGGAGGGCGATCTGGGGCGCGTCTTTTCCGGCAGCACGGGATACTATGTCTTCAGGCTTGTCTCGCTGAACCCTTCCTATGTACCCGATCTCAAGGAGGTTTCGGCAAGGGTCAAAGAAAGTTACGTTCAGAGTAGCGCGATACAGACAGCCAAAAAAAAGGCCGAAGATATTCTCAGTCGTCTGAGGGGTGGGGCCGATATGGCGGAGCTTTCAAGGAAAGCGGGGCTGAAGGTGTTGGAAACAGGATTGTTTCTGCCGGGACCCGAGATCCCACAGATAGGCTACTCACCGGACATGGAAGGGGCCCTTCTTGAGATATCGGAGAAAGTTCCCTGTCCGGACAGGGTATTCTTCGTCGATGGAAGCTACATCATTATCAGGCTTAAAGAAGAGGGTACACTGGACGAGAAGGAATGGACAGCGGAAAAGGACTCAGTGAGGGATGCCCTCCTCAGGCTGAAGGGAGGAGACTATTTCCTCGCGTGGCTGGAGGGGACCAAGGAAGATATGATCAGCAAAGGAAGCCTAAAGATACTCAGGAACGCGGAGGAGCTGTAACTGATGATTACAAGGAGAATGATCGCCGCACTATTTCTGTGCGTACTGCTTGTCGCCCTTTCTCAGGCATCCATTGCCGCTGAAAGGACGTATGACCTGACAGTTTCCGGGTGCTGGGACTGATCAGGGAAGGCCAGGATAAGTTCTATCTTGAAGAAAACGGACGGTGTTATCGACTTCACGTTGAACTCCGCGGCATCCACGGTCATTGTGAAGTTTGAAGACAGCGAGATCGGCATAGACGAGATTGTAAAAAGTATCGAAAAGATAAAATTCTTGGTAAATCAGGTGCTTGAAGTGCCTGCCTCTGAGGAGCCGGCCCCGTAGTGATAGCACACCTTTTTATCGTCGGCCGTGCCGGGCGCTCACCCCTCGGCCGCCGATCTCCCCGCGAGCCATCCGGTGGAAAATGCCGCCTGGAGATTGTATCCCCCGGTGTCCGCGTCAACGTTTATGACCTCCCCTGCAAAGTAGAGTCCATCCACACGGCGCGATGCCATGGTCCGGGGGTCTATCTCCTTCGTGTCAACCCCACCCGCGGTTACGATAGCCTCGGCAATAGGACGGACCCCCGTCACCTCCAGGCGAAAATCCTTGAGCCATGCCCGCAGACGCCCCCGCTCCCCCGCAGTGATCTGATGCCCCATGTGCTCCGGTGAAATACCCACCTGCTCAGCGCAAAGGGGTACCATCTTAGCGGGGAGCAGACCCTTGAGCAGCGTTTCGAATTTTCGTTTTCCGTGGAGAGCAAGGTCGCGCAGGATCCTCTCATCCAGCTTATACTCGTCAAGAGCGGGTTTCAGGTCGATGGAGACGCTTACCACGCCGCCCGCATCCAGGGCATCCGCCACGTCGCCGCTCAGAGAGAGAATAACGGGCCCGGAAAGGCCGAAATGCGTGAAGATCATCTCCCCAAACGCCTTTGCACGCTTCGCGCCATTGACTAAAATAACCACGTTTACGTTGCGCAGGCTGAGGCCCTGTAGGCGCGGCGCCAAATCTCCCTTTGTCTCTATGGGAACCAGTGCTGGGCGGAGCGGTATGATCGAGTGCCCCACCGACTGCGCCAGACGGTACCCGTCGCCGGTCGATCCCGTAGCGGGGTATGACACGCCCCCCGTCGCAATGACAACGGCGTCGGCAGGATGGTCCTTCCCCCCGGAATCACGGACACCGCGCACCCTCCCCCCTTCGAAGAGGAGACCGTCCACGGACACCCCGCTGCGCACCGTCACGCCCTGCATGCGTATCCACCTCGTCAGGGCGTGGACCACGTCGCGCGCCTGTTCGCTCGCCGGGAATATCCGCCCCCCTCGTTCAACGACGGTGGGAACCCCCAGTTTCTCGAAGAACGCCACAAGATCATCGCTCGAAAACCGGTGGAAGGCCTGCCGGAGAAAAAGCCCGGTTGGCCCGAAGTGCGAGATAAAGTCCGCAGGTGGGGCTATGTTGGTGAGATTACACCGCCCCTTCCCCGTGATCCCGAGCTTGCGCCCGGGGCTGTGCATCTTTTCCAGGAGCAGCGTCTCCGCTCCCACCGAGGCGGCCTGACCTGCGGCCATCATCCCCGAGGCGCCCCCCCCGACGACGATGACGGTTCTCATTACCATTACACGGGGGCCTCTATAAACACAGGGTCTTCCTTCTCTATGATCTCGAGTATATGTTTGTGGAGCATCTTCTTGTGCTCCCCGAATATCCACCGCCCCTTGGTAAAGGTCCTGGCGAACGCGATCGCCTCTTTGAAGAGGACATCGGCATTTTCACAGGCCTTGACGATCACGTGGCTTTCCTCCAACTCCTTCGCGCCAGCCTTCTTCCCGGTGTAGACCAACTCTTCCAGTTTGTAGTAGGGAATCGCCTTCTTGACAATGGCAAACATCGAAGGGAGGAAGAAGGGGACGTTGATATCCACCTCAGGGAAACAGAAATACCCCCTGTCCGCCTTCATTAACCTGAAATCACAGGCGCAGGCGATGATGGCCCCGTCCCCGAATGCATGTCCGTTGATCGATGCGATAACGGGCATCGGGAAGCATAGTATCCGCGTGAATACCTTCCCCAAGCCGTATTTGAAATCCTTCACGGCCTGAATCTCTTTATTCTCCATGGCGCCGGAGATCCACGCGAGATCGCCCCCCAGTGACCAGTTTTTCGCATCACTCGAGGTGATAACCACGGACAAAATTTCTTCGTCCCCCTCGATCTCATCAAAGGTGCCCAAGATGGCCCGGTTGAAATCGGGATTGTGCCTGTTCTCGCTGGTATTCATCGTTATAACCGCAACCGTTCCATCTTTTTTCCACTCTATAATCGCCATGCTTTTGATCTTCCTCCTCGGGCCTGTATGATTTCAGCGGCACCCCTTCGGGGGTACCGTGTGGATGCAATGATCGGTGCGCTCAATGCGCCTCATCCCAGTTCTTTCCGGAGGCTATCTCTACCTTCAGGGGGACCTTCAGGGTTATCACCTCCTCCATCTCCCACCTGACAAGGTCCATGAGCTCCTCAACCTCAGCCACGGGGACTTCGAAGACGAGTTCATCGTGCACCTGCATGACCATGCGGGCTGATAGTCCTTTTTCGTCAATCCCCCTGACGATCTTCAGCATAGCCACCTTGATCAGATCGGCCGCCGTCCCCTGTATGGGTGTATTGACCGCCGTCCGCTCCGCGAACTGGCGGACCTGGGAGTTCGAGTTGTTGATGTCCGGAAGGTAACGCCGGCGGCCCAAGAGCGTCGTGACAAATCCCCTCTCGCGCGCCCCCTCGATCGTCTCCTCTATGAATGTGCGAACGCCCGAGAACTGGGAAAAGTACCCGTCGATGTAATCCTGTGCACGTTTCTGGCCGATGTTAAGCTCCCGGGCGAGCCCGAAGGCGCTCATCCCGTAGATGACGCCGAAGTTGATGACCTTCGCCTGCCGGCGCATCTCCTCGCTGACCATCCCCGGGAACACACCGAATATGTCGGAGGCCGTCTTTGTGTGGACATCCTCCCCCGACCGGAACGCCTCTATCAACAGCGCGTCCCCGGAGAGATGCGCAAGGATGCGCAACTCTATCTGAGAGTAGTCCGCGGAGGCGATATCAAACCCCTCGGGCGCGATGAAGGCCTGCCGTATCCTCTTCCCCTCGGTCGTCCTGATCGGGATGTTCTGGAGGTTGGGGTTGCTGCTCGAAAGCCTCCCCGTCGCCGTCACCGTCTGGTTGTACGACGTATGCACGCGACCCGTCTCCGGATTGACGAGGAGGGGGAGTGCGTCGACATAGGTCGATCTGAGCTTCGCCAGGCTCCGGTAGGACAGAATTTCCGCCGGGAGTTCATACGACCGCGCGAGACTCGTCAGGACATCCACGTCCGTCGAGTACCCCGCCTTCGTCTTCCTTCCCCGGGGAAGACCAAGCTTATCGAAGAGAACCACTTGAAGCTGTTTCGGGGAATTGATGTTGAACCGCTCCCCCGCCAGGCGGTATATCTTCTCCTCTGAGATGTCCAGAAGCTGACCCAGCTGGACTGACATCTCCCCCAGAAGATTGCAGTCGAGGAGGACCCCCTTTCTCTCCATTGCGGCGAGCACCCCGACGAGGGGCATCTCAACGTCATCGAAAAGGGCCTTTAAACCCGCCTCCTCCATACGTTCGGAGAGAGGGGGGGCGAGCCGGAAGACGAAGTCAGCCCGCCGACACGCGTACTGAGCGGCATCTTCGATGGGAACGGTATCGAAGGGAATCCCCTTCGCGCCACTCCCCGTCAGATCCTTGAGGGATGGGATGCTCCGGCCGTACTGCTCCTGGGCCAGGTCGGGCAGGTCGTACCCGCGCCGTGAGGGATCAAGGATATACGCAGCCAGCATGATATCCGACACCTCCCCCTTCAGCGCAATTCCGCTGTGCGCGAGGGCTAGGATCGCTGTCTTGGTGTCATGCCCGTATTTCTTAAGCGCGCCATCGGAGAGAATCTCCCCCAGTGCCGCCAGCGTTCTCTCCGCGTCAAGCTGCTGCTGTGCTCCCTCGCCCGTGTGGGCCATGGGCAGGTAACAAGCCCTCTTTGCGCCGCAGCATAGCGAAACCCCCACGATCCGGGCCCTCACCGCGTCATCCGGAGTCAGTTGCAGATCGAAGGAAAACTCGCCGGCGGCGCGGAGCTCATCTAGGAGGGGGACAAGTTCCTCCCCATCGGTGATCAGGCGGTAGTCCACCGTCTCCTCTTCCTCCTTCCGCCCTTCTTCCCCCAGCCGCGCAACGAGGCCGGGAAACTCGAACTGACGGAATATCCCCTGCAACACCTCCACATCGGGCTCTCTGAAACGGATCTCCTCAAGATCGAAGGCCACCGGGACGTCCGTCCTGATGGTCACCAGATTCTTGCTCATCCTGGCCTGCTCAGCAAAGGCCTTCAGTTTTTCACTCAGGCCCTTTCCCTTAATCTTTCCGGCATGTTCAAGGACGCCCTCAAGAGAGCCAAACTCGTTCACCAGCTTGAGGGCCGTCTTTTCACCCACACCGGGGACCCCGGGCACATTATCCGACGTATCCCCTGCGAGCCCCAGGATATCAACCACCTTGCCCGGTCCCACGCCGAAACGGCCCCTGACTCCTTCGATGTCATAGGAGATGTCCTTCATCGTATCCACCATCAGGACATTGTCCGACACGAGTTGCATAAGGTCCTTGTCACCGGAGGCTATGACCACCTTCATCCCAGCCGCCTCGTACCTCCTCGCCAGGGTGCCGATGATATCGTCCGCCTCGATCCCCTGTTCTTCGATGACCTTAATGGAAAAGCCGCGGACGATATCCTTGATGGGGGAGATCTGAGGACGGAGATCGTCGGGCATCGCGCTGCGGTTCGCCTTGTACTGATCGTACACCTCGTGCCTGAACGTGGGGCCCTTCGCATCGAACGCGATGGCGATGTACTCCGGCGCCCAGTCGCGGCACAGCTTCATGAGCATATTGGTAAAACCGTAGATCGCGTTGGTGGGAAATCCCCGGGAGGTGGAAAGACCGCGGATCGCGTAAAACGCGCGGTAGATATAATTCGTCCCGTCTATGAGGAACAGCAGGGGTTTAGATGCTTTCTCAGTCATTGTCGTGGTCTTCGACTCTCGTCTCAATATCCGTCAGGATTGCGGGACTGCCACCGCCACGCATCGGCGCACATCTCGTCTATACTCCTCTTCGCCGACCACTCCATCTCCCTCTTTGCCTTCGATGCATCGGCATAACACGCCGCGATGTCGCCCGGGCGGCGTTCCACGATGGTATAGGGCACGGTGCGACCGGATGCCTTCGTAAATTCTTCAACAACTTCGAGGACACTGTACCCCCGCCCGGTACCCAGATTATAGGTGACAATGCCGGGATTCGATGCCAGTTTCTCCAGTGCGTTCAGGTGCCCGTCCGCCAGGTCGACGACATGAATATAATCCCTGACGCCCGTCCCGTCCGCGGTAGGGTAGTCATTGCCGAACACCGAAAGCTCCTTCCGTTTGCCGACCGCAACCTGCGTGATGTAGGGAAAGAGATTGTTCGGCATACCGTTCGGGTCTTCGCCGATCAGCCCGCTGGGATGGGCTCCCACCGGATTGAAATACCGAAGAAGGGCGATATCCCACTGCTCCCCGGCAGCAGGTATGTCACGCAGAATTTCTTCGATCATAAGCTTTGAACGCCCGTACGGGTTGGTGGGCGCGAGTGGAAACTCCTCCGTTATTGGAACCGCGTGAGGATCCCCGTAGACCGTTGCGGACGAGCTGAAGACAAGCTTTCTGACATCGTGCCGGCGCATCGCCTCGCACAGGTGCAGTGTTCCCGTGATGTTGTTATGATAGTAGCGAAGCGGCATGCTGACGGACTCTCCAACCGCCTTCAGTCCCGCGAAGTGAATCACGGCATCGATCGGGGGGCTCTCAAAAACCCGGTCTAAGGCGTCGGCGTCCAGCAGATCCACCGGGTGAAATTTCAACTCCCTCCCAGCTATCTGTTGTACCCTCTTGAGTGATTCCTCGTTGCTGTTGACAAGATTGTCGAGAACAACCACGTCATACCCAGCCTCCAGCAAAGCTAGGCAGGTGTGGCTGCCGATATACCCGGCCCCGCCCGTTACCAGTATTCGTGTGTCACGCATTTTCCGGCCTCCAGAGGTGGACAGTAGCACATTCTTGAGGGATAAGGCAACGCTGTACAGAGAGCCCTGCTGAAGCACATCTTTCCTCCTCTGTTTCCGGTTGACACCCGGACGATACTCACGTACAGCTCCCTCGAGTAAGGACAAACCGAACAAGGAGGAACGAATCACTATGAAACGGTTTTTCTCGCTCGCCGTAACGGCCGGAATGGCGCTGTTGGTTTTGCCCCTCTTTTTCTCCTGCGCCCCTATCAACCTCTACACGGTCAACATGGGCTATCTGCCGCCGGAAACTTTTGCTACCGGCACCTCAGAGAGCGCTTCCATTACCGTGGCCGGATTCATTGATGCGAGAGATATCGACGATACGATGCGTATTGGCACGGTCGTGCTCTCCGACGGGTATACGATACCGGTCCTCCCAAAACACCTCAAACCAGTAGACACCGTTACCGACGGTATAAAAAAATGCCTGTCCGCGGAGGGATATTCCCTCTCCCAGGAGAACCCTGCATGGAATCTTCAGAGCGACTCTATCGAAAAAAGGTGGGGTACGATCTTGATAGGCGGTTCCATTGATCGTCTTGAGGTTGTCTGCCACAAGGACGGCATAAAGAAAACCTACCGAACGGATGTCAAGCTCACGATCGTTTTCGCGGATGTCAAAAACGCAAGAATAGTCCGCACGATGGAGGCGGCGGCAACTTCTTCGCTGGTACATGTAAGATTTTCTGAAGAGATCATGGGAGAGCAGATAAGTAAAACCCTTTCGAAGGCTATCCGACAGGTGTGCGGAGACGGGAAAACGATTCCTCAGATACTTGAGCAGAAGTGATTTTTGTTGAGGACAATCACATTTCGTAGGATAATCCGACGAAATGTGATGCTCATTTTCAAAGAGGTAGTTTTTCAACTATTGACTTCTCGGACAACCCCCTAGAGTCCCTGGATCGGCACAATGGATGAGGAATTCCATGGACGGCATCAAGATACCATCGGGCAGAATAGCGGTGTATATCCCCGCCCCGTAAACCGGGAGCGGATAAAGGAGGTGTATGGCATGGCTGACATAAAGGTGGATGTGCGGGGAGAGACCTGTCCGGTGCCCCTGGTGGAAACCCGCAAGGCACTTCGAAAGGCCTCGCCGGGGGATACCGTGGAGATCGTGGGGACGCACCCCGCTTCAAAAAAAGAGATACCGATGGCCCTAAGGGCGCTGGGCCTGAACCTGGTGGACATACGGGAAGAGGGGGACGTGTGGAAGATCAGGGTAGACGTCTGACGGAAAGGTAGTGCGATCATGACCGATAAAGCGACCATCGTCGTTCACAGCGGGGACATGGACAAGCTGTACAGTGCCCTTATCATATCCACCGGCGCGTTATCGATGGGGATGGAGGCCTCGCTCTACTTCACCTTCTGGGGTCTTGAACGCCTCATAAAGGGAAAGCTGGAGGCGGGCTCCCTCTCGAAAGTGCACCTAATGGGTCTCGGAAAGTGGATGGTACGTCGGCGGATGAAGGCGGCGAACGTCGCCTCCCTGGAACGGCTCCTCCAGGATTTCAAGGAACTGGGGGGAAAGATCATCGCCTGCGAGATGACGATGCAGATCATGGGGATCAGGCAGGAGGACCTCCGACAGGACCTGATCGATGAATACGGGGCCGTGGGGACGTACATACAGGAGGCGCGGGAATCGAGCATAACCTTATTCATATAAGGAGAGACTGTCATGATTGAGAAGACCGTGTATCTCGACAACGCTGCGGCTACCAGGATGGACGAACGGGTCCTTGAGTCCATGACGCCCTACTTCTTCGAGACCTACCCCGTCGCCACGTCGGAGTTCGGCTACTCCCTCGGGATCGAGGCCCGGGAGGCGTTGGAGAAGGCTCGGGAGAAGATCGCACATCATATCGGCGCCACCGGCGAGGAATTTATCTTCACCTCCGGGAGCACCGAATCGAGCAACCTGGCCCTCAAGGGGGTGGCCCTGGCGCTCGGTGAGAAGAAGGGAAGGCACCTTATCATTTCAAAAATCGAGGATTTTCCCGTCCTGCACAGCGCCAGGGCGCTCGAGAAGCAAGGCTTCTCTGTTACCTACCTGGATGTGGATCATGAAGGTCTTGTAGATCTTGACAGACTAAGAGGCTCTATGACCGATGAAACGATCCTGGTTTCCATCCAGCACGCAAACCAGGAGATCGGAACGGCCCAAGACATCGAGACGATTGGTCGCATTTGCGAAGAGAGAGGCATCCTGTTTCACACCGATGCCACGCACACCTTCACGCGGATGCCCCTGGACTCTCGAGAGGTAAGTGTGGACCTGATCACCATATCTCCCCACACGATTCACGGCCCGAAGGGGGTCGGAGGGCTTTACATCCGCAAGGGCACGCCGATCTCCAAGTGGATGGACGGGGGATTCCAGGAGTTCAACCTCAGGGCCGGCCTGGAGAATATTCCGGGGGCTGTCGGCTTCGCCAGGGCTGTCGAACTGGTAACCCCCGAAGAGAACGAACGGATCAAGGTGATGCGGGACCACCTCATCGATCGAGTATCGGCCACGGTACCGGACACGACCCTGAACGGACACCGTTCCAAAAGGGTCCCGCAGAATGCGAACATCACCTTCCACTTCGTGGAGGGGGAATCGATCACTCTTCACCTCGACATGCGCGGGTTCGCCGTCAGCACGGGTTCTGCCTGTTTCAGCCGATCCTTGGAGGCGAGCCACGTGATCCTCGGGATAGGAGGGGATCATGAGCGGGCGCATGGATCCATTCGCTTCACCTTCGGCCGTTACAATACCACGGAGGATGTGGATACGGTGGTGGACACGATCACCGAAGTTGTAAGCCAGTTGAGGGAAATCAGCCCGCTGGCCAAAAAATAAGGAGGTCCAGAAATGACATTCCCCTATGGTGATAAGGTGCTGGAACATTTTCGTCATCCCCGTAACGTAGGCAAAATCGAAAACCCCGACGGGAACGCCATGGAAGGCAGTCCCGCCTGCGGTGACATGGTGGGGGTTCACATCAAGGTCGATCCCGACACAAAGCGGATCACGGACATCAAGTTCGAATCCTACGGTTGCGCCTCCAACATCGCAACCGGCTCCATTATCACCGAACTCGCCAAGGGGAAAACCATCGAGGAGGCCAAAAAAATCAGTTGGAAGGAGGCGTCAGATGCCCTGGGCGGTCTCCCGCCGATCAAGGCCCACTGCTCGGTCCTCGCCGTGGAGGGGCTGCGCTCGGCAATACAGAACTACGAGGAGCGACACGGTCTGGTCAAGGACCAGAAAAACACCACCGTGGAAATCGTTCGTAAGCGTCTCAAGAAGGTGATGAACCCCCTCTCCGGTCTGGATCTTGTCCGGACGGAACTGGTAAAGGATATCAAGGTAGATAAGGGGACCGTTCATATCACGGTGGACATCCCCGCCGACCACCAGTTTGCCTCCAACATCAAAGATGAGATCATGGAGAAGATAGGACCCCTCTGGGATGTGAAAAAAGTGGAGGTCGTGTTTACGGAATAGTGGACAAAAGACCCTCTCAGGGATGCCCTGAAGGTTCAAACGCTTGGAAGCAATGTCCCCAACGGGGGCACGGCCATGATGAAAGAAGCGGTGCAAGCCTCGATGGATGCCGGGTACGGGGGGCGGTTGACGTTGGTATCGGTGAGAGACTTGAAAACATCAAATTTTTATTGGGATAAAGTTGGGATGGTTGACCTTAAAGGTGGACTCAGCATGGAGCTTATTCTAACGCCAGAAAATGCAAAGAAATTTATGGAGATGTACTAATGACAGATGCCGAATGGTGGGAAGATTATCTAAAATATAGAGAGGCACTGTCAAAAGCCAAAACTCAAGATGAGCGCGACAGATTAACGCGAGAAATCTTTGAGAGAAATGGTGAGAACTACGATGACTACGACCCCGACGATGACACCGTAATGCTTGCCGGGGTGCCTTCGGAATAAAAAAGGGCGGGACCGAAGCCCCGCCTTTTCCGAGTTAAATGTCCGCGCGAGCGGAGATCCGGTATTTCCTGAAAATCTTTGACAATTATTTTAAAATTCGTATCATCCAACCGTTGTGTTCTTGCAAACAGACTTCACAACCGGTTTACTTCTTTTACCACTGAAAAGAGGGACCTATGGACGGATGATATCAAGACCCCGTTTCTCACAAAGAGGCGGGGTCTTGTGTTTGGGGGTAAACTGGCTGCTTCTGTGTGATGGCTCCGTACCCGGATGTGAGGTGTGTCCGAGTGCCGCAAGGAAAGCGGTACCCGGACGGTGAAAGTAAATGCAGGTAAAGGTGAACATGCTGAGGCACCCTGCCATACGTCAGCCAATTGCCTCGGGTCCTGTTTCTCCGGAACTGACCCGGACGCACTTGTCCAATGATAATGCCTGTAGAGACATCTCGGACGTCTGGAGCATTTTCGGGTATCCAATAACACAATATTGTAGATAGGCAAATTTGATACCAGGACGGAGTGTTTGAAAAAATATATTACAACAATTTAACATATAAAGCCTTAAGCGGATAACTTGGTTCGCACTGATGCCGCAAAAATTATACTCAAAGGGAGTATCGAAAACTATATAGTACAAAAATGTAGATTTTGCCCGAGTGAGGGGGACTGCCTTCGTGAACTCGCGGGGAGGCGACAGACGCGCACTCGGCAGCAACAAGACGGCCTGCTCCCCATGAATCTCCAAGCCATCATAGACGTGGCATCTTCTAATTCAAGCTTTGCTTGTCCAGCCCGCCTTTCATGTATACGAAAGACTACTGGATATTGCTCTCATCCCCGCCCCTACGGACGGGGATTTTCCGCTGGGAATTAAACCCCCACGCCTACACTTCTTTATTATAGATATTAATGCGGCTATGCTTAACCTACAATCATATTAACTGGTTCGGAAGACTGTCTCGAAGCAGGAGAGCGGGGAGGGCTACCTTCATGATCTGCTACAATATTGTTGGTTTTTGCGCTGAACCATCTGCTCCGTTTAATATTATGCAATCATTGCTGCTAGTTACAAATACGGCACGACATTTGCGTAGAGTATGAATACCGATTACCGGAACAGCTTGTGTGATTGAACGACAAGCCTCTTTGCATGAGGAGGGCTCACTATGAAAAATTGCTTGCGTACCAAAAACATTATGGATCAGTTTACTGATTTCAGGCCTATTGGCCGCCACCGCCGCGCCACTGTTCGCCGAAGAGGAAAAACCGATGGGAGACACGAAGGTGGCAGTTTTCAACCACTATATCTGGAGAGGCTATGAACTCAGCCGGAGCAACATTATGGTCCAGACCTCCGTGACAATCGCCTACAAGGGTTTCTCGGCCAATATTTGGGGCAATCTGGGCACCCTTTATTTACAGCGGGCTGATGGTCGGCCTCGCTCTCTAGAAAAAACGTGTGGAACACGACAGATTCAAGCCCATGCGCCTGGAAACAGGCAATACAACAGGAGGTGTATAATGATGAAGAAGTTAGCAGGTATGTTTATTATCATGATCGGGGTGCTCTTTATATCGAATACGGCAGCCTTTGCGGAAGAGGCCATTACGCAACAGCTTCTGGGTGCAGTCAGTTCCCTGCAAGTAGGCATGGATACCGTCTGGGTGCTCTTCACCGCCTTTCTGGTATTTTTCATGAATCTGGGCTTCGGTATGTTGGAAGCAGGATTATGCCGGGCCAAAAATACGGTGAATATCCTGGCGAAAAATTTTATCGTCTTTGCTATTTCCTCCGCAGCCTTCTGGGTGATCGGATGGGGATTCATGTTCGGAGACGGCAACCCCTTCGTGGGGCTTCAGGGGCTTTTCTTTGCCAGTGGTGCCGACAATAGCCCGGCTATTGGTGACGCGTACACGGGTGTCTACTCTGCGATCGGTTGGACGGGCGTACCACTATGGGCTAAATTTTTCTTCCAACTCGTCTTTGCCGGAACTGCGGCAACCATCGTTTCTGGAGCCGTGGCGGAGCGTATCAAATTTATTTCATTTATCGTTTTTTCCTTCTTTCTGGTGGGTATCATGTACCCCATCACAGGCCACTGGATCTGGGGGGGAGGATTTCTTGCTTCCCTTGGCATGTGGGATTTTGCCGGATCAACCGTTGTTCATTCCGTTGGCGGCTGGGCAGCTCTCGCAGGCGTGCTTGTATTGGGAGCTCGCTTAGGGAAATACCGACCGGATGGTTCCGTCAACCCGATCTTCGGCCATAGTATGTCCCTGGCTACCCTCGGGGGACTTGTTCTCTGGTTCGGCTGGTTCGGATTCAATCCAGGCTCTACCATGGGTGTGGGCGACGGCAGCGCTATTGCCCATATTGCAGTCACCACCAACACCGCCGCCGCCATGGCGATCCTCAGTTCGACGATCGTCTCTTGGCTGATCCAGAAGAAACCTGATCTCTCCATGATCATCAACGGTGCTTTGGCAGGTCTGGTGGCCATTACTGCCCCCTGCGCCTTCGTAAGTGTGGGATCATCTGCGGTGATCGGTCTGATTGCCGGCGTTCTTGTGGTCTTTGCGGTCATGATGTTCGACAAACTTAAAATCGATGATCCAGTTGGTGCCCTTTCGGTTCACCTGGTCAACGGAATCTGGGGAACCCTGGCAGTCGGTCTATTCGCCGTGGACAGTATCACGGGAGCGGCTACGGGGAATGGCCTTTTCTTCGGCGGCGGGCTCACGCTGCTTAGAGCACAGGCTATCGGTGTCGTTGCCGTTGGTGCCTTTACATTCATCTCGGCACTCATTATCTGGTACATCATCAAGCAGGGATTGGGTATGAGGGTCTCGCGCGAGGAAGAACTTATAGGATTGGATCTGGGAGAACACGGCTCCAAGGCCTATCCCGATTTTCAGGGATTCCTGACCAAATAGGGACCTTTATCGTCAAGACCCAATTTCTGAAAAAGGAGAATTATTATGAAGCTTATTATCGCAATTGTACAACCGGAGAAACTGACGGATGTCAAGCTGGCACTTACCGAAGCCAAAGTGGGAAAAATGACTGTATCCAATGTTATCGGCTGCGGGTCGCAAGGTGGATTCACAGAATCATATCGAGGCGCCTTCACAGAGGTCAATCTTCGGGATAAGGTGCGCTTCGAGATTGCCGTGAACGATGAATTTGTAAAACCCGCCGTGGAAGCCATCATCAAAGGGGCGCGCTCGGGAAAAATCGGGGATGGAAAGATCTTCGTAATGCCTATGGAGGAGTGCATCAGGGTGCGAACGGGCGAAACAGGTATTGAGGCGATCGGCTGACCCCTCGGGCTCTTCGCCGCAAGCAAACCATGACTCATCCGTCACGATAACCCGCCCTCCCTTGCAAGGGGGGGGCGGGCAGACGGCGTCTAAGATATAAACAACTCAAGCTTCCGCTTAAAGCTAACACAAAAAGGTTTCACGTTGAGAGATACAGCAGAAAAACTCTGCATTTCAAAAACCCATGTCTGTCGAATACTGAAGGGCGAATCACAAGCAAAGAAAGTGACCCTCAGAGGGGAAACCCGAAACGAAAACACACAGAGCCATACATAAAACCAAAAGGGGGGTAGCTCTGAATGAGAGCCACCCCCTTGATTTACTGGCGGGGTCGATGGGACTCGAACCCACGGCCTCCGGCGTGACAGGCCGGCGTTATAACCGACTTAACTACGACCCCGCAAAAATGGTAGGCGGAACAGGACTTGAACCTGTGACATCCACGGTGTAAGCGTGGCGCTCTCCCAGCTGAGCTATCCGCCCATAGGTGTTCAATCCCCTGTACCCGAAGGTGGCAACCTAAACAAAAAAGGGGGTCCTGTCAAGTAATATTTACGCATGTATCTGCACCTCTCCCCCTCCCTCGGCGGATTTTGTCTGCCGTGGATACGTTTCCGGTTTGTCCTCCGGGACAAACGCCCGCTGGAGGACATCGTCCACATTCTCCACAAAGACTATCTCGAGTTCTCTCAGGACATTGGCCGGGATGTCGGCAAGGTCCTTTTCGTTCTCGATCGGTATGATCACGGTCTTGATACGTCCGCGATGGGCGGCCAGCAATTTCTCCTTCAGCCCGCCGATGGGAAGCACCCTTCCCCTGAGGGTGATTTCTCCCGTCATCGCCAGATCGCTTCGCACCTTCTTTTTGAGGAGTGCGGATGCTATGGATGTCGCCATGGCGATCCCTGCGGACGGTCCATCCTTCGGGATGGCTCCCTCGGGGACATGCACGTGGATATCCAGTTCCTTATAGAAATTTTCCGCCAGTCCCAGGACCTCCGCCCGTGATCTGACATAGGTCAGTGCGGCCTGAGCCGATTCCTGCATCACGTCTCCCAGCTTTCCCGTCAGGGTAAGTTTGCCGGTTCCCTGCATGACGGAAGACTCTATCGTCAGGAGTTCGCCGCCGACTTCCGTCCACGCGAGGCCCACCGTCAGCCCTATCCTGTCCAGTCCCTCGATCTCTCCGAATCGATATTTTGGTATGCCGAGGTACTTCCCTACGGACTTCGCTCCCACCTTTATCTTTCTTGTGCTTCCATTGGTGACGATCCTCCTGGCCACCTTTCTGCAGACAGAGGCTATCTCTCTCTCAAGGTTTCGTACCCCGGCCTCTCGTGTATATTTTCGTATGATCGTCAGCAGGGCCCCATTCGAGAAGGTGATATTCTTTTCGGTCAGCCCGTTTGTTTCAAGTTCCTTCGAAACAAGGTATTTCCCAGCGATATTAAGTTTTTCAGGCTCCGTATATCCCGCGATACGGATCACCTCGGTGCGGTCCTGGAGTGCCGCGGGTATCGTCTGAAGGACATTGGCCGTGGTTATAAACATGATATCTGACAGGTCGTAATCGACCTCGAGATAGTTGTCGTTGAAGGCGACATTCTGCTCCGGATCAAGCACTTCCAGGAGCGCCGACGCGGGGTCTCCTCTGAAATCGGAACTGAGTTTATCGATCTCATCCAAGCAGAATACGGGATTGCTCGAACCCGCCTTTTTCAGGAGCTGGATGATCTTTCCGGGCATGGCCCCTATATAGGTTCTTCTGTGGCCGCGTATCTCGGCCTCATCCCTCAGGCCGCCGAGAGACAGTCTGATAAACTTTCTATTGGTGGCCCGGGCAATCGATTTTGCTATAGAGGTCTTTCCCACCCCCGGAGGACCGACAAGGCACAGGATGGAGCCTTTCTTCTTTTTGGACAGGGTCTGGACCGCGAGATACTCAAGGATCCGCTCCTTTACCTCTTTGAGCCCGTAGTGATCCTCCTCCAGAATCGCCTCGGATTCCTTCAGTCCCGTTCTATCCTCCGTCTTTTCATACCAGGGCAAGGCCAGTATCCAGTCCACATAGTTGCGGACCACCGTTGCCTCCGCAGACATGGGGGCCATCATCTTCAGCTTCTTCATCTCCTGCTTGACCTTCTCATACGCTTCCTCGGTCAGCTTCTTTTCCTTCAGCTTCTTTTCCAGTTCCCTCATCTCGGCCTTGAAACTGTCGTCCTCGCCCATCTCTTTCTGAATGGCCCTCATCTGCTCATTCAGATAGTAATCCTTTTGGGTCTTTTCCATCTGGGACTTGACCCGTTTTCTGATGCGTCCCTCAACCTCCAGTATCTCTATCTCCGCCATCATCAAGGCGTATATCTTTTCGAGTCTTTCAACAACATCGTTCGTTTCAAGCACCTTCTGTCTCTCGTCCAACTTTACGTACAGATGCGCCACAACCGTATCGGCCAGCTTTGACGGATCATCCGTGGACGACATGGACCCCATCAGCTCAGAAGGAACCTTCCGGCTGATCTTCGCGTATTTTTTAAACGCCTCGACAACATTTCGAATCAGCGCCTCCAGCTTCGTATCTGATTGGGAGGCATGGCTTCCCTTCAGTTCATCGACATCGACCAGGAAAAAATCTTCGTTGGGCATATAGTCTTTGACAACGCCCCTTCTCCTCCCCTCGACCAGGGCCTTCACCGTCCCGTCCGGAAGCCGCAGCAGTTGTATGATATTTCCTATGGTGCCGACCGCATAGACGTCATCTTCCGTCGGCTCATCAATCTCGGCGCTCCTTTGCGCAGCCAGGAATATCTCTTTGTCATGCTGCATGGCATATTCCAAGGCGTTGATCGATTTTTCCCGCCCCACGAAAAGGGGCACAATCATATGGGGAAACACGACCACATCTCTCAGGGGAAGTAGCGGTATCAACAGTTTGCCATGCTTTATTTCTTCTTCTTTCTTATTAAAATCAAACATAGATTTCTATTATCCTGTTTTTTCCTGTTCGTTATCTTCCACCGTCTCGGAGACCTTTTCAAAAACTAAAATCGGTTTCTCCTTGTTGAGTACTACATCCTCATTGATGAGGCATTCCCGTATGTCCCTGCGTGAGGGGATATCATAGCTGATGTCCAACATGGTATCCTCCATAATGGCCTGAAGCCCCCGCGCGCCGGACTTACGGTCCGCGGACAATTTCGCTATGGCCCTCAGGGCGCCATCGGTAAAGGTCAGTTTCACGTCCTCTATCTCAAACATCTTTTTGTACTGTTTTACAATGGAATTTCTGGGCTCGACCAGTATCCTCACCAGATCCTCGTCAACAAGATCATACAGGGTGCCAATGACCGGAAGCCTCCCCACAAACTCCGGGATCAAGCCATACTTCAGAAGGTCTTCGGGCCGAACGCCCGACAGGATTTCACCGACATTTTGTTCCTTCCTGCTCTTGATATCGGCCCCGAATCCCATGGAGTTTACGTTCAGTCTCTTTTCGATAATATCTTCCAGGCCGTTGAAGGCTCCCCCGCATATAAACAGGATATTGGTGGTGTCCACCTGAATAAATTCCTGCTGCGGGTGTTTTCTTCCCCCTTTGGGAGGCACATTTGCCAGGGTTCCCTCTACAATTTTCAGGAGAGCCTGTTGGACTCCTTCACCGGACACGTCCCTGGTGATGGAAGGGTTGCCCGCTTTTCTCGATATCTTATCTATCTCATCTATATAGACGATACCGTGTGATGCCCGCTGGACATCATAATTCGCGTTCTGGAGAAGGCTCAGGATGATATTCTCCACGTCCTCTCCGACGTATCCCGCCTCGGTCAGAGTGGTGGCATCCGCCATAGCAAAAGGGACATCCAGCATCCGTGCCAGGGTCCGTGCCAGGAGGGTCTTCCCTGAACCGGTAGGGCCGATCAGGAGGATATTGCTCTTCTGGAGTTCGACATCATTCAGTTCAACCCCTGAGAACAGTCTCTTATAGTGGTTGTAAACGGCGACGGCAAGAATCTTTTTCGACCGCTCCTGCCCCACAACATACTGGTCCAGAAACTTTTTGATGTCCCTTGGCTCGGGGATATCTTCTCTGGCGTTTTTGCCGTTTCCCCGGTTTCCGTCTTCTTCAACAATGCATCTGCACAGGTCTATGCATTCGTCACAGATATAGGCGGCGGGGCCGGCGACGAGTTTTTTTACTTCGTCCTGTGTCTTTCCGCAAAAGGAGCAGAAGAGCGGTTCCCGCTTACCATTATCAGGCTTTTTCCCCATGAAAAGTTTCCCCTTACTTTGTCCTCTTTGTGATAACTTCGTCAATTATGCCATACTCTTTAGCTTGGCTGCTCGTCATATAATAATCTCTGTCCGTATCAGTCTCAATCTTTTCAATAGATTGTCCGGTGTGCCGTGCCAGTATTGCATTGAGGTCCTGCTTTAATCTCAAGATCTCTTTGGCCTGAATGCCTATATCGGTTGCCTGCCCCTGCGATCCGCCGAGGGGCTGATGTATGAGGATTCTTGAGTTGGGCAGGGCACTCCTCTTCCCCTTTTCACCCGCCGCGAGGAGAAGGGCTCCCATACTCGCCGCCTGTCCCATACAGATAGTGTGAACGGAAGGCCGTAGGTACTGCATCGTATCGTATATGGCCAGACCGGCACTGACAACACCTCCGGGGGTGTTCAGATAAAACGATATCTCCCTGTCCGGATCTTCCGATTCCAGGTACAGCATCTGGGCTATGACGAGATTCGCGACATCGTCATCAATAGCCGATCCAAGAAAGATAATACGGTCCCTCAGGAGCCTGGAATAGATATCGAAAGCCCGTTCCCCCCGACCATCCTGTTCAATCACCATAGGAACGAGAGGCATCATTCTTCTCCTTTTTCCTTTTTCTTGCTTTTCTTGAGAGCGGTTATAGTGGCCTTTTCTTCGATAAAATTGAGAGCCTTCTGCTCAAGCAACTCGTCCCTGAGACGCTCCTTCATATCATTGTTCTCAGATACCTTCTTTACGGCCTCGTAATCCTGCCCGTACCTTTGAGCAAGCTCCCTCAGTTTTTCTTCAACTTCTTCCTCACCTACCTCCATCGACTCCTTCTTCGCAATTTTACTCAATATAAATGAAGCCTTGACAATCTTTTCAGCCTGATCTTTAAACATGTCGTGCAGATTGTAGGTCATCTCGGCGGCCTTGTCGTCAGGCATGCCGTTCTGTACCATTCTCCGGCGGGCATCAATCATCATGGTATAGATCTGCTGGTTTACCCAGACGGAGGGAACTTCAAATTCGTTCTTTTCCAGAAGTTTATCAACAATCGCGCCTCTCAGCTCCGCCTTGATACGGGCCTCCCCCTCATCTTCGAGCGACTTTTTCACGTCCTCCCTCAGGTCTTTGAGGGTCTCATATTTTTCGAAGTTCTTTATAAAGTCCTCATCCAGCTCGGGTAGGAGCTTCTCGCGGATGTTTTTGAGGGTTACCGAGAACAGGACCTCTTTTCCGGCAATGTCCTTTGCACCGTACGTCTCGGGGAATGTCACCGCAACATCCTTTGCCTCCCCCTTTTTCATTCCTATCAACTGTTCCTCGAATCCGGGCACAAAGCTCTTGGAGCCTATTTGGAGGGTGTGGCCTTCGGCCGCCAGTTCCTTACGCGCCTCTCCATTGAGTGTCCCCGCAAAGTCAATCAACGCGAAATCGCCGTCTGCAAGCGCCCGATCGTCCGTGACATCTTCAAGGGTGGCGTACATCTGCCGTATCTGCGTGAGCTTCTCTTCAACATCGGCCTTCGTGATAGTAAGTTTTTCCTTCTCCAGGTCAAGCCCGGTATAGTCCTTGGGGTCAAGTACCGGCTGGATCTCGACGGTGGCGGTAAAGAGGAAATCCTCCCCTACTGTTATCCCCTTATTATCTATGACCGGTTGTGCGACGACCTCTATATCATTTTTTTCAACAGCTTCGGTATAGTGCTTTGTAACCAGTTTGGATATCGCCTCCTCTTTCACACTTTCTCCGTAGTGCAGTTCGAGGATGGCTCTGGGTGCTTTTCCCGGTCTGAATCCCCTGACCTTCGCACTCTTGCCCACCGTCTTGTATATCGAATCGAGCTCCTTTTTCACGTCATCCCAGATAACCTCAAAGGACAACTTTTTCTCCACGGGGCTGATATCTTCTATCTTCATTTCACTGGCCATATTACCCACGCACTTACTCCTTTGCACATTTTGAGTTACTCACGACGATAATATACGTCACACATACCCTTTAGTGTGGTGCGAGAGAGGGGAGTTGAACCCCTATCCGCTTTCGCGGGCTGGATCCTAAGTCCAGTGCGTCTTCCAGTTCCGCCACTCTCGCAATTTACAAGAGTATCGCTATAGTAGTAATCGCAAGACCGATTGTCAACTGTGAATAGCGCGGCATCCAGATGCTATCGCCCGCACACGCTCCAAACAAAAACCGCCGGTAACGGCGGTTTTCCACTACAACACAAATGGTCGGGGCGAGAGGATTTGAACCTCCGACCCTCTGAACCCCATTCAGATACGCTACCAGACTGCGCTACGCCCCGACTTTGGTGGTGAGATATCATTATAGTTTTTCTCTGTCAAGAACAAGAAGGCCTGTTAACGGAAAGATACGCTTTTATCCTGTCATACTTCTTTTTTCCAAGGCCTTTTATTCGTTTTAGCACGTCAACTTCGGAAAAATCCCCCTTTTCCTCCCTGAGTCTTACTATTTTCGCCGCCGTCTTGCGACCAATTTCGGGAACAAGCGCCAGGTCCTCCAGCGTCGCCTTATTGAGATCAATCGGCATGCCGAGAGCGAGCCGGACTGGGGCGGACATATCACCGACAGTTACCCGGGATCGGGCCGTGTCGCAGATAACCCGGTCCCCGGAGTGGACCCCTCCGGCGAGATCGGCCCCTCTGAATCTCGCAACATTACCAACTCCCGCCTCTCTTAAGAGATCGTAAATCGTTGCCCTGTGAGGAAGGAAGTATACCCCGCCATGATCCTGATCTCCGGCAAGCTCCACCGTGACACCCGATCCCGCCCACTGGGAAGACACAGCAGATTCCCCGGGGAAACGCAGATACTGGATAACGTCCCTGGCGGCATATACGAGCGCCACCACGATCACGATTCCTATAGCCCCATAGAGTTGTCTGCTGGCAAGGGTTTTTCCCTTCATCTTTGTTCACATATGATCAGGGTTCCTGTTCAAGGCCAAAGGCGTCATGCAGGGCCATAACGGCCAGTTCAGTATACTTGGCCCCTATAACACACGATATTTTTATCTCGGACGTACTGATCATCAGAATATTGATCCCCTCATTCGCAAGAGTCTCAAACATCTTCGACGCGACACCGGACTGGCTCTTCATGCCGACGCCCACTATGGATACCTTCGAAATGTTCTCATCATATTCTATCCTGGAGGCCCCCATATCCTTGGCGACCGGGTCAAGGAGTCTCCTGGCCTCTCCGATATCTTTCCGGGAAACGGTAAAGGTCAGGTCGGTATAGCCTTCGCTGCTCGCGTTCTGGATAATCATATCAACCACAATGTTATGATCGGACAGGGGCGTAAACAGGCGGCCGGCAATACCCGGCTTGTCCGGTACATGAACAACCGTAACCTTGGCCTGGTCCCTGTCATATGCCACGCCGGAGATCACTCCTCTTTCCATCTCTTCATCCTCCTTGGTAACCAATGTTCCACTATCCTCGCTAAAAGAAGACCTCACATACACCGGAACTCCATACGTCTTAGCCAGCTCCACGGAGCGGTGTTGAAGAACCTTCGCCCCAGCACCCGCTAGGCTCAGCATCTCATCGTACGATATTCTCTTCAGCTTGCGTGCCTTGTCATACAGGTTAGGGTCCGTCGTGTAGACACCGTCCACATCGGTGAATATCTCACAGAAATCGGCCTTCAGACAAGCCGCGATGGCCACGGCGGTGGTATCCGAACCACCCCTCCCCAGTGTGGTTATGTTTCCCTTCCCGTCAACACCCTGGAAACCGGCCACGACTACGATCCCACCTCTCTTCAGCTCACCCGATATCAGTCCGGTTTCAACATCGAGTATCTTCGCGTTACTGTGGGCCTCGTCCGTAAGTATTCTCACCTGATAACCCAGGAGGGATACCGCCCTGTGCCCCATCTTGTTGAGCATGATCGCCAGGAGTGAGACGGATATCTGCTCACCCGAAGAAACCAGCACATCGTATTCACGTCGGTCCGGTTCCCCTCCGGAAGCGCTGTTGGCCAGTTGAACAAGCCGGTCCGTCTCGCCCGCCATGGCCGATAGAACGACCACCATATCGTTTCCATCTTCTCTGGTTCTCGACACCCTCCGCGCTATGGCCCGAATCTTTTCAAGATCGGCTACAGAGGTGCCGCCATATTTTTGTACAATCACCGCCACGTGTCAAAATCCTCCCTTTCTCAACATTCCGATAATCGAGGATAGGTCCGATTCACAGGAAATCCCCATCTTCCTCTTGTTGCCATCGACATGTTCCAGATTGATCATCAGGGTCCCGGCGGGAAGAATATCGGCAACCTTCTCGGCCCACTCGATAACCACGACGCCACCCCCATAAAAGTACTCTTTGTACCCCATATCCTCCAAGTCACGGGACCCGGACAGGCGGTACACATCCATATGATACAGGGGAATCCGTCCGGGATACTCATTGATCAGCGTGAAGGTGGGGCTGGTAACGTAATATCCTCCGGCAATCCCCATCCCCTGCGCGATTCCCTGTGTCAGGCATGTCTTCCCCGTACCCAGTTCACCCATCAGGGCTACGACCTGCCCGCCGGGCAGGTCCTCTCCTATAATCCTCCCGATATCCAGGGTGTCCCTTGGACTTTTAGAAATCAGATCAAAACGTGTCATTGTCTATTTTTCAAGAACGACAAAGGCCGCGGCATATCTGTCGGTGTGGAACATGCTGATATGGCTCTCCGTTATACCTGCCCTGTCCACCATCTCCCTCGCCCTTCCGTGGAAATCCGGTTCCGGTTTCCCCTCCGCACTGTATATAACCTCCACGTCCTTGAATCCAGCACCGCCAGACATCCCCCAGGCCCACACCCTTCAGAAACGCCTCCTCTGCCGTAAACCGTGCCAGCAAAATGCCGGGCGGGATACGTCTTCCTGCTGCAGTAGCGTATCTTCCCTTCGGGATATACCCTCGGGATAAATCTCTCACGCCACTCCTCTATAATTCTTTTGACCCTCGATACCTCAACAAGGTCTGTTCCCACTGCATAGATCACCGCTTTATCTCGTCGGCAAGGCATGATACCTTCTCCATAAATTCCACATCGTGAACCCTGACGATATGCGCCCCGTTCAGTATGGAGGCGGTCACGCTCGCCGCTGTCCCCTCGAGGCGTTCTTCGGGGTGCTCTCTGTCCGTGATCTGGCCGATAAACCGCTTGCGCGACGCGCCCACCATGATCGGCCTCCCCAGTGTCCTCAGCTCTCTGAGGCACCGCAGGATAGCTATATTGTCCGCCGTGGACTTGCCGAAGCCGATACCGGGATCGACAATGATATTCTCCACGTCTATTCCCGCCGAGACGGCCATCTTAATGCGTTCCTCCAGGAACCCGACAATCTCCCCCATGAGCGACCGGTACGAAAGATCCCCCGCCTGCATAGTCCGGGGCTCCCCCCTCATATGCATCAGAACGACGGGCACCCGCTGGTCGGCAACGACCTCCGCCATCTGTTCGTCGAATTTCATCGCGCTGATATCATTCACCATCTCCGCGCCGGCCTCCAGCGCGCGGCGCGCCACAGCAGCCTTCGTCGTGTCTATCGATATCGGGATGGAGAGCAGACCGCCAAGTTTCTCTATCAGGGGCAGCACCCTGCCCATCTCCTCATCGGCGGACACGGGCTCCGATCCTGGCCGTGAGGATTCTCCCCCTACATCGATGATATCGGCGCCAGCCTCCTCCATCTCCAGGGCGTAGCGCACTGCCTCTTCAACGCCGCCAAACATCCCCCCGTCGGAAAAGGAATCGGGGGTCATATTCACGATACCCATGATGAGGGTCTTCTTGCCGACCGCAATCTCCCTCTTCGGCGTTCGGAGCATAAAGGCGTCTCGCACGATATTAGCAAGGACCCTTTTGATATCGTCGGAGATACCTCTAAGACCGAAGGGCTGGGGGGCCAACTTGCCTGCAAGCCGCCTCATCTGCTTGGGGGTACCGATCAGTATGGCATCCGTTCTGTCTATGCTACAGGCAACGGACTCACGTGCCACGGCGACGTCTCCGCCAATGGAAAGCATCTCCTGTTTCAGTATGTTCGCTACCCTGCACTCAATTCCCTCAAGGAGCAGATTGAGGGTCTCCATCTTGGGGAGCATGGCCTCGATCCCCGGCCAGTCAACGCCCACCTTCTTTAATTCATCCTCCGCCCGGGCGAGAGAGGTGATGTGCAGATATCTCACTTAGGCCTCTTTTTCGGTCTGCATCCCTATGATCTCATCAAGCTCTTCGGCGTTGAGCACCTCCTTTTCAAGCAGCTCCTTCGAGAGCCGGTGGAGGGTGTCGATATTGTCCGAGAGGAGCTTTTTGGCCCGTTCATAGTTTTCCGTAACGATCCGCGATATCTCCCTGTCGATCTTTTCCGCGGTTTTTTCACTGTAATTCTTGTGCGTGGCGATCTCCCTGCCCAAGAATATCTGCTCCTCCGCCTTCCCGAAGGTCAGCGGTCCCATCTCATCGCTCATCCCCCAGTTGCAGACCATCTTCCGGGCGATCTCCGTGGCGCGCTCTATATCATTCCCCGCCCCCGTGGTAAAGTCTTTCAGGATCAGTGCCTCGGCGGCCCTTCCCCCCAGGAGGATCGTAATGTTGTTGATCAGATATGAGCTGGGATAGGCATGTTTCTCATCCACCGGGAGCTGCTGTGTCAGGCCGAGAGCCCTCCCTCTCGGGATAATGGTAACCTTGTGTATCGGGTCGGTCCCCGGAATCAGTCTGGCGACCAGGGCATGGCCGCCTTCATGGTACGCGGTGTTGCTCTTCTCCTCATCACTGATGACCATGCTCCTTCTCTCGGCCCCCATGAGGACCTTGTCCTTCGCAAATTCCAGGTCGGACAGGGAGACCGTCTCCTTGTTCTGCCGCGCCGCATACAGGGCCGCCTCATTGACCAGGTTCTCTATATCGGCGCCGGAAAAACCGGGAGTCCCCCGGGCGATGACCGAAAGGCTTATGCCGGGCTCCAGCGGAACTTTCTTGACGTGCACCTCGAATATCTTTTCCCTCCCCTTGACATCCGGGAGGGGAACCACCACCTGCCGGTCAAACCTCCCAGGCCTCAGAAGCGCGGGATCGAGTACATCCGGGCGGTTGGTTGCCGACATGATGATGACGCCCTCATTGGATTCGAATCCGTCCATCTCCACGAGCATCTGATTCAGGGTCTGTTCCCTCTCATCATGACCGCCTCCGAGACCGGCACCTCTCTGTCTCCCGACCGCGTCGAGCTCGTCGATAAAGATGATGCAGGGGGCATTCTTCTTTCCCTGATTAAAGAGGTCTCTTACACGGGACGCGCCGACGCCCACGAACATCTCCACAAAATCGGAACCGCTGATGCTCAGGAAAGGGACCCCCGCTTCACCGGCAATCGCCCGTGCGAGAAGCGTCTTGCCCGTGCCGGGCTGTCCCACGAGGAGCACCCCCTTGGGGATCCTTCCCCCCAGTTTTGTGAACCTCCGGGGGTCTCTCAGAAATTCGACCACCTCCTCCAGCTCTTCCTTGGCCTCATCAACGCCAGCCACATCGGCAAAGGTGGTCTTCTGCGACTTGTCGGTCATCAATTTAGCCCTGCTCTTCCCGAAAGACATCGCCTTACCGCCACCGGACTGCATCTGCCGCATGAAAAAGATCCAGACACCGATAAGGAGCACGATGGGCAACCATGATATAAGGATGGTCATATACCATGAAGATCCCTCGGCGGGTTTGGCTGTGATCCTCACCCCCTTGTCCTTCAGATACGAGATCAAATTCGGGTCCTGAGGCGCGAAAAGTTTAAACACCTTGCCGTCGGAAAGCCTTCCTTCTATATTCTCGCCCTGTATAGTAACATCGATCACCTGCCCTTTATCGAGGTAGGCGATAAAGTCACTGTACACGATCTCTTCCTTCTTTCCCTGGGGCTGATTGAACATCTGAAAGAGAAAAACAAACACCAGACTGATCACAATCCAGAGGGCAATATTTTTTTGCGATTGATTCACGGTTAACTCCCTGTCAAAAATTTTGAGGTCTTTTCCCTATCAAATAATTTCCGCTTTTACCACCTTTTCCGTCGTATCCGTCACCTTCGCCCTGTCGCTGAGCCGCACACCCGGCACCCACAGGACCGATGAGCGGTCGGCGAGGAGAGGGATCGACCGTCTCCGGGCCTTCGGCACCTTTTCATCTATCAGGAGCGCCGCCACCTTCTTTGTCCCCTGCATCCCCAAGGGTTGCATGCGGTCCCCCGGCCTGATATTCCTCACAACAAGGGGAAAGGAGATGGCACGACAGTCCATAAATACGGGGTTGTCCGAACGGGCATCTACATCCTTCGTTCCGACCAGATCAAAGACTATCCTTCTTCCCGTTTCCGCGATATCTACGCTCCCCGGAATCTGTACCTCGTATGAAAAGTCGCACCCACCCGACGATCCGCCATCCGGTGCAATAATGAGCTCATCATACTCCCGCCGGGCTGTGAGATTAAAGGGAAGATCCGCGGAAGCGCTTGGACTCGCACCGTCTATCAGATCCGCCACCGCCTTTACATGGAGATACCCGATCCCGTTCTTTACGGGTGAGTGGGTCTCAAGGATAGTCTTGATAAGCCTCCACAGCAGGGCCGGGTGGAGACCTTTCAGCTTTGGGATCGGCAGCCGCGCGCTGCGCGTATCGATTGTCCACTCGGCGATAATCCCCGCGACCGACTCCCTGATAAAATCGTCTTCAAGCCTGAGTATTTCGGCCGTACGACCGATATTTTCTTCCAATCTCGCGTTGTAGGAGACCTTCAACTCAGGCACCAGTTTGCCCCGTATCCTGTTTCTCAGATAGGTCTCATCCCGGTTGGAACTGTCCGTCACGAACGGTATGCCTGCCTGCCCCAGAAAGGAGGTTGTCTCGTCACGTGTTACCTCCATGAGGGGTCGTATGTAGATCCCGTCGCGCACCGGGAGAAACCCCTTCAGGCCCTCGAGTCCGCTCCCTCTGAGAAAGCGCATGATAACCGTCTCCGCCTGATCGCTCAAGGTATGTCCCAGGGCGATCTTATCCAGCCTGTGCCTGCGTGTCATCCTCTCAAAGAAGGCGTACCGCACCCCCCGGCAGACATCTTCAAGGGAGCCCCCCCTCTCCCTGCGAAGCTGCGGGACGGAAACCCTCTCAGAGACGAGCGGAACGCCCATTGATTCGGCCAGACTTCGGACGAAGGCCTCATCCCGGTCTGCCTCATCCCCTCTGATACCGTGGTTCAGATGCAGTACAAAAAGTTCAAGGGCGTACTCTTCCACGAAATTTGCAAGCACGTGCAGAAGGGCCACAGAATCAGCCCCGCCGGACAGGGCAACGCCCACCCGGTCACCCGGGGCGAGCATGGCGTGCTTCTCAATCGTGTTTCTTACCTTACGCATGAATCAATCAAACCTTTTCCACCCTGCAGGCCGTCAGGCAAACAGGCCTTTCAGCTCCGCTATGTCCTCGCAACAATAATCCGGCCCGAGAGACAAAAGCCTGCCCCTGTCTCCCAAGCCGTTCAGCAGCGCGCAGCTCAATGTTCCGGTATTCTTGGCCAGGAGTATGTCGTTGATCCCGTCACCGATAACCACGGTATCCGTTTTTTGCGCATCATATTTTTCCATGAGAGGGAGCAACAGTTTTCTATCGGGCTTTCTTAGGGGAAAACTGTCCAGGCCGATGATCTCTTCAAAGCATCCGGCTATCCCCAGTGCTTCAGCGATTTTAAAAGTATAATCATATAGTTTATTTGTAATGATCAGTTTCTTTGTACCCCTGAAATGCTCAAGCACGTCGGGAACGCCCGGATACAGGGCCGTCGTATCGAGAAGGTGCTGCGCGTAATGGGCCCTGAACAGTTTCATCGCCTCATCGAATCTGTCCCGGTACGCATCCCCGAGAGAACGCTCAATTAGTTGTACCACCCCATCTCCGATGAATCCTATGATCTTTTTCTTGTCGAGAACCGGTATGCCCAGCTTGCGCAGCATGTGGTTCACGGAGTTTGCGAGATCATCCCCAGAGTATACAAGTGTTCCATCAAAATCAAAAATCATCAGCTCGATTGTTTTCATTTTTCTCATGAAGAACGTAGGATTGGCGGATTTTCCGTTTTTCCGATCCGCTCCATGGGGCTCCTCATACAGCACCCGGACAGTCACCTTTTGGCTTAGTATAATCACTCCCTTCATAATTACAAGGGATAAAAAGGGCGGAGAATCGTCCACCCCAATGTTGCCCGGGGAGGTACGAAAAAAATCGTTGACTCACAGCTCGACCTTATCGGGAATCGAACTTCAAACCGACTAGATCCGTTCGGCGCGCACCTTCTATGGAAGGGGAAGAGGTCGTAGCCATCTGTGACAGCGAGTTATGACATGGTCCGTGACAGAGCTCACATTGACGCCGCCTGACGTTTATGGAGGCGCTGTATGTAAAAAGCTCGGAACACGGCTGATGTGTGATTCCAGGAGGAATCCGACGGAAGGGACAACTTTCCATTTCCCGGGCAGCAACCAAGCCTGCAAGAACTTATTAAGGTTGAGGTCCTGCCCGGGATAGAGCAGAACCTCAACAATCAACCACTACTCCCTACTTTTACCCTTTTTGGTAATTGATTTGATCATCATGTCGGAAGTGTATTCTATCACTACGTGATCGCCCACATCAAAGCCACTAAGAGCTTCACCCGATTCAGCGGCCAAGGCTGTTGTCTTGCCGGCTACCTCCCTTATGACCACCTTGCCGTCATCAAGATTTACGTCAACAAGTGTCCCTGCAACCTTTATTACTAGCTCCGTCTCCCCTGTTTCCCCGGAAACCGCTGTTCCGGTAAAAGAGAGCATGAACAGTGCAACAACCAGCATAAAAAACACCTTCACCGACCTGATATTAATTGTTTCCGTCATTGTCTTTTCTCCTTTTGTGTGTCCTAGCTCCAAAAAATGCATGTTTTGCAACTATTCCCGACTGTTATTTTTAAATGTCATCACTTCACCGTAGTTCCCCTTGGGGCTCTTTTGTCGCCGGTACAGGGGGAACTTCAGCAGGAAGCATAGTTTTCCCCCCTTGCGGCATTTTCTCTTCTATTGCTATGGGCACGGAGCCGGCCTCCTCCGTTTTGCAGCCAGCAAAACCGAGGCACACAATCCCCGCAACCAAAACACAGACGAGCTTTTTCATCTCTTACCACCTCCCTTTCCACTATCCTGTTTAGACAGCCTCACGTCACAACGGCACGCAGTTCATTACTTCAACAACATGCCGCCCCTCTTTTCCCTGCAAACAACTCCCTCCCTGGCCTTTTTGACGAAGCCTTTGTGAATGGAGCACGGTCTTAACTTATACCTCGGAGATCGCCCCAAACAATTCAAGTCTGGAGAAGGGTTTCTGTAAAACGCTCACATGGTATTTCAGCTTCTCCTCTTCAAGAAGCGTTCGATAGCGGTTCGGGTCAGCGCTCATATAGATCGTTTTTATCCCAGGATGGCGGACCCGTATCTCCCTTATCATTTCGAGACCGTTTTTCACCGGCATCTGGATGTCGGTGATGATGATATCCGGACTGAAATTGAGAGAGGCCACATACCCCTCCTCCCCATTCGCGGCCATCTTCACATGACAGTCGCATTCCCTTTCAATCACTTCCTTTATGAAATCGGACATTGTCTCTTCATCATCGACAATCAATACTTTCATCATCTCCTGTTTTCCTGATCTCCGCTCTCTCCTTTTTAATTGTAGCGTGCAGACGGTTTCCCTTACCGCAAAGGGTGTGCCAAGTTGCGACAAACTAACCAAGTTATTGATATTTAAGCAAGATTATCCATAGAAGAACCGGTGGCTAGAGATAGCTGAAGGGTTTTGCATACAGATAAGGGGATACACCGGGAATCAAAAACATAACTATTTGAGTATCTGGCTATTTTTGTATACATAACTCCATGCACCATATTGGGGCATTGTAAAGCCCGACAGATTCAAGTCCTGTTTTTTTAGCAGGCGATGGGAATCAATTCGGGGCCTTCCTGCCGGTTCTACAGCCGTTTGGCACCGCCTTTTGTGACCTCCAGGAATGATATGTCCTCGACTTCTCATAGTATGTCCACGTATGTCCACCAGGACCGGCGCGCGGCAGCAATCAAGGGAGAGGCCATCCATTATACATCGGCCTCAACAACCCTGCCGTATTACGTGTAATGGATGGCCATGGAGAGAAAACGGATCAGGAATTACACCAAATTCGCTGATATCTCGATGGTACATCTAATATTAGAAACAATGTCGGGCCCGCAACGCAACACGCAACACCACCCTTCGGCCCCGCCTTCACCCGGGAGACTATCTCTGCTCAGGACACGGTTCCCCGACATCAACGCGAGAGGCTCAATATGATGGATCTATTCAACCACCGGAGCAATAGCATTGCTCGTCATTCCCGGCATGAACCCTATTTAGTGTCCATCCGGAAACAATAAGTTTCTAGAATAATTGGAGAATGTGGCATTTTTTGCTTGCTTTTTTCAACGCATTTTGGCATCTTATTATAGCTATATATCCGAAACTATTGTTTAATCTATA
>JAQULO010000009.1 GCA_028718565.1 Syntrophales bacterium | reverse complement strand
AACGGAAGCTCATTATCATATCGGAATTGCCTTCCTACAAGGTGTTCGAGGAGCAGAAGCCCCGTCTTCTCGCGGCGGGTGGCCGTATGATCGTGTGCCTCACAGCCATAGACGCAAACTACATGTACGAAGAACTGTATGAGAATGCCAAAGTCATCGTTCGTACCCCAGAAGTGGTGAAGGCGTACAAGACATACCTCAACAAAGAGGTCAAGAAGGTCGAGAAGACCGACAGCCCGTACGACATAGGCATATTCCAGGCCGCTACCGATGACAACCCCATATGGGCCGAAGTCATCAGACAGCAGGGCCTCGACATGACCGTTGACGAGTATATCAGCACCTATATTGCCGGCGCCGATCCTGATCTTATCCCTATGAGGCGTTACGGGATTATGAAACAAATCGGGGGCGCCATCTTCAAGGACCTCCAGTGGGATGTCCATTGGCTGAGTATGGAGAAATACTTTCCAAGCGGTGTGCCCTACGAATGGCGGCACGGAAGGATGATCGATTTTCATGAGCTCAATCCCTGGGCCGTGAACTGGATTGCCCATTCTCCTGACGATGAGATATTCGTGTATCGGGAGTACGACCCTTCCCCCGAGAAAGACGTGGTGATGTACATAGCACACGAGATAGCGGAAATGACGGGTGACGTGAAATCGTCCGTCGATCTCATAGACCCGCTCGCGGCAAAGAACCAGCCGTCTGTCGGCGTACCGGTCGTAGACGATTTGAACCGGCACCTGTTCAACCTCAAGCGCGACGGAATAGGCACGGGTGGCTACTTCCAGTCATGGGACACTAAATCCCAAAGAGGAAGGGATGAACTGAAGAAGAGACTGAAGAATGCCAGGGACGTGGGAAGGCCGTTCAACAACAAGGTCGTAAGGAATGGGAGGACGGAGATACTCCCCACGATATGGATCATGGATACCTGTAGGCAGACGGCCTTGAGCCTGAAGAACTGGAGGACCGAGGAACACAAGGACCAAAACGCAAAGGTGGAGAAGGACCCGAAGGAGAAGCCGCAGCAGAAATGGTCGCACCACTGCATGTGCCTGGAAGCGGCCTTGAAGCATCCGGCATTTCAGCGGCCTCCGAGACTTGAGACGATAGTACAGCGTAGCGTCCCGCAAGCTAAGTATGGGCAGGGGGCCAGGAGATAGCATTGGCAAGTAAAGAACCCAAAACCGTTAAGCACGCCTTCGACGCCGATGTTGAGGTCTATCTTACCTCTGTCTACCGGGATGAGGTTCAGACATCCCAGACGAACACGAGCGGCGATATCGACAACTTCGAGATGGCCCTTGAAATGTTCGAGGGCCAAAGGACCGCCAAGGATTACGAATGGTACAGCAACCTCTCGTTGAAAGAAGGAACGAGCATCCTTCTCACCGATGCCTCTACGGCCGTGAATCAGTATTTTCAGTCTCGAGACTTTGTCGAAGTAGTGCTTGAGGGTGACGACCCGAACGACAGGCGCAAGGCCAAGGCGGCAAAAAAGACCATCAACAAGACATTGAACAACCGCCGTCTCTACCATTACATGAAATTCACGAGGGCGAAGAACATAAACAACATGGCGTCTCATGTCTACGCCCTCTGCAATTGGGAGCAGGAAATTGAAAAAAAACAGACGGGATTCACAAGGAAATGGAAAGAGAACGGCGTGGACGAGTACGGACGCATCATGTGGGAACCCATGGACGAGCCTCAATACACCGAAGTCGTCAAACTGGACATGTTCAACTACGATGTCTACGACGCCAGAAACGTATTTGTCTCGGATGAGTATGTCTACAATATCCAGGATAAGCGGTGGATAATCTTCAGATCTGAAACAACCTATGAGGAAATGAAGGCCCTGGAACAGAAAAACGGCTACATCAACCTTAATCTCATCAAGGAAATGTCTCGTCCCGTGGAGACCGAGACGTCAAAGGAATCGACCAACAAGGGCAAGAACAGGTCCAAGCCGTCGAAGACGCCGATAAAACCGTTCGATCTCTATACGCGCCTCGGAAAAGTATGGGCCGTAGTGGAAGAGCGCACGGAAGAGGGCATTCCAAAGAAGATGAGGCCCGGATATGACAGGGACGGCAACATTCTTGCTGATGCCGAGCTGGTAGAGGCCATTATCTGTTTCGCGGTGTCGGGGAGCAATTCAGTCCTCGCGAGATTCGATGCTACGCCGTACATAGACAGTAGGAACAGTCCGTACAAACCGGTATGCAGGGGCATCTGTTATCCTCACCCCACGAAGGACACCGGATTGGGAGAGGGGCAATTGCTTCTCGATCTGGATTCAGGCATCAATGACGCCTTCAACCTTGCCTTCGATACGGCAAAACTGAAAACCATACCGACCACGATATCCGACAAATTTGCGGCTGATGACAACGACAGTATCTTCTTCGAGCCGGGCCACAACATAGCCATCGAAGGGGGCAAGAAAGCGTTTGACTTTCTTGAGGTACCCAATAGCCTGGGCGACATGATCAACATGATAGCTCTGGTGAAGAACCACACCGATCAGGTGACATCGACGTATCCAACAACCATGGGAAATGTGGGAGGTGTCGCGGCAAGCACCACGGCCACTGCCATAGCGGGCGCTGAATCACGGACCAATATGCGCCAGAACTACAAGGCCATCACCTTTGAATACACGTTTTTGGTCGATCTGTACTGGATGATACTTCAGATGACATGGCGCTTTGCCCGTCCCACCACGGCTCTCAAGCTCATGGGTGAAGATGCCTACTATTTCGATCCTGACGCCGACTACACCTACACCCCCGTCACAAGCGCCATAGAGACGGAATACAACAAGTATCGCAAACTTCAGTTCATCCAGGGGCTCATGCAGACCGTGGCGGCGATACCGAATCCTGATACCCCGAAGATTCTCAATGTGCTTCAGCGCATGATATTTGAGATACTGGGACCGGACTACGACAGGATGAACGAGGCTTCTTTCAGTGAAGGCAACGAGGCAAGGGTGGCCGCAATGCAGGGAGGGGGAACGAGCGGAAGTACCCCGGCTATCACGGCTGGTACATCGAATCAGACAGGGATACCCATGAGCGGCGGTGAAATGAACGCGAGACAGATAATGCAGCAAACCGGTGGTATTGCATGACGAATAACTCAAAGCCATCAGAGCAGGAAATACGCGAGTTCGTAGCCAAGCACAAAAGCCTCGGCCACAGCGTCGCGGAGATTCTTACGAAAATAGCCCCTGAAGTCAAGGAGATCATGGAGACCGGCGTTGGATGGGAATTGCTCAGGGGAGACGTAGAGAAGGCCGGATCTCTGGCAATACATGTCCTCAAAAACGAGAACGTGACAGACGTGGAACGCTTCGAGTGCAAATACCTTCTATTCGATCGTCTTCCCCGCATAGCGCGTAAAATCACGGAATGGTACAAGGCAATCGGCCTTATCAGGAGCCAGAGTGGAAAAGGAACAAGTTAACAAAAAGAAGATCATCGCCGAGGCGTTGAAAAGGCTTGAGATCATAGGCGAGAAGGACACCGGTCAGGTGATACTTCACATACGTGATGGAGGTGTCGCCACGATTACTAAACAGGTAGAGGTGAAATGAAGTGGAACGTCATGCTTACAACCCTTGCCCGGTTAAGGGGATACCACGCATAGATGAACCGTGGCTTTCAACTCAACTATGCATGGGATGTTTTCTGTATGACGGCGGGTTCGATTCCCGCAGGGCGGTCTCAATGGTGAGAGAAGATTGTTTAGTTGTCTTTTAGGTCACTAGGCAATGGGCCGGTTCAATTCCGGCCCGCCCTGAATAAGACGTAGTGATTGACGGAAGCTGATTAACCCGGCCATTGGGCCGGTAGTTGAAGAGCCCGTGAATGACATCGAGCAATCGGTGTTGTTCGCGGGCTTTTTTCGTCCAAGGAGGACTTATGGCAATAGAAAAAGCTACGGAACAGGCCAATGCGACTCAAGCCGCCGCTCCCGGAACACCGGAAGCCATGCAGGATGAGCACGCCGCCAGGGAAGAAGTAGCACGGGCGTTCGGTGTCCAGGTTCCAGAAGAAGAACAACCCACGGGACAGGAAACGGAAGAAACGGGACAGGAAACGCAACAGCAGGGAGGGGACGAAGGCACTGAACCTGAAGTCGCCGAAGAACACAAGCTGCAATCTTGGATGGGAAGGAAACTCGCCGAGCACAAACGAGAAGTGAACGACACCATCCAGAATACCCTTGCTCAGTTCTTCAACGGCCTTCAGGGGAACAGGCAGCCGCAGGAAACCGCCATGCAGCCTGTACAAACCATCATGCCTGAAGGAATAGACCCCAACAGCATACCCACAACCGCACAGGACATCCTTGACCTTATGGCCCGCAGAGACACTGCCATGGCCCAACAGGAGCGGATGTACTGGACCGGATATCAAAGGACTCTCGGGCAATTGGCGAATCATTACCAGCTCAACCCCGATCAGGTCAGGGCCGTTCAAGCTGAAATGGATGCCTTGGGTCATCAGCGACACAATCAGGACCCCGGCATATCGGCACAGATCAACTTTCAGCAGGCCCTCATAAGCTCGATGGTCAAAACGGCCAAAACCGCGAAGCCGAATGTCCCGGTTAAAGGAGAAGCACCGATCAGCCCAACCGGTATAGGCACTTCACAGAAGACCGACCAGACAAAAACCGAAACAATCCAGGCCGATGCCAACACAAGGCGAATCTTGAACTCGTTCGACCTGAGTGATGAGTTCCTGGCCGATTTTCACAAGAAAACCAAGGGATAAAGGAGATCATCAATGAACGCAAGCATAGCCTACGAATCAAGCCCATTCAAAAGATGGGTTCCACTTTCGGGCGATGCCGCCACGGTCTTTTACGAAGGTAGCATCGTAACAATGGTCAAGGCCAGTCAGGACTTGACGCAGGACGGTGTGTTGCTCATCGGCAATGCCGTAGGAATAGCTGACACCACGGCTTTCAAGGTTCCCTACGGCCTCGTCCTCGGCTTCAACGCAATGCAGCCCACCTTTAGCAGCGGACGGCAGACCATGACGGCCGTCGCATCAGCGTCTCAGCACGCCTCTACCGCCGAATATCTCGGAGGCAGCAACAATGTGGGCGTGATCGATGACGGCAGGCCAAAGGCGGAAGTCGCCATAATCGATCCCGGAACCTACATCAAAATGCCCATATGGAATGGAACATGGGGCACCGCTATAACGGTGGGAACGGTATCGACCGCCAGTACGACAGGTGCGGGCTTCACGTCTTCGACCGTTTCCGACTACACACCCGTCGCCGGACTCTGCACGGTGTACTGCCGTAGCGGACTGAACAAAGGCGTAAGCAGGGTGACGTCCGACACTTCCACGACCGTCAAAACCGTTTTCGACTACTTCAAGTACGACATCGCAATCGGAGATACGTTCGTGTCGGTGCCGCTTAGGGAAGGACCGAGTTACATCCAGATCGACGCGACGGCAACCTTCATCGACGCTTCGGCTTCCCCGGCGACCAACTACTACATCGTGGACGTCGTTGAACTGAACCTCGCTACGGCGGGCCAGGAATACGCAATTTTCAGATTCCAGCCCGATCAGTTCTCGTTCGCCAGGGCATAAGGAGGTACGACAATGGCAGTAGAAACCAGCTCAAGATATCAAAAACTCTTGGTGGCATCGGCCATCAAGGAGGTAGCGGAAAGAACCTACAAGGAACAGCACGAGATATTTGACGCCCGTAAGGAGTTCTACTCGGATATGGACCTTGACATGGCCTATGCCGAGTTCTACGGCATCAACGGTCTCGGGAACATCCCGAAGTTCAACGGCAAGCTTGAAGCCTTGGTGAGAAGCCCCGGCTTTCTCTCCAGGTTCGAGCCCATCGAGCATGCGGCCAAGGAGATGTGGGAGCGCAAGTTTCTTGATGACAAACAGTTCGACGTAATGAACGACGACAGTAAGGAACTCGCACGGTCTTCGTATCGTACCATAGATACGTCATGCGCAATCCCGTTCGTCTATGCAACATCTGCGGCCCTCGAATACATGACCTACAACGAAGAGGGTGTCGCGCTCGTCAGCTCGTCCCACACCACGAAATCGGGGGCATCAACGACCACAGGTTTTTCCAACACTGCGGCGCTCGCCCTCACACCCGCAAACCTTGCGACCGTAAGGTTGCAGGGCGCCAACATCAAGGACGCCAACGGTTACAGGATAGGGACGAATTTTGACACTCTGATTGTTCCGAACGCCTTGGCTCAAACGGCATTCGAGATCACCGGCACGGACAAGGGCCTCTACAGTGGTGAGGGAACGACGAACTACTGGAAAGGGAAGTACAAGGTGATCGTCTGGAACCGTCTGGACGACTACGACACGAACGATTGGTATCTGGTCGATTTCTCGATGATGAAGCAGAACCTCAAGTACCTGAAGAAATTCGACCCCGAATTTGAGAGCAATCACGACTTCGAGACGAAGATTACCTCGCTCTCGGTCTACTTCAGGTTCGGGCTTGGGTACAAGGATTGGCGGTGGGTCATCAAATCTACCGTCTCGTAAGGGATGCAAAGGTCAGGCGGCTCTGAAGAGGGGCCGCCGAGACCGTTAACCGGGTAAGGACCGGTGCGATTCCGGTCGGCATGAGCATGAGACAGGGCCATGTCCCTTAAGCAAAGGAGATGACAATGGGTCTTACGAGATTTCCTCACGGAATTTTGGCAACACCGGTAATAGGCGGAAGTCTTCCCGTAATAAGGGGAGACTGGTATTTCGTGAATCCCGATACCACGTACAGCGCCACGCAGAATCCCTATCCTGGTTCTTCGAGCAATCCAGGGACATGGGAACAGCCGATGGACAGTGTTGTGACCGCCTATGGGACATGCGTGGATGGGAAGGGAGACGGGATATGTCTTCTCGGTGGAGGGACGAGCACCGCCGAATGCACGTCGTATTTGACGGCGGCTCTCACATGGTCGAAAAGCGCCATAACAGTCTACGGGGCATGTGCCCCAACGAGGTTTTCCCAACGGGCAAGGATATCAACCCAAGCGGTCAACCTTGCCAATCTCATCACCGTGTCCGGGTCGAACAACGCCTTTTATAACATCTCGCTATACAACGGAGGAACGACCGGGGCCGGTTGCGTCAAGGTAACCGGGGACAGGAACTATTTCGGCAACGTGCATTTCATGGGCGGCATGGGTATGACCACACCGACCGTGAACGACTATGACCTCTACATCGACGGGGGGGATGAAAACACCTTCGAGAACTGTGTCATTGGGTCTGATACCTTCGACAAAACCGACATTGCCGGCGCCGAGTTGCTGGTGGGAAGCGGTGCGATGCGGAACAGGTTCTATTTCTGCGAGTTCGTTTCGTTTAGATCGGCAGGAACGACGGCTGCCATCATAAAGCTCGTCGGGGCCGGTGATTCCATCACGAGAACGATGTACTTTGACAACTGCTTCTTCCAGATGTACAGGGACGGAGATGTCACGGCAGAAGCGGTAGTCGTGATAGGAACCGCGCCGAATAACGGGTTCATCGTCTTCAAGGATTGCGTGCGACATGGCTTCACGGATTGGGCAGGAGTCGCCACGGCTCGCGTCTACTCCGCAAGCCCGACATATGCGGAAGCAGGAGGAATATCAATAGCGGCGAATCCGTCGTAACGGAACCACACGGGCGGGGGCAACAGAGGTCCCCGCCCCAAATCTTCAGGAGGATTTATGGCAGAGAAATTTCAATTCTATTCCGAGGCCGACCGAGACCCTACGACAGGAAAGGTCAGATCCGAATATCCCATGTGGTACAACCCCAGGATGATATCGGAAAAGGAAGAAGAGCTTGACGCAAAAAAGGCAGCCCTCGCAAACGGAGCAGTGCCGAGGGGAGTGGAAAGCGATTTCAGGGAAGGCGTGATCCGCCTTGAAGAGCAGTTGAAAACCATGAAGGATACCACTTTGGTCGATGACGCCCAAAACGACCGGGACGAAATAGGGGCCCTAGTCGAGAAACTCGGGAAGATTCTGAAGAACGAGTACCCTACCACAAAGGAGTGCGAGCGTCGCGTAGTGGATATTCAGACCGAGAACAGAAAAAGGTTTGAACCCTATCTTCCAATATCAGGAGACGACGATATGGTCTCCTTCGCAAAGGCGTGCCAAGTCTCGATAAGCCCGGACGGGAAAATCACCAGGGACGGCATGGAGAAAATGTGGAAAATCGGTAGGAAGTACCTGAAAGAGTATGCCAACGTCGAGATACTGAGAAGGTGACGGCATGGATGGATGGACGGCCCTTTGGCAGCTCAGGGAGACGATAGGCGAAGGCTCTTCGAGCGACTATCTCAATGACCAGTTGAGTTATACCCTGCTCTTCGAGGCCGCCAAGGAGCTTAACAGGCGCACGGCGTCAATAGTTTCCAGTCAGACGATTACGATTGTCGCAGAACAGGCGGAATACAACCTGAACCCTGATTTCGGGGGTCTCTATCTGAAAACCACGGATGGAGAGCCATTCGTCAAATACAATGACGGCACGAACGACACGTTCATCACCATGAAGCCGTACGCGGAAGTGATCTACGACAACCAGACCGAATCAGTTACGATCCCGGATTTCTTCAGCATCAGGCACGCGACGACTCAGGTATCGAATGTCACCGGGACCGCGACTGCTGACGGAACGGTTTCAAATGGCGAGGCTACGCTCACCGATACAGCATCTTCAACAAGGTTCGCGAACGTTTCATCGGGAGACGCGGTTCACAACACGACGGGGTCTGAGCATGGCATCGTGATTTCAAAGACATCGAACACCGCCCTTGTCACCGCCATATTTGACAGCAATGGCGATGCACAGAGCTGGTCTTCAGGCGACGCCTATGTCATTGTTCCGCAACCACGCATGTCCATAGTCTTTGACCCCCCTCCATCTACTTCTTCACATACGGTTACCATAGAATACATCAAAAATCCCGAACCGGTGTTTTCTCCGTATCGGTCCTACACATTCCCGTATGAGAATGGAGAGCTCATAAGATATGCGGCGGGAATGTACAAAATGAGGGACAAGGACGCTACCTTTGCCGCTGCATTCACGCAACAGGCCGATAGAGGCGTCAAGTTGACCGGAGGAACCGTGCGAAAAGTGACAGACAGAAACACGTGGACAATGAACCTCAAGAAAAGGCGTTGGTAATGTCACAAACTGACGGCCTCACCCCATTCGACATAGTGCTTGGCAAATGCATAACGTCGGATGATCCTGCCCTTATTTCAGACGAAAATCCCCAAATCGGAAACATGCAGAGCCTCAAGAACATGAGGTATACGGACAGGGGAATCAAAGGCATTCAGGGCATGACAAAGATCAATGCCACCGCCGCGTCGTATACGTCTCTCAAAAACGGTTTTCACTTCAGGAAAGACCAACCTCAGGAATCACACATCATTGTTCAAACGACCGATGAAACAACCGGGAATTCACGTTTGGTCAAGTCGGATAACTCGGCATCGATACCTGAAACTGATACTTTCAGCAATTTCCTGACATTGGATAACGATAACCTGGTCAGGTATTCTAAAGCGCCCCAAGGTAGCTCTGTTGCCTGCAACGGAGTGAAGAACTACGTATGGGGTGGCAACGAGTACAGATGCGGGTATTTTGTTGTTTATGATCCTGAGACATCTTCTACAAGATACGATTACAGCGATATAGTCAACAATACGTTGACGGATTCGCTTAACGTCGCGAAACTGACAACAGTCGGAGGGGGAATAGACGCGTACACTAAGGGGATGTGGCACTTTGAAAACAATTTTACCGATTCATCGGGGAACAGCCATACTCTCACAAATCACTCAATTGCTTTTTCAACGCTACCAAAGTTCGGAACCTATTCAGCCTATTGCAATGCGTCAGCGTATGCTACGGTTGCCGACCACGCCGACTTCAACATAAGCGGCGGGATATGGTGCTTCGATGTCCAAGCCAACACAATAAGCGTTGCCACTCAGCGAGGACTTTTCTGCCAAGCAACGGATGCGAACAACTATATCTATGGATACATAAACACATCCGGGGCAGTCAGTCTTGCAGTAAAAGCAGCGTCTTCTACCGTCCTTCTATTGACTACCGCTAACGACGCCGTCAATCTAGGATCGTACGACCATATCGCTTTTGCTGAAAATGGAGACGATTGGTACATCTTTGTGAACGGGAAAATGCGCGCCTCTACGTCGAGCGTCGTAAGACCGGCCAATTACACAGGCTACGGACTTGCAATCGGAGCATTTTTCGACGCATCCTCCAGTTCCGAATGGTTTTACGGGAGGATCGATGAAGCGCGTCTGTCGGTAGGCGTCTCTCGATATAGTGCGGATTTTACATCACCTCCGTCAGCATACTCAACTCAATCATCCGCTAATGTGTTTATCGGAGCATCGAGACCAATCAAGGGTGTGAAATTCTATGTAGAAAATGCCAATACCTCATCAGCGGTTACCGCCTCGGTTAACTATTGGGATGGGTCGGCATGGCAGGCGGTATCCGGGTTGACGGACGGGACGTCGGTGAGTGGAAAATCCCTCGCCCAGAACGGTTCAATCATTTTTAGCGACACTGAATCAGTGGCAAAAGTAAAACTCTACAACAACTCCATGGCCTATTGGTACCAATTTTCCTTTGTGGGGCTCGATGACGATGTAACAATTTCTCGCGTGACGCTTGACGCTTCGATTCAGAATATCAAAGACATATGGGATGGAATACCTAGAGATATCTCATATTTCTTCAGTTACACCGGAATTTACAATGACCGGTCAACAGCAGTGATTTACGAAGATTACGATTCGTACAACACAGGATCGTACACAAACGTGGGTACCCTTACCTCTTCCCAACATATCCTTGCCGGGTTTTCTGAACAGATGACGGCCATAGGCTTCAGACTGGTCGAGGACAATGTCAACTCTACGGCTAATACCTTTTGTTCCATTAGCTATTGGAACGGCTCTTCGTGGACCGACGTGGGAGACGTTGAGGACAATACATCACACGATAATAAGTCGCTCTCAAAAAGCGGCGTTATGATGTGGAACGCACCGTCATTGGACCAGGAATTTACGACATCAATCAGAGACGAAAGCCGTATCTACTACTACAAGATATCCTTCGATCAGACACTTTCGTCGGATGTTTACATAGACTATGTGTATGGAATACCGAGTCAGAAAACCCTTGGTCAATACTCCTTTCCGATATTTTGGCAGGACAGGGTATGGCTATGCGCAAATCAAAGCGACGCCAAAAACTCGATGAAAGGATCGTCATATTTGTCCGATTGCGTTTTCAATGGTGAAGATTCCCCTGAGATATCGTTTGACGGTGATGAAGAATTGGTAGCGGCAGTACCGATATTTTCCCGTCAGGGAGGCGTCATATACGAAAACCTTGTGATGTGTAAGCGGAACGATACCTATCTGGTCGATACTACCGTCACATCGTCAACATCCACAACGAACGTTGCCGTCACATCGACCAACTATCGGGTATACAAGGTAGCGGATAACATAGGATGTGTCGCGGCTCTCACCATGCAGCTCTGCAACATCGGTTTTCAACTTGCACCGGGAATCAACAGGCACGCGGCCATATGGCAGTCTTCCGGGGGAATCGTGATGTTTGACGCCAACAGCGTCATTCCAATATCTGATGACATTCAAAACTTCTTTGATCCTGCCGACCCTGATTACATAAACGTTTCAATAATCGACAAGTTTTCTTCTTTCTGGGATGACCGCAACAAGGAATATCACTGGTTGTTCGCTACGGGATCGAGCACCACACTGAATAAGGAATGGGCCTACGATCTCAAGAGGCGCAAGTGGTACGAAGTTGTAAGGCCCGTGCCCCTCCAATGCGGATGGAACGTGCAAGACGCTCTGGGAAACGGCTACAGCTATGGAGGCACTACAACCGGTTATATTGAAAGACTCGAAAACGGAACCACTATGGACGGATCTGCGATCACGTACAGTTTCAGACTGCTCGGTAAACGCTTTGCGAGTGCCATGTACAGGACGGAATTGCGCTATATCAAGTTGACTGGAAAAACGAAATCGACCAGCGATCAGTCAGTGGCGATGACTCATTATGCGGACGGCGACAGCACTGGAACGTCGCTTACGGCAATCCCGCAGACAGGAACGGGGAAGCGAATATACCAGGTTGTAAGATCGGCGAGCCTTAAGGCGGTAGAGCACAGCCTTGAATTCAGCATATCGACCGATGACGAGACAATAGGCTTTCAGCCGCTCATGATCAGCGGCTTGTATCGAGTGGACAAGGAGACCGTGGCTTGACAAATCTCTCATTGAGCGTAGAATGGTTATTATGAGATACACTGTCGTTGCCATTGTGATGGTGCTTTTGCTTGTGGGGTGTGCGGGGTACACCAAACACCGGCCGGCAGTTCTTCCTTTTGATCAACCGGACTATAAAAGGGCGGTTAGGATAGGAAACGCCATAATTCCCCGTGTCGATAAAGGGAACGTCGAAAAATACAGGGTTTCCATCGTGATAGATTGTATTCCGGGGGCGTGGAACAACGATCGAGCTCTAGTGTTCACGACCGGCCTTTTCAGTATGCTGGATGACAATGAGGTCGCCTGTGTTTTTGCACACGAAGTAGCTCATTCCGTGTTGGGTCATGTGCGGAAAAGAAGAGCGGTATCGAGTGCCGTAACTACCGTGTCTTTGATAGCAAACATGGTGGTTCCCGGAACGGGAAACGTCAACGCTCTAGCCAATCCGCTTATGACCAAGGCATACTCACGAAAAGCAGAATCAGAGGCAGACATAGCCGGGGTGGAATACGTAGATCGATATATGGGAATCGACAAGGAATGTTGCGCGACTGCCCTTGAAAAGCTGTTGGACTATGCCAGGAACAATGACATAAAAACGAAAGGGGGCTTGTTCTCGGATCATCCAGGTCTTGAGAAAAGAATAGAAGCCATAAGGGACTATGAGAAGAAGTAGGTAGTCTCGGTAGCCTGTAATCCCCGGTAACGGGAAGATGCAAGGCCCGATGAATCACCAAATGGTGGTTTGTCGGGCCTTTCTTCGTAAGGAGGTACGGAAAATGGCAAATAGTTTGGCGGCATGGCGCAATTACTTCAATCAACGGTATCTCACGACAGGGATGAAGCCAAGCCCTGAAGAACTACAAGCCCTTCGGATGGCGGAATTGAACGAAGAATACAACCGGAAAGCACAATCTCGTTCTCTCGCATTGCAAGAACAAGCACTCGCGCAACAGGCTTCGCAAAATACGGCGTCCAATGCCCTTACGCAACAGAGCATCACGAATCAACTGAATCTCGGAACTCAAAGCCTGGAACAACAGTACGCCGCGAACATGGCGAACATACGACAGGCCGAGAAACAGGCGCAGGCGCAGAAGCAGGCCGGTCTGATCAGCGCAGGCGTGCAAGCCCCATTGGCTGGTCTTGCAGTATACAAACTCGGAAAGGAACTTGACCTATGGGGCAATGCAGCAGCAGCCACAAACCCCTTCACGACAATCCCAACTACAGGTATGTACGAAGGCATCGGAGCAGCAACACAGGCTGGCTTGGCCACTACTCCATATACGACAATCCCAACTACAGGTATGTACGAAGGCATCGGAGCAGCAACACAGGCTGGCTTGGCCACTACTCCATATACGACAATCCCAACTACAGGCATGTATGAAGGCATTGGTGCCGCTACCGAGCTTGGCGATATCTATGGATCAACCGCAGCCGCAAATCTTGCAGCAGGAGGAGAAACAACAGGGACACTAGCCGGGACTGCGACAGGCATAGGAAGTACAGTCGCAGCCGGATCACTCGTACCTGAAGCCGGGGCTGGATACTACAGTGGCATAGGTGCGGCGACGCAAACGGGGCTAGGGGCAGGTTCTTCAGGGATAAGCGGTGCAATGTCTGCTGCTGCTCCGTATGCTGCACCTGTAGGTGCCGGTTCCGTCGGAGGAATGATAGGTTCTGCAGTAGGTCAGTGGATGGGAGACCAGGTAGGGTTTGGGGGAAGCAATGAGTGGGGTGCGGCAGGAGGAATAGCGGGTGGAGCGGCGGCAGGGGCCGCTATCGGTTCCATAGTTCCTGGTGTTGGTAACGTGGTTGGAGGAGTAATAGGCGGCATAGTCGGAGGTGCTCAGGAGATATTTGACGACTGTATCATCTGCACGGCCTGTCACGGTAGGGACTCCGCAGAGGTGGACGTTACCAGGAGATTCAGGGACAGGTTCATGGACGAGGAGAGTATACGAGGCTACTACATGCTTGCCGAACCCGTTGTCATGAACATGAAAAGAGACCTTGGGTTCTCCTGGCAGATCAAGCGCGACCTCGTGGACAGGCTGATCGACTACGGAAGGTTCAAACTCGGAGAAACAGAGTTGTGTGCTCCTGAATCTGAACAGGTGTCTCTCGAATTTCTTGCGGCATGTAAGAGACTTGGAAGCACGGTTGATTCCTACATCAGAGCAAACGGTGAGAGGGTATAGAGATGGCTGACAATCCTTGGGGCCAGATATCTCAAGCGTTTTCAAATATTACCGCCAATGCGGCGAACATGGCAGAGATGCAGAAAAACGGACGCCTTATGCGCCAGCAGGAGCAGTTGAATCAGATCAACATAAACAAGTCCATGATGGAGTTCAAGCAGATTGAGGAAAAAGAAAAAATGTTGAATTCCCCATGGGACGCAACCACTGACCCTCTTTTGGCGGGGCTCCCCGATAACAAGCGGGTGCAATACCTTAACTCACTGAAAAAGATCGGTGTCGTTAATCAGCAAGGGATAGGAACTCAACGTAACCGGGCCATGGTCATAGAGCGTATGAAGGCGGACGTCGGGCTCGCCTCCGACTACGCAAACATCCGCCTGGAACAGTCAAGGCAGTCTGTAGGCGATGCTTACGAAGCCTTACAAAAGGCCCAACAAGGAGGAGATGAGCAGAAAATCGCACAAGCACAACAGACGTATAAAACAGCCGTGGAGAAAAACAACATCCTTGCAGGGAAAGTAGACTCGGGGCTCAAGAAGGTCCAGATAAACGAATTCTTCAGAAAGAACAAGGCGCTGATAGATGAATTGACCATGAACAATCCGACACTTCAACTTCTACTCCAACAGGCCAGGGCTACCGACGATCCCGCACAGGTCCAGACCATTTTGATGAAAGCCGTCGAGGCCCGCCAAAAGGCGATGGAACCGGTAAAACTCGGCCAGGGAGAGGTACTTGTTTCCCCTGGCACAGGCGGTGGACAACCTACGGTTATTGCCAGGGGAGAACCCAAACCTGAATCTTTGCAATTGATAGGGCACACTCCCGACAATCAGCCTGTCAACTACAACCCTCGAACCGGTCAACAGGAGGTAGGGGGAAGACCATATACCGGGCGTGTCATTCCGAAGGTGGAAAAGGTCGTAAATACCAGTCCTCGTGAGATGGGTAAAGACGCCGCAAGTCTCAGGAAAGAGTTTAACAGCCTTCAGGAAGTGCGAGACTACAACAACATAAAGACTAAATACAACGCAATGGTGGCGGCCCTTGGTGAATCAAAAACATCCGAAAACATGGTTGCCGTCGATCAGGCTCTTATCACCCTGTTCAACAAAATGACCGACCCAAACTCCGTCGTCAGGGAAAGCGAGTATGCGAGGACGGGCGTCAATATGCCGTTTATCAATATGGTCAAAGGAAAAGCTCAAAAGATAATGGAAGGTGGCGCCGGGCTTACTCCTGAAGAAAGAAACGCCATAGTTCGTATGGGCAAGCTCTTCATGGCGACATATCAAAACAACTACAACAGCAGAATGCAGGAATACGCGAATTACGCGACGATGAGCGGCATAAATCCGAATATGGTGTTTTCTTCCAAACAGGCTGGCAAAACGGGAACGGAACAGCCGAAACAAACCTATTCTAAGGCCGACCTTGAATTTACCGCAAAGAAGTACGGAATGACGGTGGATCAAGTAAAGGCAAAACTGGGGATCAAGTAATGCCTCGTGATCTGTTTGAAGAAACAGGGATAACTCCTTCAAGTGGAGAGCAGCCGAAAGATTTGTTCGAGGAACGTTCCAAGGTTCTTACTATGGAGGAACGCACCGCCAAATATGGCGGCATATACAATCCCCCGCCTTGGTACGTCTCGGCTATAAGACCCACCTTGCAGACCGTGGGTTTAGTCGGGGGAGGGATAGTCGGCGCCGGAAGCGGTCTTCTCGCAAGTGCCCCAACTGCCTTCACAACTGCTCCTGCCACTTCTACTGCCGGTGCCGTAACAGGATCGGCCCTCGGTTATGCGGCGATGAATCAAGCCGCTACTGCCATAGAACAGGCTCTTGGATACAAAAAGCCACGTTCGCTGAAGGAACAGGCCATCGAATCAGGAAAGGACGTATTGACAGGCGCCGCGTTGGAAGCAGGCGGTCAATTGGCAGCTTTGCCTGTAGCGGCCATAAGCAGATCAGCAGGTCCAGCAATCAAGTCATGGACAGAGAAAGGAATGAGAGCCGCGGAAGTAAAGCAAGCTGCACAGGCGGCTAAGGAGCTAGGCTACGAGATGACGCCAGCTCAGGAGGCCGGTAGCAAAGGCGCAATGCTTGTCGAAAAGGCGTTGAGTTATATTCCTGGATCGGCGGGAACAATACAGAAGAAATACTTTTCGCAGCTACAAAAACTCACCGAGCTAAGGAACGATTTCATCGATAAAGTTAACAACGGTAAGGGTACCCCTGAAAGCGTAGAAAACGTGGGGCTGAAAATCAAGGCAACCATCGAAAAGATGCTCGGAGGGAAAGAAGCCCTGAAAAATCAACGCACAAGGGAATTGGCTGATTCAATGTTGAAGAAAATGGGATCGACCGACACATATGAATCCCTCGGTCTGAAAACGAAAGAGATATTAGAAAAACGCATGGCAGAGGCTACTGCTAAAAAAAATGCAGTATATGCTGAAATAGGTGAATCTGTTCCTTCAGGACCGTTGGATACTCCTAACATCAATGAAGTGGCACAGCAGGCTAAGGAATCTCTTGGTAAATCACTTGCGCCTGGAAGTACGCTTAGAACGGTTTTGAGCAAGATTAGCGGTGCATCAAAATCAGCGGAAGAGCTTCCTCCAACAGTAAATGTCCAAGGGATTGAAACGAAAATATCAGAATTGCCTTCGCAAATGAGAGCATGGCTTTCGCAAGAAGAAACAGTTGCCGCAGGAGTACCGGCTAGAGATTGGAAAACCCTTCAGCAATGGAGATCAGAATTGACGGACCTAGTCAAATCTTCCAGAAAGTCAGGCAATTTGACGGAATCGAGGGTATATCTGCAGCTCAAAAACGCACTTGATCAAGATTTTCAGGTAATAGCAGAGAAAACAGGCACAAATGCTCTCGATAAACTCAAGATAGCTAATGCTTTCTATCGTGAAGAATTTGCGCCGATATGGAGAAATAAGGACATAATGCGCCTTGCAGAATCAAAACCTGAAACAGTCGTTGACACAATTTTCCGTCCAGGTAACGTCACAGTCATCAATACCACAAAAAAGGCCCTTGGGGAACAGGGGTTCCAGCCACTCAAACAGAAATTTGTCGGGAAGCTCATTGATTCCGCATCCAAGGGAGGAGAGTTTTCTTGGGACAAACTCGTCGCTGAAGCCCAGAAGTATGGCACCGAGACACTTCACACGATATTCACTCCACGGGAATGGCAGATGCTCGCAACCTATGCCACAAGGGGCTTGAGAGAAGAGGCAATGCCTATTGCCGATAGATTCATTCTTGACATAGCAAAGAAATCGACGGGGGAGCAGGTATCTAATTTCATCTTCACAAAAAACAATTCCATAAATGTCGCCAAAGTTAAAAGGATCATTCCCAAAGACGTTTTCGATGAGGCGCGTTCCAAATGGCTTTCCGACAATATCTTGAAGGAAAGCACTCACGGGCTGTATCAGCCAATATCGGCGGCCACTCAAATCGCGAAGATGGATCAGCCGACCATGAAAGCCATCTTCAGCAAAGATGAGCTTCAGTTCATCGACAGAATGTTCCAAGTGAGCAAATCAGCGGAAACGGTTGAAAAACTTTCAGGCAATCCATCAGGGACCGCACAGGCCGTCATCACCTTTGAGGCGGGAAGGATGATATTGTCCGGGATAGCGGAAGGGGCGATAGGGCTTGCAACTGGTAACGTCGCAAAGGTGGGCAAGGCCGGAGCTAAGATTGCCGGCATTACCCTTGCCCCTCAACTAGTCGCAAAACTGTATCTTTCCCCGGTAGGCCGAAAATTCATTCTTCAGGGCCTCAAACTACCGCCAGGAACGCCACAAGCAACTGCCTTGGTTACGAAACTAGTAGCCCTCATGGCTAAGCAATCCGGCAAGGGGGAAAGGACTGAAAATCAGTCCATTGACGAGTTGTTGAATGAACTAAATCAGGAAGAAACCCAATGAGACACCTATTCACCGGAACATTCAGAGACGGGGCAGGCCATGTCGTTCAAAGCGGAACCATAAGCGTCTATTTGGCAGGAACGACCACAGCGGCAAGCATTTACACTACCGCAACCGGTGCCACTGCCGTCAATAGCGTCACGTCCGATTCTACAAACGGCTCGTTCTCCTTCTACGTGGACAATTCCGACTACGACACGAGCCAACTTTTTGACATCGCCTTGACCAAGGACGGGTACGAAGCCCAGACCTATTCGTCCATCCGCATATTCCCTGCCTTGAGTTACAAGGAGTTCACGTCAGTGTCCAGCTCTGGAACGGGTGAAGACGATCTCATGACGATCACTATTCCCGCAGGAACCCTTCGAGTGAACGGAGGTGTCAGGGTGACGGCGGCAGGGACCAAGATCGGTAGCACCGGTATGAAGACGTTGAAGATGTACTTCGGGACGACGAATTGGACCTTCGGAACGGCCACGAACGATACGAACGACTGGCGCTGTGAAGCTTTGATATTCAATGCCGGGGCCGTTAATACGCAAAGAATAACGTGGCTTGGTTCTCACGATTCAACGATTATCCCGCCCATGTCAGGCTATGAGACAGGAACCGAGGACACGACAGCGGCGGTTATTGTCAAATGCACGGGAGAATGTGCGGATGCTAGCGACACGATCACCCAGACGATGATGCTTATCGAGCTGATATAAGGAGGAAAAGGAAATGGCTACGGTAGCTACCAGTTTTAATTACGGGTACGGAAGAACGTACTATTGGGCAACGGTAAATGCAGTGACTTCTTCGGGAAACACAGAAGTGGTTGCCGCCGTAACCGGCAAACGAATAAAGGTCGTTTCCTATGAACTGTCGAGTAATGATGACGTGCAGATCAAGTTCCAATCGGCCACGAACGACATTCATGGCTCTACCCTTTGGAGCTCCACACTTAATTGGGGAACAAGGACAGATTTCACTTCCGAAGGCGGCTATGTCGTTGTGCGCATGCAGACGAACGAAGCCGAAGCACTGAACATAAATCTAAGCGGTGCTGCCGCCACTGGTGTCAATGTGTCGGTTCTGTACTACTCGGAATAGCCATGAGACGCCTTCTCCTCCTCCTTCTCCTTCTCACCCTCTTGCCCGGCGTGGCGGGGGCGGCGGATCAAGTTGTCACAATCAACGAAGCTGGCGTGTCGAGCAAGTACAAGGCCGGGAACCTGTCCAACTGCAATGATGCGTCGGGCTGGTCGGGAGCGAGCAACATCCAGGCGGCCATCACGGCGTCTGGAGCGAGCAGCACCGTCTATGTCTGCCCCGGCACGTATTCAGGCGCGATGATCAATGCAACCTACAATTTGTCCACCACTGCCGCAAGCCAAGCACTCATCGGGTCGGGGCAGGGCGTCACCATCCTTGACCATACCGGCATGTCGGGAAACAACGCATTCTATGTCAGCCCGGCGGGTGGTGGGGCCACGATACAAGACCTCACCATGCAAAACATTCCTACCAGCAAGAAAGGCGTGTATTTTGACGTGGCCGGAACCCACTACGCCACTGACGTGACGATCAGCTCGACATATGGACAGCCTTTCCGCACCGGAACGGGAGCAGACGTGGTTGCGACGAGGGTGAGTCTCATCGGGCCTTTCAGCGATATCATACTTGTTTCCGGAAATTCCGTCACGGCTAATTATTGCCGGTTTCTGTACCTGGGTTCTGCGAGCTATATCAACACCCACGCCGGAACAAACGTGTTCAACAACTGCGAGTTCTACGGCTCCCAAGGCGTTGTGATATACCAGGACGGCGCTGCTACGACCACGACGATCAATAACGGTATTGAAGTTGCCAATGCGCTCAGCGCCGCAGCTTACCCGTTTTACAAAAGCGCCGGGGGCAATTTTGCGCTGAATAATACCCTGCTCCTCAACCGTGGATCACTCATCAGTCAATCCTACGGCAGCGGCACGGAGACGCCGGTAGACTCTCTCTACCGAGTTCCAGGGATACGGAGCGCGCGGTATCCCGCCATTCTCAGCGTGAGCGTGGATGACAACACCAATGTGGCAACGTTCACGGCTCTCGCCGATCTCGCCACGCCTTACGGAATGAGCGTCACATGGGCCATTTCACGCCCGCAATTGCTGTCGTCCGCGAATTGGGACACGGTCGTCTCCAAGATACTGGATGGGCACGACGTCGCGGGCCACACCATGACGCATACGAACCTGACGACGTCCTTGACCGATGTCATGCAGCTCAAATACACCGGGAACGCCACTGGAATCAACTTGAGCATCACCGATACGGACTCAGACGGGTATGTCGATAGGTTCCAGGTGACGCTAACAGGGCAGAGTGACGGGTCAACGAGCATCGATTGGGATTTGACCAACGCCCTCTACAAAGACGTCGGTACGCTGGTTGCGGAAATAGACCTCAAATCGTTTTACTCGGCAACGCTCCTGACCGCCGCCGCCACGTCCGCTGCATCGAAAACCCTTGAGGCCAATGCAGGAGAGGCCCTCTCTTACGACACGTACAAGGCATTGTCGGTAGACGAGACGGATTTCTTCCGATACGAGTTGGACGATTGCAAGGCATACATCGAGACTCAGGTGCGGGCACACAGCGCCGCCCTCTCGTCCTGGACCTGCGACACCTTTGTGTATCCGGGCAACAACTTCAACGATACGGTCATCGGGTATGTCAAAGACGTGTATATGGCAGCCCGCACGGACTCCACCGTATCGGGCAACAGCAAAACGCTGTCCGACCTGTACCCCTTCAAGCTCACAGGCTATTTCGTCAACAGCACCCTTTTTGGGTCAAACGAGACGGAGACTCGAGCCCGCACGGCAACGCTGGCAGAGGCCCTCGGGGCTATCGGCGCGGCGGCCCATATCTGGACCCATCAGATCGGCGTCAATGCCGACTGCACGGCCTCGGAAACGCCCTATGTCTGCTGTACCGGGAGTGGAACCGGAACGTGCGTGACAGAGGCTCAGTGGGGCTACATCTTCGATGAGTTGTCGCGATCTTCGATAGGCTCCAGCCGGGTCATGTCCGCCTCCGACATGGCAAAGCACGTCCGCAACGTCGAGACAGGCATATTGCCGACAGGGGTTGACACTTTGGGCGACGGGACGGAGTGGACGAGAACACTTGTCGATGGCCTGGACCTGCGACTTCGCGGGTCTTCTCTTGCCAGGAAGGCAGGCGACAACACCATTCTATCCGGCACGGCCAGCGTTACCGACATGGCGGGCAGAATCATCACGAACGCGGCAGGCGCCGTTGTCGTGCCTTACCGGTCAATAGGGGCATACCAGTGGCGTAGCTCGGGGGGCGGAATGCTCCTTATGGGGGTCGGGCCATGAACATCGCTTACGGAAACGTCATCCAAAAACTCACCCGCCCCTCACCGGACAAGACCATCTGCGATGAGCCCTGCGACTACAAGCGCGGCTACGTCTGCATGAGACCGGGTGGGCCGGACTGGATAGGAGAGGCGCCGGGTCTATGGCAGGAGCGACCGGGAGTGTTTTGGAGCCGGGGGAGATGTCGGCTGGCGGAGGCGAGATTGACGGTAGTGAGGAGATAGGATGTCCAACGGTTGGGAGATAAGCAAGGACACGTGGGACCACATGCAACCGGCTCAGCGTGAATGGATACTCTTCGAGACTGTCCAGAAAGTCTGTCAGCGGGTGGAATGTTTGGAGACAAGAGAGAGAAAGGCGTCACCATGGCCGAATAGGGCACTTTCATTCGCAGGTGGGGTCGTGGGGGGTGTTCTCGCGATCTTCGGAAGGGAGGTAGTGGGGAAATGAAGCCAGAGCACCGTCCAATATTCCACGCCCTCGATGATTCCGAGGCTGCCGTTCTCACGATCTATGGAGAGGCTCGGGGAGAGCCCTTTGAGGGAATGCAGGCTGTGGGCTGTGTAATCGCCAACCGCGCTGAGAGATGGCGGAAGACCATAAAACAGGTCGTCTTCGCTCCCAATCAGTTCTCGTGCTACCTGTCGAGCGACCCCAACTATACAAGGCTCCTCCTTATAGCGGAAGAGATGGCCACAGGAACCTACAGAGGCTCGCTACAGCAATCTTTCAAGGCATGGAAGGATGACAGTAGGGAGGTAGGACGAAAAATCGATTATGCGACATTCTACAGGGTTCCAGGGACGAAGAATCCATGGTTCGACAAGCAAGTCGCTATAGGGAAATTGATCAAGACGGCCGAAATCGGCCATCACGAGTTTTTCAAAGAGAAGGAGGTGTAGCGTGCCAACAGGAGATTTCCCCCAAGGCTACAATTGCTCAGGATGCGGTCAATGGGTTATTCCAGGGACGATACATATCTGCTCTTTCTGGCCGAGCGGGTTTGTAATGCTTCCCCAAAAGACATTCACAAAACGCACCGTCACCGAGAAATTCGAGGACGGTAAGCTCATCGAACGAACTATTGTGGAGGAATGATCATGTGGACGTATTTCAAGTACATCCTGTCGTTCCGGCAGGTGGCGTCGGTCTACCAAGAAGAGAAGGCAGCGGGTAAGCCTTGGCACGCATCGAGACGGTTTTGGGGGGCCCTCATCCTCGCCTTGTCGGTCATCGCCAAGGGGGTCTACGGGATAGTAGTGCAGCAGGCCGACATAGACGTTGTCGCCGGCAGCATACCCGAACTGATCACCAGTATCAGCGCCCTTTACGGTGTTGCGCTAGGCGTTGTCGGCCAGATTAAGAAACAGAAGGCCGTGGCAGACGCCCCCAATGGGTGAAGCCGTGTACCAGGGAATGCCGGGGAGCAGATTGAGCCGTCTCCTGACATGGCTCAAGAAGGGACAGGAACAGGAATCCCAGCAGAGTATGCTCAACCGCGACCGTCTCACCGATAGGGACCGGGTAGCGGAGACGCAGGGGGCGAAGAAACGTAGGTTTGTGTTCAGGATCACACGGAGGTTTTGAGATGGAGCGTTGCCCAGGGTCATACGACCCATATGTCTATTGCCCGCTCATGTTCAAGAAACAGGATGACACTATCTTGAATTTCGTACAGACCATTGTCTCGGAGACACACAGGATCTCCGAAAGTACTCCTGGCGATGAGGCGCGTATGATCGACAGGTATGCGGGGGAGTTGAGCGCATATCTGAACGGGAGAATACGGCAAATCATCGAAGATTTTGAAATCAAAGCACGCCCGAAGGGCGAAAGGGAGGTACCATGAAAAAGTTGTTGGCAGTAATGATTCTTGCAACGATATGGCTTTCTGCAGGACTTCATCCGGGATGCGGGGGGTACTTGATGGCCCAGGAGACGCCCCAGCCCATTGCAGGAGGTCTCTTGGCGGTCGGGGAGGATAACTTCCTGTTGTTCGATTCCGGCCAGTCCAGCGGGTACATAGCCATAGGCGCCGGTGTGGACATCCTGAACTACAATAAGTCGCTCTCTGAGACGAGTGCATTGGACATCACGATCCACCCCTTCGGAGCCTACCAGGTGACGAACAAGAGCGAGACGCCGAATGCTACCATCTTCGGTGTTGCGGCCTATGTCGATCTGGCAAAGCTCATCTCGGGAGTGAAGGGCGTGACATTCATGAATAACTTTGCGGCTAAGTTCGGGCCTGTGGGGGCGTACAATGTTACGACAGGGAGGCCGGTCTACGGGCTTGCGCTGAACTTCTCGTACACGTTCGATTAGGATTTCGGGGCGGCTTCTGCTGCACCTATTTCACTTTATCGGGCAGTTGATAAATATCTCGCCGAGCTCAGCATATACGCTACATCCGGCGTTTCGAGCGGAGATGATCAGCTGTACGCTGTATGCTGTGGAAATGGTAGTGATGGCAATCAACACAAGAACTATCAAGAGGTTCTTCATGGGTTCCCCTCCGATTTATCGTATTGTTTTCTGAGTAGAACGTATATTTCTTCTTCTGATAGTCCATTTTTCACGCCTTCCAAGATATCCTTCATCAAACGTTTGAATGTGGTAAACTGCAACCATCTAAACTTAGAATTCTCTCTGGAAGCAGTCCACGTTAAATTCTCAATGCTATTATCATATCTTATTCCGTTTCGATGGTGAACTATGGCGTGACCTATATTTTCAATAAAAGCATCTGCGACAAGTCGATGAATTCTCACCCATTTACGTTTTTTTGATCCCATCTTTTTATCAAAATACAATTGAACTCTTGGATATCCAAAACGATCAACGTAGGATGTGACTAACTGTAATGTCCTTCGGTGCCTAACAACTCCATTGTTGGATACTTCATATTTCGAAAAGCTCTTGACGATTCTCCACTCTTCGGCCATTTCATTACTTCCCTTCGTCGCCGGGGGCCGGGTCACGTGCACCGGTCCCAATCCGATGTCATTTCGCATCACCTCCTTTCTATCCTCGCCAACAGGAACTCATACAGTGGATCGGCGAAGGGCGGGCCGATTATTGGTGCTATATCGGGCCGGGGCGACGGCTCTTGATAACGGAACCAACTAAAGAATGTCGCACTTTTCCATGCCTTCACTACGACCTTGCCGTTACCGGAACAGAGGGGGCAAGTCTGATCTATCTTAGTTAAATTTCTTGAATACCTTGGATGTGGTCTTGATTCCAATATCTCGTAAGTCTTTAGCCTTTTCCCTCCGCACTCCGGGCACGTAACCTCCACTTCTGGGTGCTCGGGTAGCATGACCCAGGGCCAGAGGATTTGGAATCCTTCCCAGGTGGAGTAGTCGGGCATTTCCTTGTACCCAATACCACACACAGGACATACGGGCCACACTGACGGTGCAGGAATGGTTATCTTTTCGTATTTGCCAGGACTATGCCAACACTTCCACATACACTCGTGAAGAAACCTATTTTGTGATTCGGTCATGTCAGGTCTCCTTTGATGGCCTTCTCAGCCTCCTCACGTGCGCCTTCCAATTCCTGCAACGGCTCACACTGGCCCCATAACAGTAAGTCCCCGTTCATGTGCCACCCCGATACCCCTTCGCTTTCATTGGCTATGTCGATCATGTTGGTAGCAGCACTTATCAAGGCTTCCAGTGCCTTCTTGTGCCTGTCGGCCTCTTCCTGAAGTGTTGCTATCTCATTAGCGTTTTTGCTTAAAGCATTTCGCTGAACCTTCATGCTCCACGCGTCATCGACCGCTTTACGTGTTAGGAGCTTGTTTTCTTCAGCGAGAACTCCGATGCTCATCTTTAGTTCTTCTATTTCATACGACTCTTTGCTTGTCAGCACCTTTACCCCGGACTCAACTGCTTCGGAGCGTCCTTCTTGTTTGAGGAGGGTCTTTCTGGCGTTATCAAATTGCTTATTGAATCCCACCAATTCTACACCACGGATGAAAACACTCCCATCGCTTCTAAAGGTAAGAAGTGGTTCCAGTTGAGTCAGCAGCCATACTCCTGCCTTCCTGCACAACTCGGCCTCTTCCCTTGCCTTCAGGTATCCCTCAACTGCTTCGGCAATGGTGATGGGACGGGTAATTGAATACTTTCCGTGACACATATGACAAGGGTCGGGATTGATAAACTTGCTTTTGATACCACCGCATTCCGGACACTTCTCTTCCCTCTCCCCGACTTGGAGAGAGAGAATATCCTGTGCAAACTCATACTTATCTTCTGGCACCGCTCTCATTATGATTGTTGCTATCTTCTCCTTCAGTTCATCGTTCATTGTCTTCCTCCTTTACCCGAAGACCGGCAAGGGCCTGCAAACATCTTTCGGAAAGATGTGGAAAGTAGATCTTAATAAGCACGCTATCCGTATAAAGCATTTCCACCATCCCCTTTGTCCTGTCCAAGAGGTCTTTGACAGTGGTGGGGAGTTTCCTTACGACCGATCCACGAGTTGACAAATACATATTGTCAGAATCCCTTGCCTCTGTCTCCTCAATGACCGCCCACTCCACCACGTCATCAGGAAAGATGGCACCGTTGGAGCGAAGAATAGAAAATATCTTCATAGTTATAGCGAAACGTGAAATGTCTTTTAGACCATAATCCATCAGGAGTCTGTCTATCTCTTCTCTCAGGTCCATCACTTCTCCTTATTACTATGGCTAAGACCGGCTACTCCGGTAATCAACATGCCCAAGAATCCCATGAGGGCTATCCAATGGTTAGCACATGCCCCTACAATGAATAGAATGTAGGATGGGACAAATACCATCAACGCCATCTCCCCACGGGTCATCATTTCTCCTTTGTAGCAAGGGCGGCGAGACAAATGGCGTGGGGAAGAGACTTACACAGTTCCGATTGATGGAGAGGATTCCTGTATGCCCATTCTTGATGATCGAAACCACACCAATGTAGGCCATTTCCTTCAAAGTTGCTCCTCATAACGTATCGGTAGCCGAGGGACATCATCTTCTCCACGACCATCCAGGCGGCAGAGAGGTCGGTGGAGTATAACGGATTCGGCCAATTAGAAGTTAGTGGCAATGCATCCCATTCTTTGCCGCACTTCTCACATCTCACAGGAAAGCCGCATTCAAATATGTCCTGTCCATCAGCTACAACGTGATAGCATTCTTCCATCACCCTCTCGGCCACCAACCTATCCAGCTCCTGCCCCGGTTCCATGGTCATGACTGGGCCTCCTATATACTCCACGCTTTACGACACTGCTATAGAGACGTCTTTCCATGCATCTGTCATTGCAGTTTGCCACAAGAGGTCTTGGGGCCTTACATACAAGGCTCCGTTACCATAAGACCCATCTCCGCCTCCGATTATCCCGTATCCGTATGCTTGGCACTTATGCAAGGTGTTGCTGAATGAGTAGACGCTAAATACCGTGTTATTGTCATTCCACTTCCCACTTCTATGATCAAAATAAACTGTCGCTCCATCCTGTATTTGTGCCATACCTAAATATTTTTGGTTACTTGATATGCCCATTATCTTTTCTCCCTCACCTTTCCTTTTTGTATCGCATCGCTCCACGGGGATTTAGCAAACTCCATATTATGCTCAAGTATAGGAGCATCAAGAGCACTTAGCATTTGGGTAATGTCCGTCTTGAGTTCTTCGATGGTATCTCCTACGGGGGGATCAGGTTCCTTGGTCATGGCGCATACCTCGCCACTCTTGTTGTAATAAACCTCATGGATGGCAAACCAGACCTCACCTTTTAACTCGTGTCGAACAACGCGATAGTTCCAATTCATCTTGTCTCCTTCTCCCTCACCTTCCTCTTATGAAACGCGCAATACTCACCCTTCTTCGACACTATCTTGCCGCATCCTTCCCAGGAACAGTAGCGCCGACGACCGGTGTCTTCCTTGCGGGGCTTGGAGGACCAGAGGTACCAGTCTATGGTGGGCCATTTCATATCAGCCCCTTTTCCTTGAGATAGAGCCATATGAGGGCGCGGGCGTCGGCCTCGGTCTTTTCAACGATACAGCTTTGGTTGGTTGTTAAAAACCACCTGCTATCGGCCATGCGACCGACACAGTTTATAATGTCCCAAGGCAGCGCCTCTCCCAACTCGGAAACCGAACAGGCAAAGTAGCAGTCGGGTCCAGGAAGTTTTCCGAAGCACCGGTTCAAGGAAAATCCATTTGGGCTGTCTACATCTGGATACCAGCAAAACTCTGCGGTCAGATTGCATCCCGCCTCTTTCATCTTCTTCGCCAGGTCGAGGGATACGTATTGGTCTTCGAGTTTCATTGGGCCTTCCCCCCTTCTCTCGTTTCGGTCTCGTTTAGGTCTTGATTTTTACCGTGATTTGGCCGATAAATAACGATGCGACACATATTCAGAGACTTCATCACCTTTCCCGAAAACCCCCTATTCATCAGGTTTTGACCCCCCAGAATTGATTTCGGTTTCGTCTAGGTTTTCGTTTCGGAATCGGAGGAGCTTCCCCTGTAGCTTGTCTACCTCGTCAGCCATCCTCATCGGCTCATCTATCAGGTAAATCTCCGTCGTCTTGATCGATCGATGACCGAGAAGTTCCTTGATCTTCTCCAGGGGGAAACCCTGGTCCTTGAGGACCGTCGCATAACTTCTCCGGGTGGCGTCCCTAATCGTCGCAGGGCAGCCAGTTTCTTTCCAATACCGGGTGAATTGCCGGCCGTGAAGGGGGAGAGTACCGTCAGCTCTCGGAAAGAGCCATACGTCGCCTACACGCTTCCCTATGGCCTCCTTGACGATAGGGAAGGCAAGGGCGGGAAGAGGAATCTTCCGCGGTTCCGAAGTCTTCGTCGTAGGCTTGATCTTATACCCCGACCATGTCCGCCGTACGTTAATGGACCTTTCCTCGAAATCAACGTCGGATGCCTTCAGGGTGAGGACTTCGCTCATCCTCATTCCGGTAAGCATTCCGAGGATAATGGCCCGGCGCATCACGGGATGGCGCACTTTCTCGGCATAGATGAACTGCTGCTGAAGAGTCAGAGCGTACTTCTTCCGCTCATCTCGACCAACGATCTTCTTGAAAGTGGGAATGTCATCCAAAAGTCCCTCGGAACTTGCCCACAAGAGAAAGGCGTGCATACGGTTCCTGATTGCCCTGGCCGCAGTCTTCCGGCGCTTCCTCTCCAATTCGACAATCCATGTCTTCAGGGCTCGTGCAGTGACTCCATCCTGGATGTCTTTAGGCCCCCAGTAAGGGAGCAAATGAGCCTCCACAGTGCTCCTGTAGGCCCTGTAGGTGCCTTCGGACAGGCTCTCATGTACATCACGTAGCCACCGGTCGAAAAATAGCTCACAGCGACGAGGAGAGCGCCCCTCGGGGAGATATTTCCAGGGCTTGAAGGTTCGCCTTCTGATGTCCGCCTGGACCTCTTTACGGATGTTCCAAGCCGATTGAAAGCTGAGGGGGTCACCTCGCTCATCCCTTCTAATCGGGTAGTGCTTCCCATCCCCGCCAGCCTTCAGGGACCAATAGACATCGATCCAGACGTGAGTATTTTTCTTGCACTTCGGGCATATCCCGCTCTTCTCAGGCACACCGGTATTGCAGACAGTACACCGAATCGATCCCTGATCGGTCATATCCCACCCCCCGCTTATGCTTTTAGGGGTATGGTATGCCGGGGAGGAGGGGAAGTCAATCAAAACGGGCCTCCCTGTAACACCGGGCGATCCATTGGGCGAGAGGAAAAGGTATCTTGCTGATCATGGCAGTAGCGGCTTTTCGGGCATTTGATTTAGAGGAATGCCTTGCGAGGCCACGCCGAAACCATTCCTCGTGCAATCCGTCCGGAGGATTCTTGCATCCGTTCTCTCCGGGGTTCGTCCAATGACCGGTAGGGGAATGGGGGATGTCCTTGAAACCATGCACCGGAACCTTGCTCGGGTAACGAGGATCAGTCAATTTTCCACAAGGGCCACCACCTTTGTAAAACGTGTCATTCCCTGGAAGTTTGCGATGCTTAGTCGGAGGCATGAGAGGAGGTACATCGCCCCACAGGTAGAAACTCCCATAGTGCCACCGTGCCCGCCCAACCCACTTCTCCGCACCCCTCACGTTCTCGACTACCATTGGAATGTGATGACCTGCCGCTTCTATGGCTTCTCGCTGAATCCTGAAGCAAGCCTCGAAAAGTGTATTGTCCGGGGGCGGCAAAGCCTTCGCCCTCTTCCACGGCATTGCCCTGTAGGAATACGCTTGGCAGGGAGGAGAGGCGACAATAAGGCCGGCATCCTTGAATCGCCTTCCATCGAGCGTGAGGACATCCTGAAGGACAAGTTGACCGGGATAGCCTCCCGTCCCGTAGTCGTGGCGTTCGATGTCAAAGCCGACTACTTCCCATCTTTCCGAGAGTAGCCCTTCAGCCCAACCGCCAAGGCCACAATAGAGGTCTATGGCCAAGGGCTTTCTATTCGCCGGGGCTGAGGGGAAGGTCAAGGGGTCACACCGCCTTTGGTACAGGCTTTTCGGGAAAATACTTCAGGGCGGTAGATTCTCCCTTTCGGTAAGCATTCCAAGCGACAATGCATTTTGACAGCATCTCTCTGACGGTCACGCTTCGTGACATTCTTGCGCCCATGCCCCTGCTGATATTGGTGGAGAGCAGATAATCCCTGAGCTTGTAGGCCGCCATGGAACGCTTCAGATTTTCACCGTCCCGGACATCAGACCAGAACTCTCGACATTGCTCCTGGTTCTTCTCCCACGTCATGAGCATTGCGGATACGACAGGTCCACGCCTCAAGTGCCGTGCGCCGTCACCTTCGAGAAGTGGTGCAAATGCTTCTCCGGCTCTCAAATATCTCTTGAGGAGAAGCACCTTTTCCTGCTTGCTTGCATCCATTTTGCCCTCTTTGAGCGATGCGCCGGTTACCATAAGTCGGGATATTCTTTCGGGCCACTGTATGCCGAGAGCGTAGGCTTCCGTGTGCGTGTCATTGGCAAGGGAGCGCGGGGCATGGTGATCAAATTGCTGCCATAGAAGGGCAAGGTCTTCAGATGAATCTACCGTAAATTTCTTGAAAACGACACTTACTGTTTTGCCTGTCCTTACCACCGCCTCGGCTTGATGCTGTCCATTGACGAGGAAGTTGCCTCCGCCATCAAAAAAACACTTTACCGTCGCGATTTCACCCCCTACAAAACGGTCCTCTTCTATGGCCTTGATGATATCTTTTAGGTGACGTTCTCTCAGGGGTCGTTGTACGGGATAGTTATTTATTTTTAGCAGATTCTCAGCCATTTCCGGGGTCAAATCCACGAGTTTCTGTTGCACCAATTCCATGGTTCTCCTCCTTCAAACGTTAATGATGTCCGCAAGTATCTGGACATACTTCAGAGCATCGGCCTTCGACGTATCCTTCCACTTGAGAGCCTTCTCGTTTTTGATGACGGACACCATGTTATCGAAGGCCACCTTGAACATGACGCTGACCTTTTCCGTCTCCTTGGGCATGAGGCGGGCGGGCCGCTTGTGATCCGACATTCTCTCGACGGTCTCCTGGACGTGGCGGGCAGTGACCTTGCCATCGGGGGCGGTATTGACGGCTTCCTGGTAGACTTCGCGCTGCTGGTCGGGATTCATGCCGGAGAGGGGGCGAAGATGCGATTCGGGAATTTTCCCCACTTCCGGTTTTTCTCCAATTGGAGAAATGTTCTGTTCGACGCGGGCGGCCATGAGTTCACGGTATAGGTGCGCTTGCTTCACGGTAAATTCCCCCGTGGCACAATCGCGCCAGTTGTTATAGCCCAAGGCCCGCCACCCCTCCCGCTCGTACAGGTCCAGCAAAAGCTCGCGGGTGTTGCGGAGATTATTGTTGATGCTGTCTATGCACGTCCGGGCTTCCTCCGCCGTCATCATCACTTTAGCAAGGTCAGACATTTTTCATCTCCATAAACCGAATTGGTTAAGTCAGACATTTCCCAGTTAACCATATCGGTTTAAAGATTGCAAGAAAAATCGACTGCACGGTTTAATTTTTTCTTGGAGTTCCGATTTTGTTGAGCTATAATCGCATAGGAACTAACATTACTAATATCGGAGGGTTTCTTATGAAAACTGTTCTGGCTGTTGTGTGTTTGGTTCTATTTGCCGTTCTTTTCTCTTCTATCTCCTTAAGAGCTGCATCGGATGGCCAGAGTTACGTCATCCTGAAGGGGGGAATATACGAGCCGCAAGGGGATCTCAAAGACCTTGATACCGGATTCAACGGGGAAATCGCCATTGGCAGAAAGATCAATCCAAGTTTTGCGGTAGAATTCGGCAGCGGGTATATGGAGACAAGCAAGACAATTCGTGAATCCGTTGGCGTCTATTCCGTATCTGAAGACGTAAAGGTTTATGCGATTCCCATCACTGTAGCTGTAAAGGGAATAGTACCGATTGCCAAGAAAGCGGAACTGTACGGTATCGCCGGGGCCGGGGTGTATTACGTCCACGGATCGGTGACATATACGATACCAGGATATGGGCGGGCCTCGGGAAGCGACAACAGTTTCGTAGTCGGGGGTTTTCTAGGGGCCGGAGGGGTCTATAACATCACGCCTAATTGGTTTCTGGGACTCGAAGGGAAATACCTTTGGACGGGAGAGACGACGTTGCGTGCCGAGATAGCTGGCATACCGGTAGGCTCAGATTTTTCCGTGGAAGGTGTTAAGGCAAGTGCCGTTTTTGGATATCGATTCTGAACATATGGGCGATTAAGCCCATATGAGTGCGCGGTTATTGCACTAAGATTTTCTGAAGAGTGATAAGGGTAGAATCTTCGCCACTCTGTGTTTGCAGGGTTCGTGGGTTCTATCTATATCAATACGCTGTTCATATCTAAAAATGATGAGTTGTTCCCCGGCGTAGCGTATAACCCTACTTCTCCTTTCTCCCGCCAGAATTCTGAGAGTTCGTATCATTTCCATTTCCTCGGCGGTGAGTATCACGGCCTCTCACCTCTCTCATAGAATGTTTCTTAGGGCCGCTTGCATCCCGGACTATTTTCTTATCTATCGTATACTTCAAAACCCCCTGTCTCATGTCCTGATCAAACTCATTAAGAAGCTGCAATATTTGGACCACAATCGGGTCTGACAGGCTCGGAAGAACAAGGGTCACTGCGGTAATATTGAGAGCATCGGCAAAAGTCTTTGTATGGGGTGTGAGAGACTTTCCGTTCTTTTTGATGTATGCCGACAGCATCTGTGGACTCCATCCGATCATCTCGGCGAATCTACTCTTGGTTATCTTGCGGTCCTTGAGGATGCATCTCAGTCCTGCTCGCGCCAAATTATCTACGAGTTGTTCCTTTTGAGGTTTAGGTTCCCTATGTGACCTGGGCTTGAGGGGATTATCGTCCCGTTTCATCATTGTGGAAATCGTATCCATGTAATCACCGTCCGTCAATTCCCCGAATCGGTTTAAAATAATACTTGACATTTATCCGAATCGGTTTAAAATAGAGAATTATGAGAAAGAAGCCGACCCAAAAACAGATTGCAAAACGTGCTGGCATTACAAACGTCTGGCTCAACAAAATCCTCAAGGGGCACCACAAACGGCCCATATCAGTTGTGATGGTCAATAGAATCGTGGAAGCATCCGAAGGGCTATACACACCCGTCGATCTTCTCCCAGGTAGTGTCAGGGAACTTGTCAGAGCCGGAGGGAATGATTGATCCATGATTTTTTTTCCCATTTTTCGCCCGGTTGAATCCAGTAGAGATATTTCAACCGCTCTCAACCGGTAGTTGAACAACCAGTACTTCTGAGGGGTTATGTCTCAAGGAGAACTGATGGACGTGTTGATAGCAAAAGAACAGGCGGAAATAAAAGAACTGGCCGACGAGCTGGACAAGAGATGCAAGGCCGTAGCAGAGGGCTGTAAGCGAGAAGACCTTGCTACAGCGAATGACGTTACCTATCAGGCTATCAGCAAAATGCTCAACACCAACGGGGGGCAGTCATCCTTCGGCTTGAGTTACATACCTTCGATAGCCAAGAAGAACCCTGACAGGTTTGCCGAGCTCGTCGTCTTCTTTCTTTGTGACCTATGCGGAAGGGAGCATCCTGACAAGAAGCATGTACAGACCGATGCCGAGCGTCTCAAACAGATGGAGGCCCGAATCAGGCGTCACGCCTTGGACCGTCTCTTCGAGGATTTGCTATGAAATCTACCCTTTCTCTCGCGAAGATGACCCTGACCAACACCACAATAATCGGTGTTGCCAGACCCGAGAGAAACGCGACGATCAACCAGGCCCAGGAGACCATATGGGGATTGTACCATTGTCGCCTGGGAAGTCAACCTATTTGTCGATGGTGGTATCAGGGTATGGCGTACAGAATGAGCACCCCCTGCCGGACAGTACCGTTCGGCGCACCGGTCTGATAAGCGTTACCCCGCGCTTTTCCGGCAGGGGCTTTTTTACGGGGAATATGGCAAGGAGGGTTAGCCATGAACGGCAAGAAAGCACGGCTCATTCGGAAACAGGTCTACGGGGATAAATCACGGCGGGCAACTGAGTACGATCAAACGGGCCATCACATCAACCGCAACTTAGTGGTTTTCATCAAAGGCAAGATGATGCATATCAAACAAGTATTCTTCGGCTACGAAGGTACACTCCGCTCAATCGGCCTCCGTCGCCAATACAAGGATGCCAAGAAAACGTACAAGGCGGTGCGCCAATGAAACGTCTCATCACCGATCCAACACGCAACATAATGGCCCTCGTTTTTAACGGTCAACCACTCGTGGTGTTCCACACCGAACAGATTACGCCTGAACAGGTCCTGCGGTTCATAGCCATGGAGGCCATGGAGCGGTCCATCCCCGAAGATGAGATCACAATCCAATACGAGATAGACGGAAGGCTTTTCGAGGCCGTCGAGAAAGCATGGATGGCAGAAAAGTGTCGCACAGTTTATGAGCGCCTTGCCTTCATGGACGGCTACACGGCCCATCTCAACCTTCAGGTGGCGGAGATGAGGGGAAAGAGGCTGCTTACCGAGGATCTGCTGAAACTCAGAGAGGCGGGCAGACGCGAGCCTGTACCTGACGCCCCCTGTTTTGGGGGTAAGACGGAGGGAATACGATGAGAGCCTTCACCGTAACTCTCACCGTGAAAACTCCCGACAGCGTCACAGATGGCGATGTTCAAAACGACATCTCCGATGCCATTGATTACTTCACCGAGATCATTGATGAGTTTTCAGTGGACAGCATTCACGAGGTCGAGTGATGCGTTATTTGCCTCTCATCCTCGAAAGCATAGCCTTCCTATCCCTCTGGGCCTATCTGAACCGGAAGGAACTGGTCAAGACCTATCGGCGCGTGGGGGGATGGTGGCAGGGGAGGGAAAGCGTCAGGAGAAGGGCGGAGAGGGAGTTTCTGAAACGGAGGACAGCATGATCATGGCACTATTGGACACGGCCAGAGAAGCAATAGATGGAAAGATGAACTGTAACACGCCTGAGTACGAGGCCCTCGACAACTTGGAAAGGGCAATGAGGCTTTTCGTTGACAAACTCGAAAGGGCCGAAAGGACGTGGAGGGAAAGCGTCACGGAGGGACGGTGAAGAAAACCTGCTACGGATGTCGGGCATTGAATTGTTCCCAAGGAAAGGATTGGTGCGTGTTGGGGTATCCGATGGCATTTCACAAAGTGCTGATTTCAGGTATAGGCATGCTTTACCATCCAAAGCCCGTCGTCGAATGCCCGAAGCCACGAACCATAACGCAAATGCACAAAGAGCCTATGTACGTCAGGGAGGGACGGTGATGGAGAAGTTCGAGGGGTTTATCAACGTCTACAGGACCGAAGAAGAAGAGGCCGTTCCAGGGGGACAGATTTTCGGAACTCAGGAAGACGCCAACCAAGCATGGGAAAATGCGCAGACATGTCCCCATAGGCCAATCGTAGAGCGAATTGGCGCATTCTCAATTGCCGCCCCCACTCTCCTCGCCCAAAGGGATAGGGCGGTGAAGCTGATAAAGAGCATCATGTGGATCTGTGAACATGAAGGACCGCCAGTACCTACATGGTGGGGTGAAGCCCGCGCCTTACTGGCCGAGATCGAAGGGGAGAAACCATGAAAGTCTGGATAACGAAATACGCACTTACTGACGGGATTGTTGAATGCGAGGTAGAGGCCCCAAGTCATGATTGCCCGAAGATGATCGTGGTCAAAGCCTCTTCACCTGGCACATACAATCAATACTTCTATAAGCCCGATTGGCACACCACAAGAGAAGAGGCTGTCAAACGGGCCAACGTGATGAAGGATAAGAAGCTCGTCTCATTGCGGAATCAGATAGAGAAGATCAAAGAGCTGAAGTTCGAGTAGGGGGGCCCCAATGATTGACTCCGAACGCACCGAGAGAAAGGCCAAGGAACGCATCCTGCTCAAGACGCCGCAAGCTACCGGACCTATATGTACCTGCCCGCGCTGCAAGATGGCATTCCGAGCGCAGAGCAGGAAGAGCGCCGACGCCCTTGCTGTTTGCAAGAAGGCTCTTGGGATGGACACGGAGATAAGCCCCTATCAATACGACAGGGAGATAGCGAGGCTCAAGGGCCATAAATCATGAGCGACTTTTCTCTATCCGTCACCTGTCCCTACTGCCATAAGAGATTCTCACCTGATGACGGATCGTGCTGCGAACCGGACGAGGAGGAAGACGATGAACTTTCAGGAATGGATTGCAACGCCGGAAGGGCAACAGGCGAAAGACCTGATACGGCGCAACGCCGCATTAGCAGCCTATCGCCCTGAAGCCCGCGAAGAGATTTTGAGCAACGTGATGGAAGCTGTCTGGCTTTTCGGGTACAGGGAAGGATTGAAAGATCGGACAAGTAGCGGATGCGAAAACATCGAATACGCTGTAATGGCCGTCGCCAGGCCGTGAAAGAATACGTCGATGGAGGAAATCATGAAAGAGGGTGCTCTTCGCGTGTGGTGGATTCCTCAAATTCCCATGAAGCCTTTTGAGTATCCGGTTAATAGCCCAGAAGAAGGCGCAATTCTCTGCGATGTTTTAGCACAATACGACCTATTTCAATTGACCCACGACATCAAACCGGATTACTGCAACGCGGGTGGATTGCAGATCTGGGACAAAGATGCTGACGGAGAGGGAAATCCGGGGTGGGTCGATTGGTGTTCGGATGACGGAACAGAGTTTGACGAGATGATGCATGAGTTCATAGAGCGACGGAAGAAAGGAGTACGTCAATGCCAAAGGAACGTGAGCTCTTCGAGAAGTGGGCGAGACGAGCAAGGTGGAGAAGCGGAGGCCTGGTACTATCCGTGCGCGATCTCACGTGGGATAAGACACAAAATCAATATAAAGACTACATAGTCGACGTTGCCTACCAAGCCTTTCTCGGAGGGCTGAAGGCGAAGGGGGAGACACATGGGTAAGGCATACCTGTTTATTCCAACAGGAGAAGTAAGAAAACCGAATAGTGGTGAGGCGGTTCTTCAGACAGGCCCAGATGGGACAATTTGTATTGTAACTGCTGTCAACTGTAGTTTTGACCGATGGCCGGTTGGGGTTCTTTACGAAGTTCACATACCGCCTGACGCCGACGAGTGCGCCCTTTATTTCTCCAAGAACCGGTCAACAATAGGAGCATCGGGAACTTTCCCCATTCCCCGCCCCAAGAAGAAGGTGAAGAAATGGCAATGGCTTGTCAAATGGTACGAAAGCGGCAATATCAATGTCCTACCGGACCTATGGACCAAAGATGGGTTAATGCGTGCGCTTGGGGATTCTGTTGAAATCATCTGCCCCATCGAAGAGACCATGATCGAGGTGGACCAATGATCGCCCTGAGACTGGCCATAGCGCGGTTTTTCTGTCCCCCTGGGTGGCACGTAGCCAAGAACCCCAAGGGGGGCCCGAAGAAAAAGTTGGGAGTAGAGAGAGGAAAGGAGGAAGTCGATGGAAGCTGAAGACATTAAGCGCAATACCGACCTGCCGGCGATTGCCGATGATACGCTTATCGCAGTCGCTCAGAATGCAGAAAAACGCATCGAGGCAGTCAAGACCATCAAGAAGCTGGCCCTGAAGGTTACAAACGGCCTGGACTGGGTCAACATGGGGGGAAAGCCATATCTTCAAAGCTCCGGCGCCGAGAAGATAGCCAGGCTCTTTGGTATCTCATGGCAGATAGACGAGCCTACCATGACCGGGGAAGAAGGCGGACATTTTACCTACACGTATACGGGGATTTTTAGCTTGGGCGGAATATCTATCGAAGCCGTAGGCACCCGTTCGAGCAAAGACCCGTTCTTTTCCCGTTCACATGGCGATGATGTGCCTCCTTCAGAAATCGATCATGGGGATGTAAAAAAGGCTGCCTTCACGAACCTGACGGCCAATGGGATTACCCGTCTTCTTGGAATCAGGAACATGACAGTCGATGAACTCTCCCAAGCCGGAATCACAATGGGAAAGGGCGTTGAATATGGACAGGGAGGCCAAGGTAACGCTGCGGGTGACGTTCCGGCGGATCTCCCGACAGACGCCCACAAGCATCTATATCAAACCCTTTCCGACTACTGCGACGCCGATACGATAAAGATGGCAGAGCTTCTTCGCAAACTGTCATCCTTCACCGACGACAAAGGTGAGGAGCGATACATCAAACTGAAATTTCTCAAGGGAGCAAAAGAAACGTGGGCCGGGCGCGTCCTCGGTGATCTGAGAAAGTATGTTGAGAAGCACCCGAAGCAGGCGCCGGAACCTGAATCAGATAAAGGGCAGGGCGAATTATGATCGTGGAACGTGTCATAGAAGCAAAAGCGGCGAAGATGCAGCAATGGCCTGTCCGTAGCAATCGGGCTTCAGAATGCGGCCATCCTTGTGAACGGTATCTCGTTTTCAATCGTACGAGATGGCAAGAGAAAACTCTTCCAAGGCCGGAACTGCAATTCATCTTTGACCTCGGAAACATTCTCGAGCCTGCCGTCATCCGTGATCTTCAGGACGCAGGCTTCAGCGTCAATCAGACCCAGAGAGGCTTCGAATGGAAGGAGTATGACATCACGGGTTCCATCGACGGAAAGATCGTGGTAGACGGCCAGGCCTGGCCTCTCGAAATCAAGACCATGAGCCCTTACGTGTTCAACGGCATCAACTCAGTAGAGGACATGACGAAGGGAAGGTATCTCTATCTTCGGAAATATCCCACACAACTCAACCTCTACTGCCTCATGGACAATAAGGAAAAGGGCGTTTTCATTTTGAAAAACAAAGTAAACGGCGCCATGAAAGAGGTATGGATGTCGCTCGATTATGATCTTGGAGAAGCCACGTTGAAGAAGATAGAGCGGGTCAACCGCCATATCGAACACGGGTTTGTCCCAGACCCTATCGAGTGGGACGACGACATATGCGGCGAGTGTCCTTTTCTCCATATATGCCTTCCTGACCGGACAGTCGATGCCATGAAGATCGAAGATGACACCGAACTCCTTTCTCTTCTCAATCAGCGTGAAGCTCTCGTAGCCAATCATAAGCAGTACGAGGAAATAGACAAGGAAATCAAGGAACGCATCAAAGAGCGTGACAAATTACTCGTCGGCCCGTGGTTCATCGAAGGCGGATGGAAGGACCGGAAGGGTTATGAAGTCAAGCCGTCCCGATACTGGCAATCAAAGATAATCAAGGTGGCATAGCCAACCGGTGCCCACCCAAGGGGCGCTGGCATAGGGAGGGGAGATGGATTGTTGCACAAATCACGGAAATTTCGCGGTCGTCTATGAACCATCAAGGAGCGGATGTCCTATATGCGAGATGGAGGATGAGTTATCGAAACTGAAAGACCTTCTTGAAGAAACAAGGGAATTGCTTCAGGACGCTCTACGGGAAAATGGAGCATTGCAGCGAGAGGTATACGGCTAGGAGGAGACATGGACGTACAAACGGCTAGAATGGCATTTGCCGATCTTTGGGACTCACTTCACAAGAAGCCCGGCGAGCGATGGGAGAGCAATCCGTTCGTGTTTAGGTATGGCCTGAAGAAGCTGACAAGGGAAGAGGCTCATGACTGATCGCCTGACCCACGACATATTTGTGATCATCATTCAAGAGCTGCACGTGCCCCCGTGGCTGTTTACGTGGGCTATGCGGGCTGCTCGAAGGATTGTTGAGAGGGTTGGTGGGGGGATGCTGTGAAATTCGCTTACGCTGATCCTCCATATCCTGGCCAAGCAAAGCGACACTATGCCTCTCGGGAGATCGACCACATCGAGCTCGTTAATCTCCTCGCCACCGATTATCCAGACGGGTGGGCTTTATCCACGAGTTCTCCCGCCCTTCGGTTCATTTTGCCGCTATGCCCCCCTGATGTCCGCGTGATGGCATGGGTCAAGCCGTTTGCCTCTTTCAAACCTGGTGTCAATCCCGCCTATGCGTGGGAGCCGGTCATAGTCCGGGGAGGCCGGCCAAGGCGGCGGACGGAAGAAACGGTACGAGATTGGATGTCGGCCAATATCACTCTCAAAAAAGGCACGCACGGTGCCAAGCCACTATCGTTTTGCCTGTGGTTGTTTTCGGTGCTCAACATGTGTCCCGACGATCAGCTGGACGATTTGTACCCAGGGAGCGGGGCGGTTACTGAAGCGTGGAATATCTGGAAACAACATCACACCAGGGGCGGGCTCAGCGGAAAGGAACCCGCCCCGAAGGAGGAGGATTGATTCCCGGAGATGACCTCTACTCCGGCCCCCATAAGCGCAACGTGTGGGCCATAGGCTATCAAGACCTGGTGATCATGCCGGACTTTGAAGGGATTGATTATCTGTCGCAGCACAATGAGGCGAGGCTGAGGCTCGATGTTCAGGTGGTGCTGAGGGGGATGAGGGAAAGGAGAACAAGAACTAAATGAGACACTTTGATGTTGATGAGATGGCAGGGGGGATAAATAAAAAGGAGGATAACATGGATGGGTGTGCAACCGCTGGACAAAAACAACGTGAATCACAGGTGAACCTCGAGATGTTGAAGATCAACAACGCAATCAATGAAGTCGACCAGGCCATCAACATTCTCGCTGATCGGGTCGCGGACGTGAGACTTCCGATATCTACACAATGTGCGGAGCAAAATGCTTCCACTCCGAAAGAGCCATTGTGTCCTCTGGCTACACGGCTTCAGGAGGTGCGGGAACACATGGAAGAAATCGCGAAGAGGCTTCAGGAAATCCACCGGGAAATCGAGTTGTGACTATTCCGGGCCACCCGGTCGGCGGGTCCAGCGTGATTCTTGATCCTATCCCGCGCATGGGCGGGTTCGACTCCCGCGGCCCGGATTTGAGAGGATGATGAGCAGAGAAGGCGATACCGATTATTCCCCTCGCGGCCATAATTGGCACAAACACTCGTGCCCGTGGTGCCAGGGGCCCCCTATGTCGATTTCGCACGGGATCGCCGCATGGTTTTGCGGCAGGACAGAGCTACTCTATGTCGAGGGGAGAGAGCCTCCTACCAGGGATGAGGCTGAGAGTATGAACCGGGTGGAGAGAGGGTTGTGAGGGCATGAAGTGTAAGAACTGTGAGCTTGAAATAGAACCCGTTTTCAAGGAAAAAGCGAAGTTTGAGCAACCTTTATGGCGCTGTTATGAGGCTGAAAAAGCAAGAATCCAAGCCCTCAATCTTTCCCCAAGAGAATACGAACAGACCATAAAAAAACTGACAAGGAAGTTGGGTATATGAAAAGCGAAAAGCAAAAAGAAGCAGACAGGGTATATCAAAGGAAATATCGCGTCACTCACGCAGAAGAGGAACGCAAAAGGCAGCGGTTATGGCGTACTAGAAATCCCGCAAAGGTCTCCAGCATTAGAATTGGGGTGAGGGATCGGAAGATAAGATGGCTCGAACTGTATTTGGACACGGCCAAAAGAGCTTCAAAGATTTCCAGGAGAAAATCAAAAGCACTGAGTTCATGATTCTCTGCGCGAATTGCCACGCGGAGCTACATGCGGGGGTTTGGAGAGTAGGGGACAAGGTAGCCACGGAACTCTTGGAGATATGACGATTTTAGAAGCAGCTTTAAAATACGAAAGCATGGGGTACAGCGTGATTCCTGTTGCGACTGACAAGCGACCTATCGTGAAATGGGAACCGTTTCAGAAGGTGCGTGCCGACGAAAAACAGATCCGCGAGTGGGACCGAGAATACCCCACCATGAACATTGCTATCATTACAGGCGCTATCTCCGGGCTCACCGTTATTGATTGTGATAGTCAGGAAGCAATCAAAGCTTTTGAAGAAATGACGTGGAAGACTTTTTATACCCCCATGCAGAACACCCCCAGGGGAGGCAGACACTTCGTATGCAAATATGCCGAGGACGTGCGCAACAAGGCTGCTGTCATAGATCACATGGACGTGAGGAGCGAAGGAGGGTATATCGTGGTGGCTCCATCAAGGAATAGAGATGGCAAACCATATGCGTGGGTAGATGGTTACGAACCATGGACGTTACCCCCCGCACCTGTACCACCGAAGGTTCTTGAGCTTCTCAAGGGTAGTAATGTTTTTTCCATGGATACTAGTATTAGTATTTCTAGTACCGCACACGCGCGTAGCAATTATGGTGCCATGTTCCGGGAGGGTCACCGGGACAATGATCTCTATTACACGGCTCAATGTCTCTCCGATGGGAGAATGGCGGTCGATAAAATAGCTGAAGTAATTGAAATACTTGCACAAAGTTGTGATCCTCCATTCCCGGCAAATCAGGTATTGGTCAAGGTTAAGTCGGCTATGGACAGGACACAGAGAAAAGAAAGAAACCTATCCCAAGAGGTAAGAGATTGGGTTCTGTCATCATCTGGCATCTTTCTGTCATCCGATGTCATCAAAGCGGTAGGTTTGTCATCTTCGTCATCACGGACAGAACTCCAGAATGTGTCTAACATCCTCGGAAGACTTCGCGACGAAGGTTTGATCGTCAAAGAAGGCAATAAGCGAGGATGTTTTAGGACTCTTGACCAAGAAGTGGAGGCCATCGACTTTGTGAATGCCCCCACTGAGGAATTCAAAATACATCTTCCATTTGAGATCGAACGCTTTGTGAAGATATTTCCCAAAAACATCATCGTCGTCGCCGGCGAACCGAACGCCGGCAAGACCGCTCTTTTGATGAACATAGCATTAGAAAACCAGGCTTACCATGAAACACACGTATTCTCTTCCGAGCAGGGCCCTGTCGAATTAAATGAACGTCTCAGCAAATTTGACTTCCCCCTGAAAGATTGGACGGCCAAGTTTTGGGAGCGATCATCCGACTTTCCTGATGTGATAAGGCCTGACGCTCTTAATATCATTGATTTTTTGGAACTCCACGACCGATTCTGGGAAATTAGCGGAATTATGAAGCAGATTCATGATCGGCTTAACAAAGGAATAGCCGTCATAGCCCTTCAGAAAAACCCGACTCGCAAGGCCAAAGACGGAACAGTGAGTGGCGAGGTAGGGTTGGGTGGTTTTAGAGGTTTAGAGAAGCCCCGTCTATATCTCACCATGTCTATCAAAAACGTGATCAAGATCGTTAAGGCAAAGAATTGGAGAACGGAGTTCAACCCGAACGGATATGCCGTGCGATACAGCCTTGCCCGTGGTTGCGTGTTCCGTCAGAAAGGAAAATGGACAAAAGGGGAGGATCTCGACCTTGGAGACTTCGTCCACGAAGAAGATTGATTTTGATTGGTCGACCATGAAATTCCGAGGAATAACAACAGAAGATACGGATTTATGGCGGAGGATATACCCCGGCGTCGACATGAAAAAGGAATTCCAAGCGATGGTTCAATGGCTCGACAGGCAGGTAGTATCGCGGATGCCGCTGAAAGTGAATAAAAAAGGGCGTAAACGGAGCTGGAAGAAATTCATCACGAATTGGCTAAAGAAGGAACAGATGAAGGCGGTTGGCCTGTGAAGGAGCTACCCAAATTGCAGGAGGGATGGGAAAGATGAAGAAACGTAAGGATGACAAACACAGAGAAATGTCAGCAGAGTTGAGAGCACTTGCGGATAAACTTGATGCGGGTCTCGATCCGAGAGAGTTTTTCGATGATATTATGGTTTTGACCGCTGCATCTGTGGCTACTCTGGCCAGTTACAATGATGAAATAGATTTGCCCCGCTGGATGGGAGATGCACTTTGTGCGACTGCCTTGGAAATGATGGCGAAAGATTTGAAAACAGCAAGGTAAGGAGGCCACATGCTCACATGGACCAAAGAGAAGCCGAAAGAGCCGGGGTGGTACTGGAGAAGAACGTCGTCACTCCAGCAATACATTCGCGAAGTACTGCTGTTTGGCGATGCTCTGTGGGTGAGAAATGAAAACGGGGCGTGGAAGATGGAGGACATGGTTGAAGGAGAATGGGCAGGCCCCATCGAAGAGCCGGGGGAGGTGAGGCCCAGTGTTTAACCATTTTTACGGGATAGAAATTGCCATCGGCCAGATTTGGAAGGACCTCGACAAACGGGTGCCCGAGCGCTATCTGAAAATCATCGAGATAGACGAGGAGCGGCAGAGGGTTAGAATGCAGAGGGTACGGAGCAATGGTCTGCCCTGCCCGTTCGTCGGAGCTACGTGGATCGCGGCTAAAAGGCTGAGAAAAAATGCTACGGGTTACGAGCCCGTAGGTGGGGAGAAGGAGACATGATCATACTGGCCCTGGATTGTGCGACTAAGACCGGTTGGGCGATGATCAAGGATGGCAGCGTCCTCGAATCAGGCGTCCAGGATTTCGGTAAAAAACGCGGGGAATCCAACGGGGGAATGTTCCTGCGTTTCAGAAAATGGCTCGAAGACATGGTTTACCATTATCGGGATTTCCATAGCGGCATACGGTTGCTCGTCTATGAGCAAGCCCACCACCGGGGGGGAGCTGCAACGGAGATCTGCGTCAACATGACCGGCAGGGTGCAAGAGATCGCGGCATGGAGTCAGGCACAAGTCGTGACATACCATACGGCAACCCTGAAAAAATGGGCAACCGGCAAAGGCAGGGGCGATAAAGAGGCCATGATCGGCGCTGCAGAAGCCAGGATCGGGAGACAGATCGGGGACGATAACGAGGCCGACGCGATTCTCCTCGGGCTCATGGCGTGGGAGGAGTACGGGGCTAGGGGTGCATAATGCGACTCCGCATTGTACGAGTGGCATTCCTTGTGGGGTATGGCCTGTTCTTGGTGGGGATGGTCAGGGTGATGGTTTGGATATGGGGACGGTAAAGAAGAGGCCGCCCGAAGACGGCCACAGGACGAGAAAGTGGAGCTAGGGATTTCGATAGGTTGTTTTCATAACAGCCGTACCTCCCGTCCAATATTCACGGGATTTAAGGAGGAACCCCTTTTTGACCATCAGCTGAAGCATACGCTTTGCGTCCATGCTCAGTTGCCCTATGTCCTGCACGTATCCCTGTTTGTCTATTGCTACAAGCGCGTCAGTAAGAGTCATCATTTCTTCACCCCCTCACGCAGTTCTCAGTTGATCACCGAGGCTATGATTTCCTCGGTCGCCCTCAACGGTTGCCCGGCGAGGGCCTCTGAGATTCTCGTCTTGATTTGCTCGCCGTCCTCCCCATCAATCAACTGTATCGCGAAGGCACCGAGTGGACCGGCATCGACAGTGAGCTCGGCTCCGTGCACGCGGATAAAGAGGGACGAGATTCGGCGCGGGTCATCAACCCATTTTACCTCGATGACCGTTATGCGCCTGAACTTGAGTATTTTAGCGGTTGTCATGTCGAGCCCCCCGAGACATATGCCTCCACCGCACTCAAAATCAACTCCCGAATCGAGGTCCCATCCCGCGATGCCCGATCCTCGGCTAGCGCCCGGAGATCCGCCGGCCAGTCCTTCAGGAGAAAATCACTCCCCCGATTGGTGGCCCGGAATATCCTCCGAGCAATGTGCATCACGTTCACGGGCTGCCCGGCCTGCCGAAGCCGGTCCATTTCCTCGCGCACGTCGGGCTCACACTGATTACAGATCGTGGCACCGCCCATGCCTATCGTTGCGTTCCCGGTACGGCCACACGTATCACAGCGTCTCATTCTTTGCCTCCTTTTTGTCGCGCACAAGCTCTCTGTGCAGCTTGTTGATTGCGTACTCTATCACCTGCCACATGTTGATTTCTCTCACGGGCAGGCCTGTTTCACGGTATATTTCGAGGAGTGGCGCCATGAGGTCGACCACTTGTTTTCTTGCGTTTTCCGATATGTGCGCTGTTAGCGATACCGCGCCGATCGCCCTGACCTGCGTTTTGTATTTCATCATCGGCCGGTGGGGATCGATACGCCTGTTTTCCCTGTGGTGCAACACCGCCTGTAGGCTGATACCGAGTTGCTCGGCCAGTTCGGCATCCGGCACGGTGCCTAAAAGCGCATCCATTTCCTCGGTCCACGCAAAATATCGTCGGTGCGACTCAATCCCCAGCTTCATGCGCTCGCGCCGGATTCTCTCCACACTCACGCTAGCCTCGCTCGCCAGCGCGGAATCAGGTTTTGTGCCGAGCGCTTTGATGATGTTAGCGGGTAGCTCTTTTTTTATGTTGCTCATCGGCTCCTTTCCTTCTTCACGGTTTGATAATGATTACCATACGGGCCGCCGCATCGCGTGCCTGAACCTCTTTCGGGTGATTGTAATACTCGGCATGGGTACGGCCCTCTGTTCCAGGGTTCCCGGGATTTTCGATATTCTGCACCGCGTGCTGCACCTCGTGAATCAGATCGGCCAGGTTATCTCGCTCATCCCGCGCTTTGAGCCGCATATCGTTCCAGAGGATGTAATTGGTGGCCTCCCTGAAAGCGATCTCCCCGCCGAATGCATGGGTGAAATCGCTGTGATCGGATTTCCGCACAGGCAAATCGGCGAGCTGAGGGAATGTGGCATACAGCTCAGGGAAGTCGAGGAGAGCGGAAAGGGGAGCATGATCCGACGAGCCGAACCATTTGTATTTGGCATTGCTGGCATCAATCTCCATCTCTTCCCCCTCCTTTTTTACCCCCTCGCCAGCTCACGCCTGACGGCCGTTCCTGTATGCCCGGCATTCCGGCCGGGCGCGGGACGGTCAGGCCCCGTAAATGAATTCACGGGTGTCGTCAACCGTTTCTCATATATGAGCGATATACCAGCCGTTTTCTTCATTTTCGTCTGTTTTTTCTTCCAGCGCTCTCCATGCGGCCTCGGCACTGGTAGCAAAAACAACGATCTTTTTCCTCCCCTGCGTGCCTGTGCGGCGGAATGTGTAGGGGATTGCGTTGGGATCATACTGGTCCTCGGCAGAGATCAAACTTTCAATAAAATTCATTGGTCCCCTCCTTTCTTTATTCCCCCTCGCCAGCCGAAGGCTGGGGGCATTTCCTGTATGCCCCGGCATTCCGGCCGGGCGCGGGGCTAGTTGTCGAAGCCGAGAGGCACGCCAAAATGAGCAGCGGCCTCCGCCCTGGTATCGGCAAAAAATGTGGATATGCCGTCGCTGCAAAACCATTTGTCGGCATAGTAAGTGTTGCCCTCGTCGTCGAATATTTCCGCTCCTTCTTTCCACAGTGTCAGGTCTTTGGCCATCGTGCCCTCCTTTTGGGTTATTCGATCATCTATCATAACCACAGTATATATCGTGATAATGGTGATGTCAAGAAGTTTTTTCAGGGGCAACAAACATATTTTTGCAGGATGCTAATAATGCGCAAACGTTTGGGGCTGTAAGGATGGAGGGCAAAATGATAGAGTGGATTATCACCGGCATCATCCTGGGATGGGTGATCGGCTGGTGGATCGTGTGGGGGTTATGATGGCTGGTCCCCACCCATCGAGCCCCAACTACGGATTGCCAGAGCACAAGCAATGGTGGCTACACCACGAGATGGAGTTCGTGCGGCAGCTCGCACAGTTGCCATGTGAGCGCCGCCGGAAGGCGCTGCGAGGATACCTGCAGGCCTTGGACCTACCGAGCACTACGTGGTCCCCGGAGGATGTCGAGGCATTACGAGCATACGCGCAAAATCAATTACTGTCATTTTAGGGTTGCGGGCGAGTCAATAGTGCGGTATTTTGAGCATATGACGCAAACCGATGCCCAAATAATCTCGTCTACGGCTCATGGTTATGCGAGTCGCGAGGTTGCGAGGCAAACCGGAGTAAGCCCCAGCACGGTTCAGCGCCGCCTTCGTGCCCCCGAAATACGAGCTGCCGTAGAACGCCTGCACGATGAGTTGATGAGCACAAGCCTCGCCGAAGCGGCCAATAACATCAAGCACATGATTCACAGTTACCAGGAGCCCGGCCTGCATGTAATCAAGCGAGCCCGCGACGGAAGCACCACTGAGATGCAGGTATTCGATGAGCAACTTCGTGAGCACGGATTCCGGGCCTCGATGGAGATGTTGAGATCAGTGGGTATACTACCGAGCCAAGGTACGGCCATTCTCATTCAAAACATCTACAACGATAATCGCACGGAGGCCATACCGCCGGAGATCACCACTCTATTGGGTCGGCAGCAAATGGTATCGCAACCAGTGATTGATGTGGAGTACGAGGAGATAGGGTGATGGAGCAGACGCTTAACGATCTCATGGGTCGTGATAGCAGGGTGCCCAACGATGCAGTGTTAATGGATGAGTTGCGCAACGCCAGGTTGCTCATATGCGCCATGATCATAGCCAATGGCGGCATGATAGCAATCGATGATCGTTCAATGGATCTCGCAAGGGGCATCAATTATGTGTTGAGCGAGTATCGCAACGAGTCCAAGCGGCATACTGTGATTGAGATAAGGCAGATTGGATAGAGATATGTACGTGGTAGCAACACACACGGCCGGCAACCTCCCGGCCCCGTTAGGGGTTCGAGTACTCCAACTGGTGGGATGCAACCACTCTCAAACCCCCCAAAATACCCCCCAAGTGGGATGCGATCAGCTCTATTCTATCCCACCGAGCACCCCGGATAACGCATATCACAACCGATCCCATAACCCCTGTGATATCAATGTGTTGCGTATCGACAATAATGTCGAAACAGCACATAATGCTTCTTATCTGTACCAAGAGTGCGAGCGTCTGATTAATGAGCCAGGCCCCTGGGGGTGGGGGGAGCGGGAGGCGACCCCGGGTCCCATCACCGGTTTTGGAGGTCCTCTACACACACAAGGGGTATTTTCAACGTGTAATAGGCTTCAAGCGTTTTACATAGATTCACCGAAACCTTGCAGGCATCATGACCCCCGGATGCCGAACGACCCGAAAGGCCGGGTCAACGGAGTAAACAGCCACCTTTTGAAAGCCGTACCCATAACGGCCCCGCACTCGCAGTCGGCGGGGAACATCCGGGGTACAGAGACGCGGCAGAGAGCACGGTAGGGCTGATAATTCTGTAAGGGTAGCCTGATTTTTCTTTTACGGGGGTAGGGCTTCGCCCAGAGAGAAGATGCAAAAAGAGCAGAGAAAAAAGGTTGTCAACCTCAAGCGCATCTTGGATTGGAGAAACAAGATCGTAATATGCAGATGCCCGGCGTGTAAGATTTTGTTCCAATCAAGGCGCAACATCAAGAGAGAATGTCCCTGGTGCCGTGAGACCATAGTTACAGCGGAAACGAAAGAAAAGCCAATGGTGATTATCGATCAGAGAGGACTAGAAGTATGACACAAGCCTTCTATACCCGAGCCCCTGCGGAAGCGGGCCTTAAGCCTTCCTTCCGCTTATCTTCGCCACCTGGCGCGGGGGTTCGGGGTCCTACCAGTGATTTCTACGAACTGCGGGAAAAACAGGAAAAGCAGTTACGGGAGACTGAATTGAATTGCCTATTGGAACAACTCAAGCGTCTGTTCAAGGAATACATATGCCGGTGACTTATTGTCATCCAAGAAAGGAAAACAGGTGACTCATGCCGACCACGCCTGAAGAGTTCGAGCAGTTCAAAGCCGAATGCCTGAAGTGGATCAAGTATTTCGGCCTGACTGACTGGAAGGTTCGTTTTTCTCACGAAGAAGGTGATAGTACCAACAGAACCGATTCTTCTGTAGCCTGGACAAAAGCTAATGGCACAGAGAACAGGGCTGCCGTTTTGTGCCTCAATAAGATGTCGGACGACGATGATGAACGTCCCTTTCTCGACATTAAACTTACTGCCTTCCACGAGGTCTGCGAACTTCTCACCTGGCCTCTCGAACACATCGGGACTTGCCGCTACGTGCAGCCAGAAGAGTTCACCGAAGCCCGTCACGCGCTCATACGAAGGCTTGAAAACACAATCTTTCGAGATGTCGATCCCTTCAATGAGGACAGGGTACAGGTTAGTGTATCTGGACAGTATTTGAGTCCAAATATGATGACTGAACTTATTTCTTCGCACAAGGAGCTGACCCATGACCAGAAACAAGTGTTCCAAAAAAGGCAAGGGCAAGAAGGGTAAGGGTAAGAAAGGCGGTTACTGACATGCCCGGCAAATGGATAAAGAAGGCCATTAAGCGACCTGGAGCCCTCACGAAGAAGGCGAAGTCCGCCGGGATGAGTGTGTCCGCCTACGCAGAGAAGGTCACCAAGAAGGGCAGTAAGGCATCGGCACGGACGAAGAGGCAGGCCAACCTTGCAAAGACCCTGAGAAAGATGGGAAAGAAGAAATGAATAACCGCCTCCGTCCCATAAGATCGAAGCATACTCCTTTGAAGGACGAGGCGGGCAAGCTGTTCCGCTGCCCTCAGTGCGGGTTTATCATCAACATAGACAGGCTTACTACCCCGGAGCGGGCTCGCGTGAAAGTCACGGACGAAGTTGTCGCTTCGGATCTGTCCACGATGGATGCGGATGATAAGATATGCACCATGGACACTCCTGGAATGGTGGGCAATGCCATGAAACTCATGCAGGACGGGAACCCCGTTGATGTCTATTACACTCCGAGGGCATATCAGTACGAAGCCGGGTGCCCGAATTGTGGGAGAGTGAATCTGGTGAGATGATGGATACCACCCCTGAATACATCAAAATGTCTGAGAAGGCGTGGGAGATACAGGTGGCGTGGGAGCCGACATATGGAGATTGCATCATCCTGAAACCACAATCCGTCAAATATCTAAACGAGATCGATGTCCCCACCGGAAAGCCGGTGTTTTTGGGTATATGCGCCTACATACTAGATAAAGACTCGCGCTATTGTGGGGATACGGACATTCTACTTTATGATGGATATGACGAAAGCGAAGGAATTCTGAAGGGGAATTGCATATGGCTTCCCAGTCAAGACCGGTTGCAGGAGATAGTTCTTCCATATATTGAGCAAAGAGTTGAAAAAAGTTGTGCAGGATGGCGTCTTGCAAAAGAATTTGTTGAAACAATGGGAAGCCTCGTATGGGGTAGAGAATGGATGAATATAAAGATTGATCCAGGTTCCATGGAACAACTCTGGCTCGCCTTCGTCATGAAGGAGAAGTACGGCAAGACCTGGAACGGAGAAGAGTGGGTCAAGGCATGAATACAGCGTCTTGGTACATAAAGACTGACGAAGGCAGCGAGAATAAAGACCCCCTATCCATAAAATTGGCGACCCTTGTATCTGAACAGGAGAAGGGCTTCCTGAAGGTACTTCGTGGTCCGAAAGACTGCTGCTGTGCGCTCAAAGACGGAGAGTTGGTGAGTCCCGAGGAAGTTTCTAAGGACCGCATCATAGATTTCGATGAGTTCGCATGTGGAGGATACATAGAAATCGAAGGCATCGTAGAACACTACGCCTACATGCTTGAAAAGGTCTTCGACACCGTAGGGCGAGAGGGAAACACTCTCATTTGGCGCGTATTTCCAGAAATAGGCGAGTTTAATCCGAATAAACAGTGTGTTTATTCACGATTTGCGATAGCCGGAAGAGACGGCACAAAAATCAACGCAAAGCAAATGACCCCGGCCAACCCGTGTTGGTTCGACGGGAAAAGGATACATTTTGTGAACGATGTATTGACGAATCTTGTAAGATTTGACAAAGAGACGCAAGCGAGAAAGGCATGATTGATGTTCGATGCGTGAAGTGCGGGCGTTTGCTGATGAAAGCAGATGCAGTCAAAGGCGAGATACGTTGTCCTAAATGTGGCTATACGAATTTGTTTTGGTAGTGCTGGAAAGGGGGATAGATGGCAACATTGCTCTGTTTAGCGATATCGGGGGTTCTATTGTTCTTCATCATGAGAGAGGAAGACTTGATATAGGGCAAAACGAATGGAAGAGCGCAACGTCAACTGGAATGATTGGGTAGGGTTGGCGACATACAACAACGCGTATGTCTCTCCCGGCTACACGGCTCTTGACCTGATCGAGAAGATACCGACGACGTATCTGGGGCTGTTCACCGGGAATCAGTTTGGTAAGGATTATCATATCTCCGGCCTTTACTTGTTCAAGATGATCTCTGGTCTTCTTCCTATCGAGCGTTTCAACATGCGCCCAACCGATACCGTTCGGACTATCCGTCTTTTAGCAGAGAATCTTCCCGGTGACAAGGAATCGGAAGTCACGAACCCCGTGTATCAGGTCGTGAAGCGTATCTTCCCGAAGAGTTGGATCAAAAAAAACATCACGGCCCGCAACTCGGTCATGACGATAAAGGACCCGCAGGGAGGCAAGGATATCTATCTTGAGTTCATGTCCTTCAATCAGGACCCGCAGACAGGAGCAGGACAGCAACGGAAGCTCATTATCATATCGGAATTGCCTTCCTACAAGGTGTTCGAGGAGCAGAAGCCCCGTCTTCTCGCGGCGGGTGGCCGTATGATCGTGTGCCTCACAGCCATAGACGCAAACTACATGTA
>JAQULO010000008.1 GCA_028718565.1 Syntrophales bacterium | reverse complement strand
AAAACTATGGATAAAAAAATGAGGAAGATTTTCTCCATAAATAACAAACATGGGTAACATTCTTTATGAGTCAACGTTACCTCCTATCGCTTCCCCTTCGGTAACATTTTATTATGAGTCAACTGGCTGGGAGGCGGCATGTTGACAACATTAAGATATTATTATCAATATCACGGCGCGCCCACACCGCTACCGGTATGCCAAGGAAAATGATGACTCAAATGACCGTTTCTCATAATTATTTTCTTGTATTTATGCCAATTTCCTGACCGGAAAATATTGACTCCATACAAAACTAGCCCCAAAAGGAAAGGAGAGGTATTATGGCAGGTGTAAAGAGGAAAGTTTGCAGAGGGGAAAGGCAGAGAAGTGTCGTGCTTTCACTTGAAAAAAGATGGAGTTGAAACCGTTAATTCTGCCGCGTTAGCGGCTTACTTGAGCACAGCGCTAGGCCGCACATGAGGTCAGCCCGGGGCACGGGGAAGGCGCTATCCGCTGCTGTTTTTAAGGACAGGCATGTATGGCGAGTTGGTATGTCTATATGATCAGATGCAAGAGCGGAGCCCTCTACACGGGGATAACCACCGATGTGGACCGCCGCTTCGCCGAGCATCAGGGGTCTGGTTTCAAGGCCGCACGGTACCTGAGAGGAAGGGGACCACTTCAGCTCGTGCTCACAATGCATGCCGGCGCCCGGGGGGCGGCGTTGCGGCTGGAACACAGGATCAAGTGTCTTTCCAAGGCACGAAAGGAGACCTTGGTACAACACCCGGAATCTCTGTTGGAGATTGTCGGCGCCGCTTCGACGTGATAACCGCTGTTGGGCCTGTCTACACACGTCCATCTCCACGGCAAAAGGAAGAACAACAAGGCATAAGGCGGATGAAACGGGCCGCATGGGGAAAATTTCACAAGGGAACCCTCTCCTTCTATCACTTTCTTCAGTTGCCAAAGAGGGATACTACAACAAGTCTTTTATCGTTCCGTTTTTTAACAAGGGGGAAGCGCCTCCATGGAGATCATCCCCTATCGCACGCAAGGGTCCGCGGGCCGTCAAAAAACAACACCTCGACCCGTTGATGAGAGACCTTTGTCACGAGTCCCAGCTTGAAGGTCGCATGATCGATCACGTCATCGACCTTAAATGAGCCCGACATGCTGTAGGGGACCGGCTCTTTGTTCCTTAATTTCTCCGAAAGCTTCGCAAAGTCCGGCGCGACGGGTATTTTTCTGGTCGCTGCCGTACTCCCGGCAGCCCGTGCGGTTCTCGGGGGCGACTTTTTCTTTTCAGGGTGATACTTGTGCTCGCTTCCGCAGGTGCGGCACTGTACCCGCGCGACGATCCCCTCCATGTTATGAGAAACTACCATGTGGTTGAGCTCCATATTGCATCTTGTGCACCGGGTTACAAGTCTCTGGGCAACGGGCGTTCTGTCCTTGTTCTGTGTCATAGGAATCCTTTATGTATGCGAGGGCTTTTTCCCGGAACGAGCCAGACAAAAAAGCAGGGCTATATTACCCCTGCTTTCAAGTTAATTCCCTGATTATAATGGTTTCGAAACAGGTCCAACTTCCGGTGGACACTCGTACCGGAGGGGCGAGTTGTTGTCAAGACAAATCCGGAAAGACCGGCCGTCTCCAGACGCGTCAATTAGAAAGCCAAACGAGATCCAATATAGGAGGAATCAGAGGCTATTTCTAAGGATTTTCAGGGTAGGGAATCTCTCCCTCAATTCTGGGAATCGAAGTCATCCCTGAAAAAACTCTTGTCCTGAGCCCTGTTCTCTTCAACAACGGTTCCAGTCGGTTCGGTTCCTTCCAGGAAACATTCAAAGATGTACTCGCCTGAGGAAGGGCTTGCCAGCATCCCCGTCTCCGGATCGATCTTGGCAAAGACAACACCCTTAGGAGGTGAGAAGGATTCAACCGGGGTACCAGCCAATGCCTTTTCCATGAAATAGAGGAATATGGGGCTGGCAGCGCGGGAACCGGTTTCATATTTACCCAGTGGCTTCAGGTCGTCAAACCCGACCCACACACCCGCAACAAGCGAGGGGGTAAACCCCATGAACCACGCGTCCTTGAGATCGTTGGTTGTGCCTGTCTTCCCCGCCACCGGTCGGCCCAGCGCTCTGACCCGCCACCCGGTGCCTCCTTTGACAACCTCCTGGAGCAGGTGAGATGTTATATAGGAGATCCCGGGGTCGATAATCTGCTCCGCTTCCGGCCTGTTTTCTTCCACTATGTTGCCGGTACGATCAACGATCCTTTTTATAAAGAATGGCCGCACCCTCTTGCCACCATTCGCAAAAATTCCGTAGCCCCGTACCATTTCCAGGAGGGTTACTCCGGACGTGCCAAGAGCCATGGAAAGATCCCTCGTAAGGGGGGTGGTTATTCCCATATTAACCGCGTAATCGGCGGCATAATTGATCCCTATCTCTTTTAAGAGCTTTATGGTCACCAGATTTCTCGATTCGATCAGGGCGGTCCTTAGGGTCGTGGGACCGTAAAACTTCTCCGAGAAATTCTGTGGTTTCCACAGGCTGTCCTTCAGAGTATCGCGGTAAATGACAGGGCTGTCCATAATAATGGTCGCAGGGGTCATGCCCTTGTCGAAGGCTGCGGTAAATATAAAGGGCTTGAAGGCGGATCCGGGCTGCCTCTTTGCCTGTGTGGCACGGTTGAACTCGCTCTTCCCGTAGCTCCTGCCCCCGACCATCGCCTTTATCGCTCCGGTATTGGCGTCCATGGCAAGAAGGGCACCCTGCACCCGGGGTTCCTGCTCCAGGGCCAGTTGCAGCTTGCCGTCCACAACGCTCAGGACCCGCGCCACCACGACATCGCCCCTTCTGAGCACATCCGCCGGATCTTTCACCTTGGCCGCCGCGAAGGCCGCCTCCGGATCGGGAGGTCGGGCCCACGACATCTCCTCCAGTCGCATGGTGCCTTCATAGGTGCCCGCCTGCAATCTCACGATCTTTTCCACGCTGTCCACATCCGTCACGACGGCCTGTATGATGTGATCCTCCAGCGGCTTATCCATGTCGCCGCGCATATTTTTCACAAAGGACTCGATCTCCTCCTCCGGCACCTTTTTCAGGGCCCCCCTATACCCCTGCCGCTTGTCCACTTCCATGAGCCCCCGCATCATGGCATCACGAGCTGCCGCCTGAGAGGCCATATCCAGCGTGGTGTACACCTCAATTCCTTCGCTGTAGAGGACATTACTTCCATACGTGGTCTGAATATATCGGCGAACATTTTCGGTAAAGTAGGGTGCGATCTTTTCTTCGTCTCCAGCCAGCCTCAGTTGCATCGGTACGGCGAGCGCGATCGTCTTTTCCTCCTCCGTTATGTACCCATCCTCTGCCATCCTCTCCAGAACGTAGATCTGTCGCTTGCGGGCACGGTCGGGGTGGAGGGAAGGGGAATACCGGCTGGGGGCCTTGGGGAGCCCGGCAAGGAGGGCTGCCTCCGGCAGGGTAAGTTGCTCGGCGGGCTTCCCGAAATACTGTTGTGACGCGGCCTCTATGCCGTACGTCCCATGCCCCAGATATATATGGTTCAGATAAAGGTTGAGGATCTCATACTTTTTAAGGTACCGGTCTATCTTGTAGGCCAGAATGGCCTCCTTCAGCTTTCGGATGTACTTTTTCTCGGGAGACAGGAAGAGTGCCTTTGCCACCTGCTGGGTTATGGTGCTACCTCCCTGAACGATTGCCCCCGCCTCCACATTCTTGAAAAAGGCCCTGACAATGCCTTGAAAATCTATTCCCTTGTGCTGAAAAAAACGGGCGTCCTCCGCCGCCACAAATGACTGTATGACAAATCTCGGCAGATTGGTGATCTGGACAACCTTTCGATCTTCAAGATAGAATTCGTCAATAAGCTGATCATTATCCGCGTATACCCTGGTGATGATGCTGGGCCTGTAGTCCTTCAGCGAGGAAATACTGGGCAGGCTACCCATAAGGGAATAGAAGAACCCCGCCCCCGTCAGGACCGGCAGGAGGATCGCAAGAGAGACCCAGAGAAACACCCTTTTTTTTAGCCATCTCCTATTTTCCACCGTATTATTAAGAGGTTGCCTTTCACTATCCATCATTCATTTTTCTCAGCTTCCTTATCGTTTCCCTCATCATCTTCTTTGAGGGCGCGTTTCTTCTCCCCTGCCTTTACCACCCAGACACTGATTTCATACAGGAGCATCAGCGGCAGTGCCATCAGCACCTGTGTCACAGCATCCGGAGGAGTGAGAATTGCGGCGACAATGAAGATGAGGAGGATCGCATACTTTCTTTCTTTTTTCAGAAATTCTGAGTTTACTACCCCTATCCTCGCCAGAAATAGCATAAAGATGGGGAGTTCAAATATAACCCCAAACGCGATAAGCAGCTTCATGGAGAAGGAGAGATACTCCCTCAGCGAGAGCATGGGGCGTATGAAATCATTCCCGAAACCGACAAAGAATTTAAAACCGAACGGAAAGACAATGTAATACGCGAAAAGGGATCCCCCTAAAAAAAATATGGTTGAAAAAATGACGAAGGGTGCGACCTGTTTCTTTTCGGATGAAAAGAGACCCGGTGACACGAATTTCCATATCTGGTAGAGAATGTAGGGGCTGACAAGAAAAATAGACGCCAGAAAGGATACCTTGAGATAGGTAAAAAATGCCTCCGGAAGACTGGTGAATATCATTGAACCGTTGTCAGGAAGCACAGCGGCGAGGGGACGTGTCAAGGCCCAGAACAGTTTTTCCTTGAAGAGGTAGCATACAACGAACCCCACTGCGATCGCAATCAGCACACGCGTCAGCCTGGTCTTCAACTCTTCAAGGTGGAGCGTAAAGGGCATTTTTTCATCTGTTGGATCGGTCATAACTTGAGCTCACACTATAGCTTCATGGCTGATATATCCGTACAACGTCTCGTCGGAGCTACTCCAGCTGTTTTTGGGAAAAACTATAAAAACGTCAAGCATAGCTAGCCCCCGGGAAATCAGGCATGAATGTAGCGAAAGGATGGAAGGTGACTACATGCGTTCACAGGAATAAAGGAAAAATTGAATCACCGTGGATTAGTGCGAATCTCTATCCACCGGCTCCGGGGTCTCTTCTTTCACCTTCGGACCACCGTCTTCAGGTCTTTTCTTTTTTTCCCCATAGAGGACCGAATCCTTGAGATCGCTCGCTTCATCTTTTATCTGCTCTACATTGAGGCTTTCCTTTACATCATCGGTGGCACGGCGGAACTCCGCAAGCCCTTTGCCGAGAGACTTTGCCAGGTCAGGCAGTTTTTTCGGCCCGATGACAAGCAGGGCGACAACAAGTATAACTATCAATTCCGGCATTCCAATGCCAAACATACCATCACCATCTTCCCGTAAAACTGCGATCATAGTATCTTACTGACTGAATCTTTGTCAATCAGAAATCAGATTCAACGGTTTGCAACTTGCACGGTTCTGTGATAGGGGATTTACCTCATTTATGTGGATGAACCCACCAACCAGGAGGGGTAACGCGATGAAGATAACAACGCAGGAAGTGGGGTATGTCGCCCATCTTGCCCGCCTTGAACTCAGTGAGGATGAAAAGGGCACACTCACCTCGCAGCTCAACAACATACTGATGTACATGGACATATTGAATGGAGTGGATACTGAGGGGACTGAGCCGATGACTCACGCCATCTCTCTGGGTAATGTCTTCAGGGAGGATGCGGAGAAGAAATCTATCGGGGTGGAGATGGCTCTCGCCAATGCCCCGGAAGGGGAGATGGGGTTCTTCGGCGTTCCCAAGATTATAGAATAACCAGAGGGCGGGCCTTAGGGGCAGCGTCCTGTTTTGAGGGAATCTATTCCCGGATTGAGGCTGGATTAGAGAGGCATGGAACCGAATCGGTTAACTATTCATGAACTACAGGAACGGCTCAGAGATGGAAGTCTTACATCCGCTGAAGTCACCGAGTCCGTGTACCGGCGGATAGCATCCCTAGAAGAGCGTGTGCACGCATATATCACCCTGACGGAGGAGGCTGCCACCCAGCAGGCCTGTGCGGCGGACAAGCTGATACGGGCGGGAACCGGAGGGCCGCTAACCGGTATACCCATAGCCATCAAGGATGTCTTGTGTACACAAGGAGTCAGGACGACCTGCGGATCGCGCATACTTGAAGACTTTGTCCCCCCCTATGACGCCACGGTGGTCAGGAAACTGAAGGACGCCGGGGCAGTCTTTGTGGGGAAGACCAATATGGACGAGTTCGCCATGGGGTCCTCAACCGAGACTTCCCGGTTCGGGATCACAAAGAACCCGTGGGATCTGGAGCGTATCCCCGGAGGGTCAAGCGGCGGATCAGCCGCTGCGGTCGCGGCCGACGAATGCATGGCCTCCCTGGGTACCGACACAGGCGGCTCCATCAGACAGCCCGCGGCCCTGTGCGGAGTTGTGGGCCTGAAACCCACCTACGGGAGGGTCTCGCGCTTCGGCATGGTGGCATTTGCTTCCTCTCTGGACCAGATAGGGCCTATCACCAAAGATGTGGAAGACTGTGCCATTATGATGAACGCGATCTCCGGCCATGACACCAGCGATGCCACCTCCGTTCCCACGAAGGTCCCTGATTACAGGGCCTGCCTTTCCAGAGATATCGAGGGGTGGACCGTCGGCATTCCCAAGGAGTACTTTGTCGAAGGGGTCGACCCGGAGATCCGGGCCTCCATAGACACAGCCATCAAAACCCTGGAGGGACTCGGTGCCCGGTGTCTTGATGTATCGCTTCCCCATACCGAGTACTGCATAGCAACTTACTATATCATAGCGCCTTCAGAGGCCAGTTCGAACCTCGCTCGGTTCGACGGGGTCAGATACGGTTTCAGGGCGCCGGACGGAGAAAGTCTCCTGGATATGTACAAGAAAACCCGATCATCGGGTTTCGGAGCGGAGGTTAAGAGGAGGATCATGATAGGCACCTACTCTCTTTCCTCCGGATATTACGATGCCTACTATAAAAAGGCGTCGCAGGTGCGGGCCCTGATCAGAGACGATTTTGACCGTGCGTTCACGAAGTGCGATGTCGTACTGACCCCTACGACACCGACTCCGGCATTTCGTATTGGGGAAAAGATGGACGATCCCCTCCAGATGTATCTCTACGACATATTCACCCTCTCAACAAATCTCGCGGGAGTTCCCGGAATATCGGTCCCTTGCGGGTATACGAAGGGCGGCCTCCCGATTGGAGTTCAATTCATGGCGGGCCAGTTTCAGGAGGAAAAACTGCTTCAGGTCCCGTCCGCATACGAGAAAAATTCAGCTCTAGAGAAAAGGAAACCCGATCTATAATGACGTATGAAACGGTTATAGGGCTTGAGGTACACGCCCAGCTTCTTACCAAAACCAAGATATTCTGCGGGTGTTCGACCCGGTTCGGCGAAACGCCGAACAGTAACACCTGTCCCATCTGTCTCGGGATGCCAGGTACCCTCCCGGTCCTGAACAAAAAGGTCGTGGAGTACGCGATGAGGATGGCCCTTGCCACCCACTGCACGGTACAGGCGACAAGCACCTGGGCGCGGAAGAACTACTTCTATCCCGACCTGCCGAAGGGCTATCAGATCACACAGTTCGATCGTCCCCTCGCGGAGGCCGGATACGTCGACATTGAAAAGAACGGTGCGAAGAAGAGGATCGGCATTACCCGCATACATATGGAGGAGGACGCGGGCAAGTCCATCCATGATGAGTTGAGCGGGTCCAGTTACGTCGATCTGAACAGGGCGGCGGTTCCCCTGATAGAAATCGTCAGTGAACCGGACATGCGGAGCCCGGACGAGGCGGCCCAATATCTTCGAAGGCTGCACGAGATCCTGGTCTATCTTGAGATATGCGACGGCAATATGGAGGAGGGGAGTTTCCGTTGTGACGCCAACATCTCCCTGAGGCCGGAGGGACAAGAGTCCTTTGGGATCAGGGCGGAACTCAAGAACATGAATTCCTTCCATAATGTACAGCGTGCACTCGAATACGAGATCCAGAGGCAACGCGCCATCCTGGAGAGGGGAGACCGGGTCGTCCAGGAGACGCGCCTGTGGAACACCTCACAGGAGGTCACCCATTCGATGAGGGGGAAGGAAGAGGCGCACGACTACCGGTATTTCCCTGAGCCCGATCTCCTACCCATCGTTATATCCGACGCGTGGAAGGAAGAGATCGCAAACGCCCTTCCCGAACTTCCCATGGAGAAGAGGGAGCGGTTTGTCAGTGAATACGGTATCCCGCCCTACGATGCGGGCGTTCTGACGGCAAGTCGCGCCCTGGCGGATTATTATGAAGAGGTGGCACGACTCTGCGGAAGGCCGAAGATCGCGAGTAACTGGGTTATGGGTGATTTTCTGGCATATCTGAATGAAGCGAAGCTGGAAATAGGGGAGAGCCCTGTGCCGCCCGCGGCCCTCGCGGAGCTGATCGGGATCATAGAGGATGGAACGATCAGCGGAAAGATCGCCAAAGAGGTCTTCGAGGAGATGTGGCAATCGGGAAAACAGCCCAAAGAGATCGTAGAAGATAAGGGCCTTGTCCAAATCACCGACACCGGCGAACTGGAAAAGATCGTAGAAGAAGTGCTGGCGGCACACCAGAACCAACTGGAACAGTACCGCACGGGCAAGGATCAGCTGTTCGGGTTCTTCGTGGGGCAGACAATGAAAGCCACCGGCGGCAAGGCAAACCCGAAGGTCGTCAACGAACTTCTCAAAAAGAAACTTTCCACGCCATGATCAAGACCATATCTTGGGAAAGGGACACTGTGGTGATGATCGACCAGCGAGCCCTTCCCCATGAAGAACGATACCTGACCTGCCGTACATATCAGGACGTCATAGATGCCATCAATGATATGGCCATACGGGGGGCGCCAGCCGTGGGCATAGCGGCCTCGATGGGCATAGCACTCGGAACACTTAATGCCCCCGAAGAAAAGCTGAAAAAGGATTTCTACCGGATCTGCGACGCCTTCGCCCGTACTCGCCCCACCGCCGTCAATCTGTTCTGGGCCATTGACAGGATGAAGTCCCGTTTCGAACTTGAGTGCGTGTCCGGACCCAATTTAGATGCGGACAGAGTCAGAAGGGCACTCGTGGATGAGGCTCTGCGGATATTGGAAGAAGACATCGTCGCCAACCGGCAGATGGGGGACCATGGGAAGGGCCTGATACGGGATGGAGACACAATACTGACGCACTGCAATGCCGGGGCGCTCGCAACCGGTGGCTATGGAACGGCGCTGGGCGTCATCCGGGCCGCCCATGAAGAGGGAAAGAGCCTCCATGTCATGGTGGACGAAACCAGACCCCTCCTTCAGGGGGCGAGGCTGACCGCATGGGAGATGCACAGGGAAGGTATTCCCGCCACGCTTATAACCGACAGCATGGCGGGCTCTCTCATGCAGCGGGGGATGGTCAATCTTATCCTGGTGGGGGCGGACCGCATCGCAGCCAACGGCGACACAGCCAACAAGATTGGGACCTACAGCCTCGCCGTTCTGGCCATGGAGAACAGGGTCCCCCTGTATGTGGCGGCCCCGCTTTCCACGATAGATCGCTATACACGAACCGGCAGGGGAATCCCCATCGAAGAGAGAAGCGAGGACGAGGTGCTCGGATTCCACGGCACACAGACCGCACCGCAGGGGGTCCATGCATGCAATCCTGCCTTTGACGTAACCCCTAACAGATACATCACCGCTATCATCACAGAAAAGGGGATTATTACGAAACCGTTCGGCAGAAAGATCAAAGACATCTTCGGCGACTCTGCTGCATATCGCCCGCGGTCCGGACCGGAAGTCTCATAAAACCCATAATGAAACCCCACATGAAAAATCTATTTATCTTCGACTTTGACGGTGTTATCGCGGACTCGCTGATCCTCTACGAGGAGCTCGTAAAGGGGCATCTTGAACAGATAGGCTTCCCCGTCATAACGACACGCAAAGAATTTCTTGATCTTTTTGACGGTAATTTCTATGAGTCTCTTCGGGCACGGGGAGTAAACATGACGGCCTTCAACAACGCCGTCATGGCTGCCGCCCCGGGCATAGATTACGGGAGGATCCTCCCCTTCGACGGCATTCTGACTGTGATGAGTGCCCTTGCCAAGGGGAACACCCTTATTGTTATATCCTCCAATATCTCTTCCGTTATACGAACATTCCTCTCACGGTACCAGTTTGACGGAATTTTTGATGACGTCCTGGGTGCCGACTTCATGCTCAGCAAGACCAAAAAGATACACCACGCCGTGGAGAAGTGCCACGTACTCAGGGATCGGACATACTATGTGGGAGATACCGTCGGCGACATCAGGGAGGGGCAGGCCGCTGGCATCAAAACGGTTGCCGCAACCTGGGGGTGGCATCCGAAAGAGCGATTCGAAGGGGTCGGCGCCGACTACGTCATCGATTCACCCGAGGATCTCCTCGCTATCTGATCTTTTCGAGCATCACACAAAGAGAGGCCCCTCGCCTTTGGCGAGGGGCCTCTCCAGAATCACACAACACTGTTGCAGTTTTGAACGGCCTGCTACATCATGCCGCCCATGCCGCCCATACCGCCCATACCACCCGGAGGCATCCCCGGCATCCCCGAGTCCTCTTTCGGTTTCTCGGCAATCATGCACTGGGTCGTCAGCATCAGGGCTGCGACACTCGCCGCATTCTGGAGCGCGGACCTGGTCACCTTGGTGGGATCGATAACGCCAGCTTTGACAAGATTCTCGTACGTATCGGTCCGGGCGTTGAAACCATAGTCACCCTTCTTGCCCTTTACCTTCTCCACGATGATAGCGCCCTCAAACCCTGCGTTGGCAACGATCATCTTCATGGGCTCTTCGATGGCCTTCCTGACAATGTTCACGCCTACCTGCTCATCCCCCTCCAGCTTTACCTTCTCAAGAGCCGGGAGGGTCCTGATGTACGCAACGCCACCGCCGGGGACAATACCTTCCTCGACGGCCGCTCTGGTGGCGTTCAGCGCATCTTCAACCCGCGCCTTCTTCTCTTTCATCTCCGTCTCCGTGGCCGCTCCGACCTTGATGACGGCAACGCCGCCGACCAGTTTTGCCAGACGTTCCTGGAGTTTTTCCTTGTCATAATCGGAGGATGTCTCATCGATCTGGGCTCTGATCTGTTTCACGCGACCCTCAAGACTGGCCCTTTCGCCGGCCCCGTCTATAATGGTCGTGTTATCCTTGTCTATGACAACTCTTTTCGCGTTTCCCATATCGGCGATCTGGGCATTTTCCAGCTTCGAACCCATCTCTTCGGAGAGCACCTTCCCGCCAGTCAGGATGGCGATATCATCCAGCATCGCCTTTCTCCTGTCGCCGAAGCCTGGGGCCTTGACGGCGGCCACATTCAGTGTGCCCCTGATCTTGTTGATAACCAGCGTAGCAAGCGCCTCCCCTTCAATATCTTCCGATACGATCAGAAGCGGTCTGCCCATCTTGGCAATCTGCTCAAGGATGGGGAGCAGATCCTTCATATTGCTTATCTTCTTGTCATGGATCAGGATGAGCGGGTTCTCAAGAACCACCTCCATTTTCTCGGCGTTGGTGACAAAGTAGGGGGAGAGGTATCCCCGGTCAAACTGCATTCCCTCAACGACCTCCAACTCCGTCTCCAGCCCCTTCGCCTCTTCCACCGTGATAACGCCTTCCTTACCGACCTTACCCATCGCCTCGGCAATGATATTCCCTATCGTTTCATCATTATTGGCGGAGATGGTTCCGACCTGGGCGATCTCCTTCTGGTCCTTCGTGGGACTGCTCATCCCCTGGAGTTCCTTTACAACGACAAGCACGGCCTTTTCGATTCCCCTCTTGATATCCATGGGGTTGCTGCCGGCCGCAACTGCCTTGACGCCCTCGCGGTAGATAGCCTGTGCAAGGATCGTAGCCGTCGTCGTGCCGTCACCGGCCACATCGCTTGTCTTACTTGCAACTTCTCTGACCATCTGGGCGCCCATATTTTCGAAATGGTCTTCCAGCTCTATCTCCTTCGCGACGGTAACACCGTCCTTCGTTACCGTGGGGCCACCAAAGGATCGCTCCAGTATGACATTGCGCCCCTTAGGACCGAGAGTCACCTTGACGGCATCGGCAAGGGCGTTAACACCCGCAAGGATCGCCTTTCTGGCATCCTCGTCATATTTTAAAATTTTCGCTCCCATCAAATCTTCCTCCTTCTTATCATCAGATTGTTATTTTTCAATTATTCCGAGTATGTCGTCCTCACGCATAATAAGGTGCTCAACGCCGTCTATCTTAACCTCGGTTCCGGAATATTTGCTGAACAGCACCTTGTCGCCGGCCTTTACATCCATTGTCAGGATCTTGCCGTCATCCGTCACCTTTCCGTTTCCAACGGCTATAACCTTCCCCTCCATCGGTTTTTCCTTGGCGCTATCGGGTATAATGATTCCCCCCTTTGTCTTCTCCTCTTCTTCGAGGCGCTTAACAATAATCCTGTCATGCAATGGTCGTATCTTCATCCTTCGTATTCTCCTCCCTTACACTTGTTTTTAGTTAAATACCCTTGTTGGAATCTCCAATATCCCATAGGATAAACATCAATCCACCCATGTCAAGGGCCGTCAGAAGAATTACACACTTTTTATCGCCACGGGAACATCGCACAAGCCCCTGAACCGCCGGGCATCCTCTGCGGAGCCGACAATATCATCGTAGTGGACGGGGATGGCCACCTCGGGCCGTATGATATTGACCGCGCGTGCGGCCTGCTCGGCGTTCATCGTATAGATTCCGCCTATGGGTACCAGCATGATATCCGCGTGGATGGTCTCCATCTCGGGTATCAGATCGGTGTCACCGCAGTAGTAGATCCTCTTCCCCTTAACCGTCACCACAAATCCGAGCCATCCGTTCTCCCGCGGATGAAAGGCATTGTCCGTATTGTATGCAGGCACGGCCTCAACCGTTATCCCGCCGACCCGTACCACGTCACCCGGTTTTACTATCCGGATGTCTCTTGAAAAATCGGTGGCGCTATCCTGCGTGGTAACGATAACGGTGCCATCCTTCCGTATCTTCCCGATATCCTCCGCAGACAGGTGATCAGCATGACTGTGACTGATCAGGATGATGTCCGCCTTCTTGGGGTCTTTGAGTTTCCAGGGATCGATGTAGATTACCTGCTGCCCATCTATCCTCACGCTTGAATGACCAAGCCAGAATATATTCTCCAGCATGCGAGACCTCCTTGTACGTTTCGGATTAAAAATTTCCCAACATGGACAAGATAGAACCAAATAAAATATATTTTTATCACGAAAACAAGAAGTTACGAAAACACGAAAAACAGAATTTGATTTCGTGCTTTCCTTCTTTTCGTGGTTTCGTGATTGTTTTTAATTCTCTTGCCATTTTTGCAAGAACTTTAAAGCTAAGGAACTAAACAGTGAAACTGAGCCGTTACCTCTTCCCTATATGCAATATACCCTTTGTGATGTTGCACAGATGGTCGTTCAACCTGTCGATAGCCGTCAGTACATCCGAATAGACAAGACCGGCATCACTCACACATTCACCCTTTCCCAGCCTTTCTACATGGTTGGAGCGGTACTGTTTCACCAGGGCGTGTGTCTCTCTGTCGATATTCAGCGTGATGGCAGCAGCCTGATGGTCATCATTTTCAAGGGCCTTTTTTGTCTGCCGCATCAGGGCATGCGCCTTTTCAAACAGTTTGGCCAGCTCCATCTTCGCAGGAGCGGAAAAGGTGAGGTTATGTTCATAGCCCCGCTGGGCCAGCTTCACGAGGCTCTCGCAGTAATCCCCTACCCGTTCGAGATCGTTGACGCTGTGGAGGAGGGAGGGAACCAGGTTTCGCTCCTTGTCGGACAGCTCTCCCTTGGTGGTCTGAACCAGATATTCGGTAATATTCCTCTGCATCTCGTCAACCGAATCTTCGTCGAGAGAAATCTCATTTCTGATCTTGTGGCTGTACGTTGTGATACACTGCTCCGCCTTCTCAAACATCTCGTGGCACAGGTCCAGCATGGAGACCATTTCTTTGATGGCCGCATCGATCGCCAGGTTGGGAGTTATAAGCAGATGTTTATCGAGATGTTTTGTTCCCTTCTTCTCGTAATCCTCTCCGGGAATCACCCGATTCAGAAGCTTTACCAAAAGGGGAACCATTGGCAGAAAAATGAGGGTATTTATCACATTGAAGGCCGTGTGGGAATTGGCGATCTGCCTCGCGATGTCGCCCGACGTCATGGGGATGTATTTCAGATAGAGAGGAACCAGAGGCAGCATGATCAGGGCTCCTGTAACGTTAAAGAGCGTATGCCCGAGGGCAAGCCTCTTGCTGGAAAGATTTCCCCCTATGCTGGCGATACCCGCGGTCGCACAGGTGCCGATATTGACCCCGAAGACCAGGTAGACAGCCGCCGTCAGGTCCAGGAGTCCGACGGACGCGAAGGCTATGATCATTCCGGTGGTTGTACTGCTGCTCTGCAGTATGGCGGTCACTACCAACCCCGTGAGTATCCCGAGGAGAGGACTGGTACCGAAATTGACAAAGGCGTTTCGTATCATCTCATTGTCCGCCAGGGGTTTGACCGCGGAGCTCATCATTGCGAGCCCCAGAAACAAGAGGCCGAATCCCAACAGTGCTCGTCCCTTGTTCTTGTGTTTGTCCTTTTTTGCAGCAAGGGAGGTCACGACACCGGTGAACACGAATATGGGCGCTACCGCCGTGAACTTGAATGCGATAAGCTGTGCGGTAACCGTGGTCCCCACATTGGCGCCGATCATGATCGCAATAGCCCCCACCAACGGGATAAATCCGGCATTGAGGAAGCCTATGACTATAACCGAGGTCGCGCTCGAACTCTGTATGATCGCGGTGACAACCATCCCCATCACCGTCGCCTTGAGCCTCCCCTTTGTTACCTTCTCAAGCATCGCCTTCAGGAGCCCCAGGGACAATCTCTTTAGTGAGTCGCTCAGGAGGAACATCCCGAATATGAATAGCCCCAGCCCTCCTATGACACCTGAAATAATTTCGAAATTCATCGGTTCTCCTGTACCGGTCCGGACGCTTTGACTACGTCAGATCGTTCGCCGCATGCAGCGTGTTTTTGAGCAGCATCGCGATCGTCATCGGTCCCACCCCTCCGGGAACGGGGGTGATGTGCGATGCCTTTTCGCCCACCTGGTCAAAGGCGACATCCCCCACCAGCTTACCACCGGGGAGCCGGTTTATGCCGACATCAATCACGACCGCTCCTCCTCTTACCATATCCCCGGTTATCATCTCTGGGCTCCCCGCTGCGGCCACGAGGATCTCCGCCCTCCTCGTAACTTCCGGAAGATTCCGTGTTCTCGTATGACAGACCGTGACCGTTGCGTGCCTCGCCAACAGCAGCAGGGCGAGGGGTTTTCCAACAATGTTGCTCCTTCCCACAATAACAGCCTCCCTGCCCCGGATATCTATTTCATAGCGATCCAGCAGTTCCAGGATACCCGACGGGGTGCAGGAGGTATGAAAGGGGTTGCCCGTCAACAGACGCCCGACGTTGAGTGGGTGGAAGCCGTCCACATCTTTTTTCGGGTCTATGGCATTGATAACCGAATCGGGATTGATGTGCTGCGGGAGAGGGAGCTGAACCAGTATTCCGTGTATTGCCGTATCCACATTCAATTCAGCTATGATATCGAGAAGCTGCGCTTCTCTCGTGTCGCCGGGAAACTTGTACTCTCTGGAGAGGAAACCAACCTCGGTGCAGGCCTTTTCCTTTCTCGCAACGTAGATATGCGAGGCGGGGTCATCCCCGACAAGGATAACGGCAAGTCCCGGGACAACCCCCGCATCAGCCTTGAGCCGAAGTGCCTCTTTTCTAATCTCATCCCTCACATCCTGAGAGACTTTTGTACCGTCAATGATTACTGCCATGGTCCTCCCCACAAAAGATTTCCGGTCCTTTGTCCCCCCCCACCGGGCCTGACATGTATATTACACCGCACCAAAATGTCAAGACAATCACTCGCCGCGAAGCTATGATCATGCCACAGCTGTAGAGGCATCCTTGCAATTCTGTTGCAGTAAAGCATTCGTTATGATATTGGGGGGTGCGAAAAATTGTTTGATCTTGCCAGACACTACGGGAGATGCGCATGGTACAGAATCTGGGGATGATGTTGGAACATACCTGCACCACCTATCCGGACAGGGTGGCCCTTATATATGAGGATACGAGTGTTTCCTACTCCGAGTTGGACAGGGGGGTAAACTCCTTCGGCAACAGATTGAAAGCTCTCGGCGTGACCAAGGGGGATAAGGTTGCAATCATGCTCCCCAACATACCGGAATTTATCATATCCTATTTTGCCATCCTGAAGCTTGGAGCGGTTGCCGTCACTATCAACACCGCCTCAACCCCCCATGAGTTGCTGTATCTCCTCGGCAACTGTGATGCCAAGGCATGTGTTACCGCCCCGTCCTCGGCAAAGCGGATTGAAGAGATACGGGAAAGGCTGCCGCGGTTCGAGCACCTGATAACGACCGACGACACCCCGGGCACCCTCTCCATAAACGGTTCTCTGGAAGGGGAGGATCTCGAACTCGAAATGCCGGAGATTGCCGGTGACGACCCCGCCGTGATGATCTATACCTCAGGACTGACAGGAACCCCACTCGGCGCCGTTCTTACCCATCGCAACCTCTCCTCACAATCCCTCCTGCTGGAAGAGCTCTTGAACGGGACACCGGACGACAGAGGACTGTGTCTCATCCCGCTGTTTCATTCCTTCGGGTCCGTCGCCAACATGCTGATGATCTTGAAGGCGGGTGCCAGCCTTGTCATGGTCGACCAGTTCAATCTTGGAGCCGTCTTCAAGGCCATAGAAGAAGAGAAAATCACCTATGTGGCAGCCGTTCCGAGGATATTTCTGGGGATGTTGCTGTTTGAGGAAGCTGACAAGTATAATGTCGGTTCCCTGAGATTCTGCATTACCGGTGGTTCGGCAATGCCGCCGGAATACATCCCGCTGTTCGAAAAGAAGTTCGGCGTCATGCTGGTTCAGGGATACGGTCTGACGGAGGCCTCCCCCTGCTGCTCGGTCGAAAGGATAGATGGCTTGCAAAAACCGGGATCCATCGGCCTCCCGATACCCGATGTAGAGGCGCAGGTGCTCGATGAGGCGGGTTCCCGGCTTCCGACAGGGGGGGTGGGAGAACTCGTCATCAGGGGTCCCAATGTCATGCAGGGATATTACCGGAACGGACAGGCAACGGCGGAGGTCATTCGGAATGGATGGCTCCACACCGGAGACTTGGCGCGGATAGATGAAGAGGGGTACATCTTTCTTGAAGGGCGTAAGAAACGAATGATCATCACCAGCGGATTCAACGTATATCCCACGGAGGTCGAAAACATCCTCAGGATGCACCCGGCCGTTAGCGACGCACGGGTCGTCGGAAAGAATGATCTCATGCGAGGAGAAGTTGTCAGAGCTCTTGTCGTAAAAAAACGGGGTGCTTCACTCAGCAGAAGAGATATCATGAAGCACTGTAGAGAATATCTCTCTTCATACAAATCTCCCCGGAAGGTGGAGTTTGTGGAGAGCCTTGATTGAGGATACAACGGAGAACATCCTCGGTACATATACAGACAAGAAAAGGAGACATTTTATGAAAGAAGTAGTTATCGTAAGCGGAGCCAGAACCGCCGTCGGTACATTCGGCGGTTCTCTCAAGGATGTGAAATGCGTCGATCTCGGCGCACTTGTTATCAAAGAGGCGATCAAGAGGGCTGGTCTCAGGCCCACTATCACCGACTTTATCAGATCGTGCCGCGCTGACGTGTTCGGAGGATTCGACAGGACGGATATAAACCAAAAATATTATGATTATGACGATTCGTTGACACCCGCGTACTTTGATGAGTGTATCATGGGGAACGTTATCCAGGCGGGTCAGGGACAGAATCCGGGACGTCAGGCATCCATATATGCCGGTCTGCCTGAAGAGACTACTACGATCACCGTTAACAAGATCTGCGCGTCGGGGATGAAGGCTATCGCACTAGGCGCCCAGGCCATCAAGGCGGGGGATGCGGATGTGGTCGTTGCCGGTGGCATGGAGTCAATGAGTCAGGCGCCTTACGCCCTCCCGAATGCGAGGTGGGGGTACCGGATGGATATGCCCTTCGGTCAGATCACCGATACCATGGTTCACGACGGTCTCTATGAAATATTCAACAAGTACCACATGGGATTTACGGCCGAGAATATCGCTGCGCTCTACGGTATCACCCGTGAAGAGCAGGATGAACTCGCGCTCCTCAGCCACCAGAGGGCACTGGCGGCGATCGCCAGCGGTGAATTCAAGGACGAGATTGTGCCGGTCGTCATACCGCAATCCAAGGGTAATCCTAAGGTATTCGAAGTAGATGAACACCCGAGGGAAACAACACTGGAAAAGATGGCAAAGCTCAACCCCATTTTTACAACGGATGGGAAGGGAACTGTAACCGCCGCCACCGCGTCCGGCATCAATGATGCGGCAGCGGCTGTTGTGTTGATGAGCGCTGAGAAGGCAAAGGAACTGGGGCTAGAACCCATAGCGAAGATAAAGGGATACGCGTCAGGCGGCGTGGATCCCGCCTATATGGGGTTGGGACCCGTTCCGGCCACAAGGAAGGTTATGCATCAGCTGGGGCTGACGGTGACGGATATGGATTACATCGAGCTGAATGAGGCCTTCGCCTGCCAGGCAATCGCGTGCATGCGCGAGCTGAACGTCAGTCTCGACAACTGCAACCTCAACGGCAGCGGAATTTCCATCGGGCACCCCATCGGATGTACCGGAGCCAGGATCACTTACAGCCTTGCGATGCAGATGAAAAAGAAGGACCTGAATCTCGGTCTCGCCTCATTGTGCATAGGAGGCGGTCAGGGAATGTCCATCGTTCTTGAAAGAGTGTAGCGTAAATATCCACGGGGTAACAAGGAATTAGAAGGTATTGGTGCGGCCGCCAAATAATTAAAAGATGTCATGCCGGATTTGAGCCGGCATCCAGGCCTTCATGGATTCCCGCCTTCGCGGGAATGACAGTTACTACGCCGGGCCAACAAGAGGAGGAGAAAGTGTGGAGATAAAAACTTTCGGCGGCGTAAAGGGGTTTTGTAATTTCAGATATTGCCCGTGGCCCCTCTTGAAGGAGTGCGTGGATGCGGGCTTCCTGGGGAGAAAGTCGGGAAGAGGTTTGTACGATTATAGTAATCAGTAAAAAGGAGATGACACATGGAATATAAAAATATTTTTTTCGTTGTGGAAGAGGGGATAGCCACCATTACCTTCAACAGGCCGAAGGCTCTCAACGCCATGAATTCCGAGACCATGATGGAATTAAAGGCTGCCCTTACGGCATGCAAAGATGATGATAATGTCAAGGTTATCATATTGACCGGATCCGGAAATACTGCCTTTGTGGCCGGCGCCGACATAGCACAGATGCAGGACATGGAGCCTTGCGATGCCCTCGCATTCATGGAGCTGGGGCATGAAGTTCTTCGACTCCTTGAAACCATTCCGAAACCATCCATAGCGGCGGTTAATGGGTTCGCACTGGGGGGGGGTACGGAAATTTCTCTGGCCTGCGACATGCGGTTTGTCGCTGAGAACGCGAAGTTCGGCCAGCCGGAAATCTTGATAGGCCTGATCCCTGGCTGGGGCGGTACACAGAGGCTTCCCCGTTTGATTGGCATGGGGCGCGCGAAGGAGCTTGTGCTGGGCGGGGGACAGATTGACGCTGCGAGGGCATACGAAATCGGCTTGGCGAACAAGGTATACCCCTCCGGGCAGCTTATGGAAGAAACCAGAAAATTTGCGATAAAACTGACCGGCATGCCGACATTTGCCATGAAGATGGCAAAAGATGCCATCAATTTTGGTTATGACTTGTCACTCGATAATGCCAACAGGCTGGAGAATCAATGTTGCTCTCAGTGCTTCAGCACGCGTGATCAGAAAGAGGGAATGAAAGCTTTTCTTGAAAAGAGAAAACCTAATTATATCGGCAGGTAATTGCCCAAAAGAACAACTGAAAAGGAGTGTCTTATGAATTTTGCGCCTACGGAAGAACAGCAGATGGTAAAGGATATGGTAACACGGTTTGTCAATGAAGAGATCAAGCCGGCGGCCGAAGAGCTGGACCATACCCACCGGCATCCCCAGGAGATATGCAGGAAGCTGGGGGAGATGGGCCTCATGGGTGTATCCGTTCCCACCGAATACGGGGGAGCGGGTATGGACAACGTGACATATGTCATGGCCCTGATTGAAATCTCGCGGGGCTGCGCGAGTTGCGGCGTCATTACGTCGGTGAACAATTCCCTGTACGGGCACCCGGTCAAGACCTACGGCACGGATGAACAGAAGAGGAAGTTCCTGGCACCCGTGGCCGGTGGCGATGTAGAGGGGTGTTATGCCTTGACCGAGGCGGGGGCAGGGTGCGATGCAGCCGCTCTCCGGTGCCGGGCCGAGCTCAAGGGTGACAAGTATATCGTCAACGGCGTCAAGAAATTTATCACCAGCGGGAATGTGGCAAAGTACTGCGTCCTGGCCGTAACCGAGGACGCTGCCAAGGGGTACAAGGGAATCTCGAATCTCATCGTGGATTTGGAAAATACCCCCGGCTTTTCCGTCGGAACCATAGAGAACAAGATGGGTATCCTCGCCTCCGGCACGGCGGAGATGGTTTTTGAAGACGCCGAAGTGCCAGCCGAGAACCTCCTGGGGAAACCCGGCGAGGGATTTCATCAGATGATGGAGGGGCTCAATGCCGGCAGGATCGGCATCGGGTGCCAGGCCTGCGGCATCGGGAGGGCGGTCCTTGAAGATTCCCTCGCGTATGCGAAGGAACGGGTGCAGTTCGGACAGTCTATCACATCATTCCAGGCGATCCAGTGGAAACTGGCCGATATGGCCACCGAACTGGACGCGGCGGAGATGCTCCTCCTCAAGGCCGCGTGGCTGGAGGATAACGGGTATAACTTCGAGAAGGAATCTGCGATGGCAAAGATGTACGCCTCCGACGTGGCCATGAGAGCCGCCATAGAAGGCGTCCAGATATTCGGAGGCTACGGCTACTGCAAGGATTACCCCGCTGAACGGCACATGCGGGACGCTAAAATATGCCAGATATACGAGGGCACCAACGAGATCCAAAGGGTCGTTATCGCCAGAAAATTACTGGGGGCACGATAGCTTTCACCGGCAACCGGCTCTTCCCGGGAGGGCTGCCATGCATTTGGAACTGAGTCGTCTATCAAACTATGAAGGGGTGAAAGGCCCGTTGCTCCTGATTATCATGGACGGCGTTGGTCTGTACCGGGGGGAGAAAGACGGATATCCGGGCAATGCCGTCGAAATCGCGGCTCCGCGCAATCTGTGCCGGCTCATGGAGCACGAAAAGATCGTGCTTACTCTGAAGGCGCACGGAACAGCGGTCGGGATGCCCTCGGACCATGACCAGGGGAACAGTGAAATCGGTCACAACGCCATTGGCGCGGGGCGGGTGTTTTTCCAGGGTGCGAAACTCGTCGAGGAGGCCACCGAAAGCGGTCGCCTCTTTGAGGGAAAGATCTGGAGGGAGATCATCGCTAATGCTCGGGCGAAGAAGACGCCGATCCACTTCATAGGCCTCATATCGGACGGGAACGTTCACAGCAACCTCGCCCACCTCATCTCGCTCGTCGGACAGTGCGACCGGGAAGGGGTGGAAGAGGTGTATATCCATGGACTCCTGGACGGACGGGATGTGTTTCCCCTGAGCGCCCTGCGCTACTTCGGCGAGTTGGAAGATTATCTCTGGTCACTGCGCGCGAGGGCCCTTGAGCAGGGAAAGCGACGCCGGTACTTCATTGCCTCCGGGGGTGGCCGGATGGTGACCACCATGGACCGTTACGAGGCGGACTGGTCCATCGTCGAGAGGGGGTACCATGCCCACGTGCTGGGCGAAGGGCCCCGGTTCCCCGACAGCCTCACCGCCATCAGGCTCCTACGCGAAAAAGAGGCCGTTGACGATCAGTACCTTTCCCACTGGGTTGTTCATGATTCCGAAAATCCGGGAAAACCCCTCGCCCAGATCGGCGACGAACACGGCGTTATCCTCTTCAACTTTCGGGGCGACCGGGCCATCGAGATCAGCCGCGCGTTTGTCGAGGCCGATTTCAAAGGATTTCAACGCAAGCGTCATCCTGCTGTTCTCTACGCCGGCATGCTCGAGTATGATGAGGACACGCACATGCCCCCCCAATATCTTGTTGAGCCGCCCGCAATTGATCGGACACTGTCGGAATACCTGGCACACAATGGTGTCCCGCAGTATGCCATAAGTGAAACTCAGAAGTTCGGCCACGTGACCTATTTCTGGAACGGGAATAACTCCTCCAAGTTTGATGCAAAGACCGAGGAATGGGAGGAGATCGAATCCGATCGTCTGCCTTTTGATCAGGCACCGCAGATGAAGGCAGATGAGATAGCCTCTCATGCAATTGCCGCGATGAAATCCGGAGCATACCGGTTCCTCCGTCTGAACTTTCCCAACGGGGATATGGTGGGACACACCGGGTCGCTCCCGGCGGCGGTGGAAGCGATAAAGGCCGTGGACCGTGCGGTGGGGCGGATCGTTGAAGCGGCCGACGCACTCGGCGCAACAGTGATCATAACGGCCGATCATGGGAATTGCGAGCAGATGGTAGCCGTGGACGAAAAGACGGGAAGGGCCGTCATGGGTCCAGGTGGGGAGTACAAACCGCAGACGAGTCACACGCTCAATCCGGTGCCTTTCATTATCCACGGCCCCGATACCAGCCGGTATGAACGCGCCGAAATTCCTGAGGCGGGGCTGGGCAACATCGCCTCGACAATCCTCCTGCTCCTCGGATATGACAGACCTGACGACTACATGGAATCGCTCATCAGGGTACGGTAAAGGTCATAATCAAGAATTAATGTCTTGGTCCTGAGGCTTGAAGCGCCGATGCCAGGTCTCAACCCTGGCCATGGCCAGGGCGGCCTTTTCGAGGGAGTGAAAGACAGGAAGGCCCGCTTTCATAAACGATTCCTGCACCTGCAACCGTTCTTCCGCGCCCGCCAGATCAGAGGGCAGACCGAGGGCCAGCAGCACGGGCTTTCTGGTTTCCCGGTGGGCTTTTTGCAGTGCCTCGGTTGCCGGTTTGAGGAAGGCGTCATTCCCATACCATCCACGCCCCCAGTGTGTCGCCGGGTGAAATCCCATATGGTAGAGCATCATATGGATATCAGGAGAGCCGCCGATGACTTTCATGGTCTGGTACATGATGTCCGGTAGCAGAATATTGGTCGCATCCAGGGGGTTGGAAAATATTGCTCCTGCCGTCGGCAGAAATTCTTCCAGTTTCCGGTGAACATCCGGCGCCAGGGGGGGAAAATACAATCCCATACGTTCCATCTGATCGCTTGCCTGCACACTCGGACCGCCGCCTTGGCCGACAACGGCGACACCTCTGCCCTTGGGATACGGTACGGCGAAGCGAATGGCCACTAGGACATCGATCATCTCCTGGATATCATCGACCCGGATCGCGTTGGCTTGACGGCAAAGGGCGTCAAAGACCTTCACGGACGATGTCAAACTGGCCGTGTGGCTCAGTGTGGCCCTTAGGCCCGCGTCACTGGTGCCTCCCTTGCAGATGACGACGGGCTTTTCCCCGGCTGCTTTTTCAAGAGCGCGACGAAACCTGAGGCCTTCCCTTACGCCTTCGATATAGATGGCAACGATTTCCGATTCGTCGTCATCGGCAAAATATTCAAGCAACTCGCATTCGTTGATATCCAGGGCGTTGCCATAGCTGATCACCTTGCTGAATGTGATTCCCCTGGGACCGGCGTGGAACGGGAGATCATAGGCGTGCCCGCCGCTTTGCGACAGGAAGGCGACAGGACCCGGCGATCCGGGTATACGAGAGATTGGAATGAACCGGGCCCTGGGGACATACAAACCGGTACAGTTGGGACCGATGATGCGGAAGCCCGCGGCCTGCGCCCTTTGCAATATGACTTGTTCAAGCTCGATCCCTTCCCGCTCGCCGCTTTCCCGAAAGCCGGCGGTAAACAAATGAACCGATGTGACGCCTTTCCGAGCGCAATCATCGAGCAGATCCAGGGTTTTTTCCGCCGGGATGTTCACGATAACATGGTTCACCGAACCGGGGATGGCAGAAATGGAGGAATAACAAGGTAAGCCAAACATTTCCGTGTGGTTGGGGTTTACAGGGTAGACGGCGGGGAAGCCTGCGGCCTTGAGGGCTTTTACAACGGAAGCGGCAAAAGACCTCGGTTTATTCGCAGAAACTCCCACGATCGCTACGGAACGTGGATTGAACACTTGATCCAAGGTTACAGGTATATTATTCAGCACAGCTTCTCGTATCATGATTAATCGGCTTGATCAATCTTTGATGTAGTCGCAGTACGCAGTGACGCTGATACGTTTGGCGGAATGAACTGTCCCGCCGCAAGCAGCGGGGCATCAAACGTACAATCTCATTCATATTGCTCCGGTGTTTGAATATATCCATTATGCTGCATATGCGACCGCCGGATGCTTGAAGTATTCTCTTACATGTTGCGGTCGCTTCTTTGCGGAAATGGGGTTGAAATCAGGGTGAACTTTTTAAATTGATTTATTGCTTTACTTTTCATTTTTTTTTCTGTTATTATGACCGCATCTGTTCATGATCGAAGATTAATGATAGTGTGAGTCGAGGTTGGTGGCCTATCAAAGCAGGAGGGGCGGCACCTCCCTATCTTGGAGGTTGCGGAGTTGTTGTTTGGGGATAGAACATTTTTCGCAAAGGTGAGCGTGTACATTGAATCCAAGTAGACTTGTCAACGAGGCCTTCGATTATGCGGAAGTCCATAGGATCCGGGAAGGGGTAGTGGGCGAACTCCAAAAGCTAAATCTCAAGACCGTTATGGTTGCCAGTCCCCACGACGATGTCGGCAGCACGTTTCTGGTCTCTGTGCTGGGTTACAATATAGCCCGCTTCGGTGCCATGAGGGTGTTGCTGGTAGACCTGAACATGCGTCGGCCACAGCTCCACCTCTCCTTTGGGCTTGAAATAGGAAAAGGGTTCAGCGCGGTTGCGTTGGGGCTTCTGCCCTGGAAAGAGGCATTAAGGGATACTAATCTCAAGGGATTGCAGATAATGTCGGCTGGCCGGGTCGACACGGACATCTCCCCTTTTCTGAACCGTTCACTTCTGGATAACCTGATCCGTGAAATGAAAGAAGAGTTTGATCTGATACTGTTTGATACTTCTCCGTTGCTCGTTCAGAACAGGAGCAATGTAGATCCTGCTCTCCTGAGTCTCATTTGTGATATGGTGGTCATTGTTGTTCAGGACAAAAGGACGACAAAGGCCGAGCTGGAAAATGCTATCGCCGCTATTCCTCAGGGGAGCAGTAAAATCAGGGGAATAGTGTATAACCACCAATTCTAGAGAGGTTTTTCATACCGGTATCAATATGAGCGAGAAGGCGAGAGACAGGCAGTTTGATATTTCTATTTATACATCTAAGTATGGTGTCCCGATCTTGGAGAGAAAATGGATGGTGCTCATCTTTTTTCTTGTTGGCATTTTTCTCGCGCTGACTCTTCTTTCTCCCCTTATCAAGCCCAAGTTTGTCAGCCAGGCAACCCTCCTGGTTGAGGAACCCCGTTCCGCGATCTCCCAGGCCAAGCAGGAAACTCTGGGTACGGGAAGGGTGCCAGGGTTGTACGTTACGACCGAGGAGGAAAAAATAAAGAGTTCCTTTTTTGCCGCGGAAGTCTTAAAAATTTTACCCGAAAAAGCCAAGAGTAATTTACGAGCCGAGGTGGATATCTTCCCCCAGATCAAGGCAGGGGCGCTAAGGTTGTTTGGCGTGAGGTCGAAACCTGTGTCGCAACCCTTGCTGGAGGTCAGTCTCCTAACGGAGATACAAAAGAGGGTGGAAATCACAAGTGCCCCCACCTCAGCCTTGATCTGGATTACAGCAAAGAGCACCGACAGGGATGTTGCCTTGGTCTTGGCCAGAAGCTATATCGATGTCTGTCTCGCGTCCAATCTTGAGGACAACAAGAAGGCGGTTAGTTCCGAAAGGGATTTTCTGGAAAAGCAGAGAAACCACGCCTACCAGGAGTTCCAGGATTCAGAACAGGCGGTCTTCGATTATAAAAAACAGTACCAGATTCCGGGTGATTTTGACGAGGCTCGCGATATCAATATCCAATTGCAGATGAAGCGGCTCCAAGCCCGAGTAGAGATGGATAAAGAACGATTTGCGGAGTTGGATGGGGTCTATTTTACAAGTCAGGTAAAGGAAGCAGGAATAGTGGGGAATATTAGGGTAATAAGTCCTCCTGCGTTTCCTGTCGCCCCTTCGAGGAAGGCGGAAATACGGCTTATGATCATAATTATTCTCGGGGGGCTGATGCTGGGGATAGGGGCGGCGTTGCTGCCGGAGTTTACCCAAGGGACCATTCGCCACGAAGTCGACATAGTGGATGTCAGTCACCTCCCCGTGCTGGGTCATCTTCCAAGGATAAAACTATGACTGCCTGCCATCAACAAAAGTTTGCTGCCTTTTTTGTCGTGATAGCTGTGATGGTGGGTGTCTTGGTGTCTCCTCCCGCCATGGGGAAGGGCCGTATTGAAATTGTACCGATGATAACCGTCGGCGAGACCTATGATGATAATATTTTTTTAGACAAGGACGATAGAAAATCGGATTATATAACGACCGTCTCGCCGGGGATCGGATTCGACCTCTATTCAAGCAATAACGGCCTGAACCTTTACTACTCGCCTACCTTTGTCAAATATCATGAATATACGAACAACGATACGACCAGACACAACGCCCGGCTGAACCTCTGGCAGAAATTTGGAGAATCCTGGAGGGTTGACCTGGAGGAATATTATCTCAAATCGGAAGAGGCTACAGAGGAGTCCTTTGCGGACTACGAAAAGAGGCGGAGATCGAGGCATACCCTGTATACCTATGAGAGAAATGTGGCTGACGCCGCTCTGTCGTATCAATTTGGTCCCGAGGACTTACTGACGGCCGGATACAGACATGAACTCTTGGAAAACGAGGACCCCTCCCTGGATGACACTATTGAGCATGGTCCGTATGCCGGCTTGATTTATTGGTTCGATGTACACAACGGTACGGATCTGAAGTACCGCTTTACCAGGACCGAATTTGAGCGTAATGACGGTGCCCCCGAGGGTGATAATTTTGATGGTCACGAAGTCGATATTCGCTATTTGTACCGCTTTAATCCGCGCACAACGGGGTACATCGGTTACGGGTATACGAGAAGGGACTTCGAAAAGGCATCGAGAAAAGATCGCCAGGTTCACGAGGGATCTGTAGGGATAACTCACGGGCTCTCCTCCCGGACATCGCTGTCGCTGGACACGGGGTACTACAAGCCGAACGGATATGGAACAGAAAACGATACGGGGCACGTGAGCTACGGGGCAACCCTGGAAAGTAAGTTTGAGCGAGGGGCCGTCTCGCTGATGGGCAGAGGCGGATGGGATGAGGATTATTTGGATGCTGAGCAAAGGGATTATACGCGGTATTGGACCATTGCCGGTAATGTGGATTATACGGTCATGCAGAATATAAATGCTTACGCTGGCGCCTCTTACCGAAAGAACAGATACCTGTCCGATACGGAGGATGAAACCTACAGGGGGCGATGTGGTTTTAGGATGAGATTTCTCCGCTGGTACTCCCTCGGTCTGGAATATTCCTATCTGAACCGGATGAGCGATGATCCAGGTGATGAATACGTGGATAACAGGGTCATGCTGACCCTTTCCGCCTCACGGCCCTTCCAGTTGGCAGATTAGAAAAACCGAGCGGGATTCCGATCGGATAAAAGAAAAGCGGGATTGGCGCATGATCCCGCTTTTCTTTTATCCTAACGAGAGCTTTGCACAACCGCTTCATAATTTCCATTTTTAAGCATAGATTATGCGCATTCCGCGCCGTATCCCTGCTAAAGTCACAGTAAAACGGGCTCGTCCTAACACAAATATCATCTCAGGTTCGGCTCATCTTTCTGAAAAATCGGCCCCAAAACCTGGCTTGGGGGGAATGGTCTGCCATGCAAAGGTCTCATATTATCAAGTGATTTTGTTTTTTCAGGAGACTCTGCTTCAGAAAGGATAGCTTGTCGGGAACGGCAGCCACACCCTCCGGCGTGGGCCAGCCGTTGCTATTTTTTTTTACCCTTCTTCATAGCCTCCTGCAGTTTAGCCCCCAGAGAGCCAAGTCCAGCACCCGCAAACTCATCCTTATAAACCATCACGGCATCATCCCTGCCGCCCGAGGTCCCATCGAAATATTCGCCAAGGACTTCCCGACTGTGTGCGTCTTCGTGGCAATAGGCGCACAGATTTTCCCAGTTGCTCCCATCCGGGGGGTTGTTGTGATGATTGCCATCTCTGTGGTGAACGGTTAGAAGGTGCCTATTGGTATGATCAAACTCCCTGCCGCACCGAGCGCACACGAGCCCGTGAATCGCGATCGCACGTTCCCGATAGTCTTCCCCTGTCGGCTTTTTCATCCCCTCTTTTAACTCCCGTATCACATCGCTAACGGATTTCTGCGTTTGCGGAACGTCTCTTTTAACGCTCGATCTGACGCGCCCAGCCCTTACGTCAAAAGAAATATTTGCCACTTTATGTACTCCTCCTCGTTCAAATTTGGTTAATTGACTCCGGGGTATATTTTATCATAACCTTTTAAAGTTAACATCTTCTGGCTGTGGGGGGCTCATAACTTTTTCTAAGCAAAATCCCGCAGGTCATAGTCTCACCGAGCCAGTGAGGTAAAGTTAGCCCTCCTACAACAGATCAGGACATCCAAGGTTTTGTTAATCAACACGGTCTTTGTCATTCTTCCACTTTCCGTATCACAGCTCTACTCTTGCCGGTTTTCGTTCTGGGTATGGAATCTACAAGTCTAATCGCATAGCTCATAGCAGGCCCCATTCTTTTCTTTAGCTCTTTGATTATAGACTCACCATCTTTGTCAGTGTACCCAGGCGCTTTAACCACTAAAATCGTTATTAAATCCAACTTTTCCTGAATGATCTGCGCCTCCTTAATGGTATGCCCCACCCCCTTAAAAACAGGGTCAAGTCTGCCTACATACTTGCCGCTAGGTGTAATCAAGATATCGTCAGTTCGTCCGCATATTCTTTCGACAAGCGGAAAGTTACAACCACAATCACATTTTCTATCGCTTAGAATCCCCATGTCGCCGATCTTATACCTAATGAGAGGCATTGCACGGTTTATAAAACCGGTACAAGCAAACTCACCCAACATTCCTTTCTCCAATGGTCTATTGTTTTTATCTAACACTTCAACAAAGCCATACTCAGGATTTATATGATAAGCCCCTTTTGTGCATTGACAGGCAAACGTAACCTGTTCTGCGCTACCGTATTGATCATAAACCCGGCACCCAAAAGCCTTCTCAATCTCTTCCCTTTCAGCGTCAAATAAAGTTTCAGATGAAGTTATTATTGCCTTGGGCTTTATATCACATATGTTATTATCTATGATATACCTAGCAATTATGCCGATACTGGATGGGTAGCTGTCTATGAAATGCGGCTGAATTTTTCTAATTCTATCCACATAGTATGGAAGGTTCTTATTGCTGAGATGATATGACGAAAACAAGGTATTGTTGAATAGTACATTGACCCTCCAGAATGGAGGGTCTTTTTGCTGTGCGGGGACTATTGCCCTGCCGGCGAATGTTATGCTTCTTTCGAGTCTTTTTATGCCAGCCCAGAACTTCGAACGCTCAAAAAATGCGTAGTTCATTTTGCGTGCTTCTCTAGAAGTATATATGGTTAAGGGTGTTCCGGTTGTTCCACTAGTGCTAATTTTGATTAGTTTGGCTTTATCGTAATAGTTAGAGATAAAAGTTTCTGCTGATTCTCTAAATTCTGATTTTTCCAAAATCGGAAGATATTCAAGCATGTTCATGGAATCAAACCGTCGCAAATCTTCTTTTTTGAGCTGGATCGTTTGCTGATAATGCGGCACATAGTCTATAGCATGCGATATCAGTCCCTTCAGTAAAGAAATCTGCATTCGATCAATTTCTTCATTACTCATAGACTGTGTGTTTATTAAATAATTATAGTATCGCTTCCATGGTGGTGCATACCTCTCCATATAAAGCATGGTCCCATAAAGAGAACACAGCACGTTTTGCATGAAGATTGGAAGTCTATGGTAATTATTTTCAGCGTATTTATTCATGTGTAAAAATGAATCTCTTTCCGAACAGTTAGCCCCTGGGACCTTTTAAATTCCCTTTGACTGGGTGCTGTTTGAGTTTTTTGCGAAATTTTTAGAAATAGGAAAATTTCTTCCTATAGCTTACGATTTAAACCGTTGAGGGGAAAAACTGGCCAAGAACGGTCGGCAAAAGCAACGGGAATCTAAACACAAAAAAGGTCTGGCTGTTCAAAAAGAGCTTGATTTGTACACGCTATCTTTCTGTAGGTTCCCATGTCACTATCCGTTCCCCAGTCAAATATTTCCACCACGCCACCAGTATTGCACTGTTTACTATCGTGAAATATCTAGGAATTTTTGCTACTATCGTTAAGCCACGGTTGCTCAACATCCCTATTAAAGCCGCACCATAAAACATGATCTGCACTATAAATACTATAAGGTATTGCACGTAATGCGGCGCAATTACGGCATTTGTTACAAATGCCGTAATCAAGAAAAAAGGAACAAGCCATCTTAAAAGTTTGTGACAACATAAGCAGTATGAAAATAATCCGTATTTTACAATATTCAACATATCCAGGTGTCTGAAAAACACTGTCATGCCCCTGATGACAGTCCGCACCTTTCTTTCAAATTCATCATCGATATTTGCACCCTCTTTATATGTGTTTTGTACAGTCTCATCACTGACTGCTCGCAGACCCAGCTTTATTGAATAAATGGCCGCAGAAAAATCACTTTGCATATCCCCTTGAAGATATTTACATATCTCAGATCTTAGCGCAAAGAATGATCCACTTACGCCGACGATTGAATACACCTGTGACTCAAGCTTCCTCAAAAACATTTCATATGATACGTAGAGCCTCTCTCCACCGCTCAATTCATAGTCATTGCATACCTTATCAACGCTGCTCACACAACCCACCACAGGATCGACAAAATTCTGTACAATCTCAACAAGGCCATCCCGTTGCATACTTGAAGCTACATCTGTAAATATAATAATTTCTCCCCTCGTGTGTTTCAGGGCTTCCTTTTGAGCATTCTCTTTTCCCACACGAATTTTTATCGGTACAAAATCTACGCCTCTAGATTCGTACTCACGGACTATCTCGTTTGTACGATCAGTTGAACCATCTGATACGACAACTATCTGCAATCTATCTTCGGGATATTCTGCACATAGAGTGTTTTCGATCTTTTGCCGAATATTCGCCTCTTCATTATATGCGGTTATAATCACCGATATATTGGGAGAATGTAAACCCTTTTGCACGCCGTTCTTCCCACTGATCAATCGAATTATGAGCAACGTTATGGGATAGCCGAAATAGGCATATATGATCATCACAATAGATAAATAAAAAAGTATCTTCATTTAGTCGTATTCCCCAACCAGCACTAATTATTCCCCATTAAAAGCCAATGGGCACTTTCTTTCAGTCAGTAGGCTTATACAATCTAGTGAATTCTAACATTCTGGGGAGGTTTCAATTTTCTTCCTACTACATACCATACATAATCCACCCATCCAGCGTCACCAGGGTCAGGGTTCTCAGGATCCCACCTTTCCCCGCTATCTTTCGTGAGACCCGTTGCTCCGATATATCTTGGTAATTCAACATCTTCTAGATATGGATGATCCCTTGAAACACTAATTTCAGAAATTGAAATCGAGTCTGTTATACGGTGGCCACCTCTTACCTTGAATTTGCTCGTTCCGATTGAACCCTGATATAAGGGGTCGATGTTTTCAGACGAAAGTTTTCGATAATTTACTTCTCTCGGCGAATTTTCATTTTTCCTGTTTCCTCTACCGTACTCATCAATTGTCATTAGAAGTCGGCCTTCGCCAGGGTTTTCAGAGGGAACTCCAATATCATGTTCATTATCATATCGGTATACATAATTATTAGTTATCATTACCCTTCTTCGATCATAATTGAATGATTTTGCCACATAACCGTCACCGATTCTCAGGTTGTAATTTCTATCGTAGTCCTGAGGAGAGTCATCTATTATATTATTCATCAATATTATATAAGGATTCAAGACATACTCTCGCGATGGATGTCCGAAATTAACAAGAATACGTCCCCCAATAATAGTATTATTATAGACTGTTACAGCCGTAGACCCCGTGCGTGTCTCATAATCAGATATCTCTATACCAACATTACTGTCCACGATAATATTGTTAAACACTTGGGCAAAGTCCTGCTGGCATCCGATACTCCTCGGGATACCTAAAAAGATATTATGATGTATCTTATCCCCCCAACTTCTGTGGGGATGCCCCCTAAGGGCTCCGAAATCTTTTTCGTAAGGAATTGGATGCGATGCTAATAATTGCTGCCCTTTATGGTGGATTCCTGAGAACGCACGGTTTTTTGTGTTTTCGAATAAGTTATATCGAATTGTGTTGTTCTTAATACATCTGTCCGGATCTTTCGGATGGATATCACGATAATTTATATAATCATAATCTGAATAGCACTGAGCACCTATAACAGAATGCTGCCCATTGTTAGCCAGACTACCGTTATCCTTAAAATAACAATATTCGATTATTGAATCTTGCCACCAAGCTCCTCTAATTCCGGCAGGATTCGACCCTTCAAGCTCACCACTTGACCCGGTATAATTGTCATGTATATAACAATAACGGACGATAATGGGCCCTTTTCTAAAACTGATGCCAGACATACCACCACCCGTTATTTCGAGCCCTTCGAATTTCCAATATCGAATAGGAGAAGCATCGTCATCATTTCCTATAGCAAATATATTGCTTGTATTATTACTGCCGGCATCAATAACTACACGTTCATTGTTATATGCCGAAATTGCCGAATAGTTTTCCCAACTCGTCCCGTTTTTCGACGATGGGATAGTTATACTTCCCTCCCTGTATATCCCCCCACGTATTAATATATGATCACCACCCTTCATGGCACTGAGCGCTCCATGAATTGTTCGATAACAATTTTTACCATTCGTCGACCCTATTCCATTGTTGATATCCGCCACTATTCTCCGAATTCCCTTAATAGACATCTCGCTACCCGATAAGTCCTCTATCACCTTAGTTATCGCCGTACCGATTGTCTTCCCTGTTGCCCGAAGGCCAGCAATTTTTCCTTTATTATTTCTATTGAGAACAGAGTATGAACCGTTTGTTATGTCCTTGATGATAAGATTATCAACATAAATACTCTCTTGCTTGGGGCCTACTGTACTGTACGACACAACTGTTGCTGCAAGTGCAATTGTTAATATTGCCATGCCTAGAGTTGCAAATTTGAATGTTCTCTTTATCTTCATTGGTTTAAGATTCTTTAGAATGCAGAAGGGGAAACAAGCTGATCTATATTTCTTTGGTTATTGACTACGATGATAGTTTATATAAATCGGGTGAATCCCCCTCAAGACATATTCGCGCCCAGAGTTCAAGGTTGGTAGTTATCCAAGGGATGGATTCTGCTGATTCGTCGGTTCCTTGCCCCGACTTGTGCAAGTCGATTACTTTTTTTAACTCATTCTCCTTCCACCAGCCTCGCCTGAGACTCCTTTCTTCAAGTGGGAGATTCAGGAATGGTGTTGAGTCTGGCAGGTAAAACCATTTTTTTAGTGGAACTCCGAACCCTTCTTTAGGTTTATAAATAAATCTCTTGTTAAAAAAGCCCTCAGCATACTTCATTAAAGGGGCCTTCTTTGTCGCATAATGATATCGAAGATGCACCGGCAATCTCACGGAATATTTCAATAGCTCGTAATCCATGAATGGGAACACATAAGGCACATCAAAATAAAAACCAAGTCGCTTAAACGACCCGATCCAGATCGAGTGCCAGTGCAAGAGTAGAAACAGAAGCACATCGGACAAGGGATCGCCCTTAATATGCCGCTGAAAATCATCGACGGTATGGCGCCAAGTCTCGCGGACAAAAACCTCATCAATTTGTTCTTCTGCCCCAAAAACAATTTCAGAATGAAGATAATCTTTTAAAGATGTACCCAATGCTTTCAGACTTTTCGCTATCGCCTTGAACAAGAAACTTTTTTCATGCATGTTTTTCGACACATGTGTCAGGTACCTTCTGAAAGGGCGGGGCAAAGCCCCACCCAAATACGACATATAAAGCATTGGTGCCCAATAGGGACCCCCGAAAATCGTGTCCGCACCATCACCATGTAACAATATTTCTACGGAGGGTGAAACTTGTTTGAGGGCTGCAACCTGTCCTATGGTGCCAGGGCCATTAATTGGTTCTTGGATAATGTGAATCGTTTTTGCCCAAAGATTCAAATAGTCTTTCACTCCGACCACAACTTCGGAATGATCGGTTTCAAACCGGCTAGCGACCTCTCGTGCATATTTTCTATAGTCTCTGTCATAGTCTTCGAAGGTCACAAATATTGTGGAGACATTCCCGTTAAAATATTTTCTTAATAAGGCGACCAAAAGGCTGGAGTCATTTCCTCCGCTTAACCATACCCCTATATCTTTCAGGCCATCTATTCTCTTTATGACACTCTTGGAAAGAGTCTCTCCAAAATCATCACTCGCAGCCTTTAGGGTATTGTAACGGGTGTCTTTCGATGGAACCATCGGATGTTCATTTAATGTAAACCCCTTATCATCGATATTCAAGGAACATTTGCCAGAAAGGCTTTTCACCTTGTCAATGATGCTGGCGGGAGGTAATGTGATCCTGTAAACCGGCAGTTCATCTAAAACCTCTTTGGATGCTTTACCTTCAATGCCCGTCAGACTTCTCACGTTCTCGATCCAGATTGAACACGCAAATCCCTTTTTACCTGACCCATATACAAGAGGTAACATTCCCGTACGGTCACGGTATATCTTTACACTTCTCCATGACCTATCATAGATAACGAGAAGGAACTGCCCATCAGCATTGAATAACGTCTCGACATCCCCGTTTTTCAGGAACCGCTCGATTACCACACTCGGTTGTTCTTCGCTCAAGAACCAACCTGCTAGAATCCATAGATATCTGCCGGACAAGTCCCCTGTCTTCAGAGGCAGCCCTGCCGTCCGATACCACCAGCCAGGGACCCAAGCTGTAAAATCATCAGATGCGGGTTTTTCACCATTAACGAGTTCAAACGTAATAGCCATGGAAGTAATCCTGAAGTGTTACGAACATTGTCTTTATTGGTACAGAGATAATCTTTCCCAGAAGAGCAATTATAAGACCAGAATCATATGCCTCCGCTACGCCAGACCCTAGTCTCATGTTATCATCCAAATGATTCTGAACAGACTTGAAGGGGCAATCCCCGAAGCATGAATCGGAGGTTAATTCCTTCTATAAATGAAATGAATGCAACGTAAGTTATCATTTCTATTCAACTCTCATGTTTTGGTTTTCAATGTTCGAAATAATACCTTCGATATTATGGAAGGCAATCATCCATGAGCGTGAAATATGTTTTTTGACGTCTCGAACATTCGCCGCGTACTTTTTGGGGTTATCTAATACCGCCAATATTGCATTGTAAATTTGATCGCCATCATCCTCAACAAAAACAGCTCCACTAAAATAATCTTCTAAAACCTGGGTACGAGATGTGATCAAGGGGCGCTCCAGTGAAACGGCCTCATAACATCCACAGAGCATACACTGGTCCGCTGTCGTCAACACCATTACCGCATCTGCAGAAAGGAGATACGCGGGATACATCTCATCTGGGATGAACCCTGTAAATTTTATTGAATCAATCTGTGCATTACGGATCAATGGATCAGCCTTTTTTACATCCCCGGTTACATGAATGCAAATACCCGATCCCTCCAGCCTCTTGGCTGCCTGAATTACATGAGCAAAGGGTTCATCCTCTCCAAAAGAAGAGACAAGTACAATATTTTTTTCGCACCCCAAATTAATGGGGGTTACACAACCAAATTCTGGGAGTTTGTCTGGAAGGATTGCCGCTGTACCATGCGCTTCTTCAACAAGCTCAGCGAGATACCGGTTCGTGACAATTGTAAGATCAGCCATCCTTAACGTAAAATAATGAAGCCTCATGAAAATCCATACCTTCAGAGAACCTCCTTTCTTCTTGCCTAATCTGAATGTTGTATGGCGATCCACAACAACCGATATCCCCAACAACCTTTTAATAATACAGGCAAGTGCTGCCAATATCATTGATGGATTCTGAACAAACAGGACCTTTGGTTTTTCTCTCAAAACGATCCATATTGTTTGAAGCGTTGCTTTCGGATATCTGAATAACCCGGAATAGTCGATAATATAGAGACGACAGTTGAAGCTTCTCGCTAGTTCGATTGATCGTCGCTGACGTTCCCATGCAATCCAAATGCGCTTAGTAGCCATTCGTTATAGCTCCAATCGGACAAATAAGTGAGTCATAGACATCAATAAGATCTTTCACAACATGTTCGGTTGAATATTTTGATTTTATGGTTTCTCGAGCATTTATGGAAAGTTCTTTTGCAAAAGCAGGATCATCAAAGAGCCGTTTCAAGGCAATAGCAAGAGACTTGTCATCGTTCGAGGGAATGAGAATGCCGTTTTTACAGTTCTGGATGATCTCCTTCATCCCCCCCACTTCGGTACAAACAACAGGCAGGCCAATTCCCATGGCCTCAAGCAAGGCTATCGGCATTCCTTCGTGAAAGGATGAAAGAACGAAGGCATCAAGCGAATGCATTACAGGCAAAATATCCGCTTCAAAACCATGAAGTAAGATTACCCCAGTCAAATTTGATTCCCTTATGAGATCAAAAAGATGCTGACGTAACGGTCCGTCACCGAATACTGATACACGGCATGGGATACCTTCCCCCACGATTCTTTTTGTAGCGGCAATGAGCATTGGAATATTTTTTATATCCACAAGTCTGACAGCTGTCCCTATCCAAAACAGACCCCCCACATTATATCTCCGCCTTACTTCATCCCTTTCAACCTCTCTATCGAGCTCCTTAAGGGTCACACCATTTAAAATAGTCTTTACAAATCCACGTCTTACTGTGTGATCGAGGTCTTTTGCAATATCTCTTGAAACTGCAACAAAACAATCTTTGCTGAAACGTTTTAAAATCCATCCACTTGAATACACGGCGATTGAACGAATCATTTGTCGTGGCGCCCTTCTCCACGATAACGCCGCCCTGCTATGGACTGTGCGGACTATTGGTGTTTTTTTTCTCGATAAGATAACGCCCAATTTTGTAACAAAATGCTCCTTTATATCGTGCACATGAATGATACTTGGAGATATAGCACAAATGAGTTCTTTTATTCTTACTGCAATGGCAACAGAAGAATGCTGGCCCTCCAAGACAATTTCTATAGGAATTTTAAGATGCCTAAGTTTTATAGCCATCATCCCGTCGTTGAAAAGAACACACCTGACATCAAACCCCCTTTGCTTGATAGCAGAAATGACACTGAACGCCTGCGCTTCGGCCCCCCCCCAAAGGTCACCAGAAATGATGTGAATGATCCTATGGTCAAATTTGGAATGCACCGACATTACTCATCCAATCTCAAAAACAATAGGGTCATTATGCTATAGAAGCCTGGCCCTTATGGCATCCACTATTTTGTTAGTTACTCTATCCCAAGTATAGTTTTCCTGATAGTGTTTAAAACCATTCTCCCCAAGTTCTCTGGCCTTCCCAGGATGTTTCAGGATATAGATGATCCTCTCTGAAAGCTTTCTGTAATCGCCAACCGGAACGAGATAGCCCGTCTCGCCATCTTTTATGAGTTCCGGCATCGCGCAGTTCCGTGTTCCAATACACGGAAGCTTATGTGCCATTGCCTCGGCGAACACTATCCCAAAAGGTTCATATAGTGAAGGCATCACAAAGAGCGTCGCTTTTGAATATTCATTCAGCAGGGTATCGGTATCTTTATCCTTTGAGAGATAACCCAGACATGTCACTCCATCGGGCACAGCAGCCAAGTGAGGGCCGATTATAATCAACTCGGCGTCAGGTAATTCCCTTCGCACCTCTTGAAAAGCATTCAGCAGAACATTCCCTCCTTTTCTCTCGAACGCCTTGCCAACAAACAATACCCTTCTCCTATCGTAATTCTTGTTATCAACTTCTAAGGTATAGGGCAGATTAGTCCCGGCGCCAACAGTCACTACTTTATCAGGATGCAGGTCAAACCCTTCACAGAACTTGTCTCTTAGCCAGTCGCTCATCGTAAACAAGAGGTCCATCTTATGGTAAAGAACCTTCTCATGAGTGAAACACTTTTTAACGAATCGCTTATCCTTCAAATGTCCGTTCCGGTCACTACTTAAAAGAGAATAGAGATTGCCATCATGATACGATACCGTCCGCTTGCCTTTTCTTCCGGCAAGATCATACCACGCTCCAACCTGAAGTATAACGTTGTACTCGTCACGGCTAAACCCTTCAATCTTATTTTGTGCGACCTTGGTCATCTGTTTGAAATAACCAACATTAAGATGATATCTTGTCTTCCAGTGAGCCATATTGGGATAAAAGCTTAACAGCTTATATATAGTACTTATATATTTGGAGGGTTGAGCACTCACTGCTCCACAAAGATTCCCCTTTTCCCGTAACGATTGAAACAGGTACCGCGAACTCCCCGACCACGTCCTGAAGTCAAAAGGATCTTCATCAATAACTCCAAGTATCTTCACATCAGCATTAACTGTCCCCATAACTTTTTTGATAACCTCCGCAGGATTAAAAAAAGGGTATGCCGAGCATCCGTAATTTCATGTAGCCAAATACGTTCGCAACATCGTCATACATAATGTGTCTCGGAAGTATGTGGGTTGGATCTTTTTTGTCAAGTTTCTTTGTTATCAAGGTGACGCTATATCGATATCCGGCATTGGCCAAGATTTTTTCATGCCCCTTTTCCCATCGGGCGTTCGGATAAGCAAACCAGTCACATTCTACACCCAGTTGCTGTTGAATAACTTCTTTTGACTCGGTTAGTTCACCAGAGATGATCATAGGATCACTCCCCTGAAGGATCAAGTGACTCTTTGTGTGTGAACCAAATGAAATTAACCCCGACCAAAGCATAGCTCTTGCGTCATCCCAGGACATCATCTTTCCCGAGATCGCCGGAGTTGAAACCCCAATTTTTTCATAATATTTTCTGATCCTCATTGATCGTTCCCCCGGATCGCATAACTTAAGGATTTCAATAAACTCATCCAGAACTTCTCTGCAATGACGTCGGGAATCATCATCGGGCTGTAACAAAAAATCTTCTACGAAATATGCTCTGACAGAATCACTTCTGCCGCACAGAATAGCTTCACCCGTTTTTTCATAAATTTCATCAGGCCACGGCATGTTTCCGGTCGAAACAGCATCCGTTGCCAAAAATACCATAGCAGGAATATTGTATTTTTTTAGTATAGGATATGCGCAGTCGAATGTGTCTTTCCATCCATCATCAAAGGTGATTGCAAACCAGGGTTCATTATTCTTCTGATCGAAGTTTACAATCTTTTCAACACTAACTATCTCACCACAATTTTTCATCCAGTTTATTTGCGCTTCAAAGGCACTTGCCGAAGTCACCATGCACGACTGAATAAATGAATCCTTCGCTACATGGTCAGGCAATACACGATGATAAGCAAAAATAAAACGCCTTTTAGAAAACCTTAACCCGGTATCAATAAGGCCTGTCCGGTCAAATACACCCGCGATTAGCTTTTTTGAGTTGAAAAATAGATTATGAAGATTCATTTGGGGATATTTTTCTTAGCACAACATTATCGATGAGGTTGTTTGCACTTCAACGATTGCGCTTCTCCATTCAAGCGTCTGACCAAAAGGTCTTATGACGGCTTCTGGGATCTTATCGAAGCACAGTTACTGATCAAACATCTTTTCAATTATATACGGCTCCCGCCCCCTAGATTGGTCGAGAGCCCTCCAGATGTATTCCCCTATTGTTCCCAGCATGAGCATCTGTATTCCTGAAAGAACTAGAACGACTATCATCAACGGCGCCCATCCCTTGAAGGGAACATTGCCGAAGATGCGTGCAATAAAAACGATAACCGCATAGACAAAACCGCAAATCGCTGTAATGATTCCAAAGACTGACATCATCCTAAGAGGAAAATAGGAAAAGCTCATTATCCCGTCAATGAGGTACTTAATCTTTTTTGAAAGGGACCACTTCGATTTTCCCTGTTCCCTTTTCCTGCGCGTATATGGAATGAACTTTGTTCTGAAACCGGTCCACAGAACTTGACCTTGCCAGAAGGGGTTGGCTTCTGTCTTAAGAAGTATGTGTTGTTTTGCTTTATCTCCTACAAGACCGTAATCGAACCCCCCAGAAGGCATATTAGGAAAGCTAAGAATCCTGGTAAGCTTATAGAAGATTCTCGAAGTCAAGGTTCTAAACAAGGACTCATCCCGTGCTTCTCTATAACTGACAACAATTTCATATCCTTCTTCGTAGTAGGAGAGCAGCATATCATTGATAAGTTCAGGAGGGTCCTGTAGATCAGCCGATATGTTGATGATACATCTACCCCGCGCGTTGTGATATCCGGCCATCATCGCTGGTACCTGGCCAAAGTTTCGAGTAAGCTTTATTACTCTTATAGTCTCTTTCTTCTTTTCCCATAGCTCCAAGATTTTCTTAAGAGATTGATCCCCTGAGCCATCATCTATGAATATCACTTCAAACTTCTTGTCGTTTTTTTTAATTACCTCTCTTTCGAGTATATCGTACAATTCATGAATGGTTTCCTCATTAAAATATACTGGTATTATGATACTGCAATCGATATCTTTCATCATTCCGATTCACCATCCCGTGTTTTTTTCTTACCACTCGTGAAAAGTTTTTCGTAATGCAGTATGCCCCGCTTTCTCTCTCTTAATTCTTTTGCGGGAACACCACCATAGATCGTGAAAGGCCGACAGTCCTTTACCACAAGTGACAAAGCACCTACCGCTGCGCCCTCACCTATCACAACACCTGGCAAGACAACACTCCCTGCACCAATAATTACATGCCTACCAATGGTAACATCGGAATGCATCACATGTGTATATTCGGAGGGAATCGTAGGATTTGTCATATACGCACCGGAATAGTCATCAGAACTCGAATAGACCCCGACCTTAGACGACAAATTCACAAAATCTTCTATGATAATTTTCCCTTTTCCAATGAGACTTGTATAACAAGCAATGTGTACATGTTTGCCTATTACGATCCCTCCGGTTCCCGGTGAAAGGATGCAGAAATCATCGATCCTTGAGTTATCACCGATATGTAGCTGTTGAGGGTTATAAATAGAAGCCTTCCTTGATATTTTTATATCTTTCCCTATAAAGGCAAATCCAATCTTTCTTAATTCTTGTTCGGGATAAAAGGAGTTCATTGTCACCTTACACCCCGACAATTTTAAAAATGGTGTCCACGATAAATTCGACATCCGATACTTCCAAGTCACTGTATATGGGGAGACATAACACCTGGTTGGCAATTCTATTCGCGACAGGTAAATTGTCGAAAGCCGCTGAGGGAAGACCCCGATAAGCAGGAAAACTACTTATAAGGGGGTAAAAATATCTCCTCGTAAATATATTAAACTCTTTCAATCGCTCATATAGCGCATCGCGGGACATCCCCAGTTTATTACTATCAATCAAGATGGGGTAATAGGAATAGTTGTGCTCAACACTTTCGCCCTCCGAAAAAACTCTAATTCCTTCAGCACGTTCCAACAGGGACGTGTAGCAATTTGCAACTTTTTTTCTTCGCTCATTTCCATCATTAAAATCGATCAATTGCAACAAGCCTAAGGCAGCCTGAATTTCATTCATCTTTGCATTTATTCCGGGGGCAACGACAGTAACTTCATCCGCAAAGCCAAAGTTTTTCAAAAAATCTATTCGTTGTTTCAATTTTTCATCCAGCGCTATAATGGCACCGCCTTCCGCAGTATTAAAAACCTTTGTGGCGTGGAAACTCAGGACAGACAGATCGCCATGCCGTAATATCGATTCTCCGTTTTTTTTGACACCAAAAGCATGGGCGGCGTCGTAAATAACTTTCAAGCCATATATGTCGGAGATATGTGCTATGGACTCAACATCACAAGGATGACCGTAGACATGTACGGGTAGAATCGCCGTTGTCTTAGGTGTAATTAAGGACTCTATTCTCTGTGCATCAACATTTAACGTCTCTTCATCAATGTCGCAAAAGACCGGTGTGATACCATTCCAATACAATGCATGAGCCGTGGCAACAAAACTAAAGGGAGTGGTTATGACTTCTCCTGTAATCCGAAGTGCCTGAAGTGCCACGGTGAGCGCCAACGTCCCATTTGCAAACAAACTACAGTGAGACACTCCTAAATACTTGCATAATTGTCTTTCAAGATCTTGGTGATATTTGCCATTGTTTGTCAAAATCTTAGTATTCCAGATATCTTCCAGAAGTCTAGTAAATTTGTCCAGCGGCGGTAAAGTCGGTTTTGTAACATAATATCGTTTTTCAGACCCACGATCCATTAGTTACCCTCTCTTAATCCTGAATATGCTGACCTCAGCATTGTCAAAAACCTTTTCATAATTTGTCTTGTCGGCAGTAAAGTACTTCTCACAGTCTTTATAGCGCGCCCGTTCTTTTTCACCTATAAAAACGTAATCTATATTCAATTCTGCAAGGAGCTCTTGGCGTTTCTTCGGCTCCTCGGTTGAAAAAATTGTATTAATTGCGCTCGCTCTATCCCTAATAGCATCATAATTAGGATAAAACATTTTTGCACCCTTCCACAGGCCGAGAGCGGCCTTACGCTCGCCAAAAAATATTGTTACTGAGTAGCCAAATTTGCCGGGATACTCATATTCAATCATCGATTGGACGATGGAATCACGAGTCGTGTTGGTTTTTATCCACGAAGACGCTTCCATTTCTCCCGGTGTGATATATATAGTTCCTGCCCCCTTATAAATGCCGCTTGTCGCCCACACATCTGTCACCACTGTTGGAAGTGCTAAAATCATAAGAAAAATGATGACTTTATTGAATATCCCCTTATTCATAGAGTAGACATACTGTATCGAAAGAAAAAAGAGCGGCATCCTTACAAAATAAAGCGATTTTCTTAGGACAACATTTCCTTCTAAAGCATCTGTAATGCATGTCAGAAAGAGAACGGCAATTCCGGTCATTAAGAGTGCGAATATGGTTTTCATGGTATGTTTTGATAGTTTTATCCCAAGATACGCCGTTACAGGGATGACACCCAGCGTCAAGAATAGCAAGAAGGGGAGCGCTACAAGAATTTTGAGATTCAATTCAAAAAGAATCTTGTTTGAGTATTTAGCAAAACCTAAGATGTCCAGATACATCATTACAAGAAGACAACATAAACCGACAGCCAACGTTACAACTAAGTCTCGAACAACAAATTTTTCTTTTGCCGCCGCGCTGCAGACAATCTGATAGATGAAATAAGAGAGCCCAAAAATCAGGAAGGTTATACTGTCGGTCAAGGCCATCGCAGACAGAAGAACGCCTATAGTAATACTTCTCATATAGGACGGTCCGTTTTCGCTGATGACGATAATCACCATAGCTATCATAATGACGAGCATAACATGTGGTTCAAAAAGGAAGCAACGAAACCACGTTTGAGATAAAAACCCCAATTCTTTCGTGTATTCCATTAACAACGGGAAGGGATAAACTTCTTGAACAAATAACTTCACTAAAGCGTAAATCCAATGAAACGATGCGGCGAAAAAGGGCACCACAATAATCGTCAGAAATCTTTTCCTTCTTTTTCCTTTATCTGTCACCTCGCTTTTTTCTTCCTTCATAAAGTGTGGCGACACAGCACAGAGAAGGAGAAAGAACACGGGAACCGAACCAAGACTCATGATAATGAGGACATCTTTTATATTACATAAACCCGACATTGCCTTGTAAATTGCCGCCGGCAATATGTACCAAAGAAGGTAGAAGTTTTTTAGATGATGCCCCGCAAAGTAAAAGTTATCGATCGGGACATTTTGAGAAGCTGCAACGGCATATAGTCCACGAATGACAAAATCGTGGCCAAACAAACCAGTATAAGCGTACCCATATTCCGTCAATTTACCGACATTCAATAAGGGTATGGTTACTAAGGCGACATATAGTGAAATAACAGCAAACAACCCCCAAATCGGATAAGATTCTTCAAGGGAGAAAGTATTTGCTTCCAAGAGTATCTCAGCCTGCTGTCGTATCCTTTTTGAGATATACACAATAAAAAAGATACTTACGATGTACGAACAGGATAAGAGAGTCAGATTCCATCCCTTCAGTGCGACACAAACCGTAACGACAAGACTGCTGTATGCCACGCCAAGCGGGATTCCATATATGGCCGCCACAAGCGCCCTACTCCCCTGGCATACGAAAAAGAAAAAACCGGGACTAGCGAATATTGCAGCCACTAGAAAAGTAACACAAACCACCTTGATATCAGTTAAAAAGATCCCAACCAAAAATATCTGGCTGACCAGAAGAGTCACTAGAATCCAATCTTTGTGATATCTCTTGCGATGTTCAGTCATCGAGTGTTGGCCTTTTCGCGTCTCTTGCTTTTAATTGTTGCTACGGGAAGGCAAGACTTATCCCGAAGATTGGTTTCCTGTTGCGCCTGTAATCACAGGTGCCCGCCTGTAGTGTCCGTTGTAACCAATGTTGGAAACTGGTACAGAAGCATCGATTTCATTGCTCAGGTTGAAGGTTCATCTTAATTGCTATATTTTCAGTTGCCACAAGCATTGCTGTCAAGTACCAAAAATGCGGATAATACAAAACAGAAAGGCCTGTGGCGGAGGCGAAAAATCCTGCTGCCGAAACCAGAAAAGCGAGTGACAGGGTGCGTATATATAAGAGGTCGGGATTATCTTCATATTTCAACCTCAGGAGAGACATAAGCGTTTTAAAATTAGTAAGCAAGAGCATAAAATAGATAATTATGCCCGGGATTCCCAGTTCCGGTATCAGGGTAAACCATAATGAATGAGCGACGCGGCCCCACATTCCACGGGAGAACTCTTTTGTCTGATATTCCTCGAACCTGACAGGGAAATTGTTTCCTCCCACCCCCAAAGGATAATCCAGAAACATGTCCCATGCCACCCCCCACGTAATGATCCTTCCATGAATGGTACCGGACTGTGTGTTCGTTATCGTGGATATCTCCGCTTTATATTCCTGGCTGGTATACGCAAAAAACGCAAAGGCAGCCAGACATATGATAACGAACATTCTGATTTTATGTCGGCTTATCAGCCATGCAACGGCGACCATGGCCATGATGCCCACAAGGCCTCCCCTGGAAAAAGAGGTTATAATAGTTGCAATTCCCAGAGCAAAGATTCCCGCATACAAAAACTTCTTTATCCTCGCCCTCTCGTGGTAATAAAGGTGGGCGACAAAGGGCAGCATCGTATTTATGTACAACGATATGTCATTTTCATCATTGAACCACCCTCCGGACCCCATCCCAGCGTGCTTTATACCGTAAAAACTTATATACGCCATAATGATGACGCTTACGATAACAAGCCTCTTCAGACGCCCTATCGAATCGACCAGGATTATAACGGAGAGAATAAACGGCATAAACTTCAGCATTTCCAGCCCTGCGTTAAGGGCAAAATAGGTGTTCTTTGCGAAGGGAATATGAATAAAGAGGAGCAGGATAAACGCCCAGATAAGCCTTGTCTGACTACTCCAGGAGAGGACGATCTTTCCGCTGAATACCACGCAGGCTGCAAGCAGCAAGATGGTAATCATCCCGGGGCGCAGGGGTCCCAGAAATGTTAAAATGTCTTGGGGACGTGCATAGTCAACAATGAGATATAGCATGGCAATGAAAAACCATACCCTGTATCTGCTCGTCTCTTCTGCCCCTGCAACTGTCTGGACGGGTATGTCTTGCATAGTATCAAGATACCTTTCTTTCCCTGGGATTGTTGCCTCCGGCGTCTCCACCTATTCCCGGTAAGAGGCACGTTACCCCGTTCAATCAACCTGACCGCCAACGATGATAACAAGACGGCAAAGCTGCGTCAATATTTTGGTGGTACCCTGTTCACAAAATCGCCTTTCAGGGCAACGGTGCGGGAGGATCACTGTCTTTCAATCACCCTGTCGTTCATCCTCACGGTCCATTGATCGTCCACGGCTGTTCACCAGCGCCCATAGTACCCATATCACATTGCGCTGGAACAGAAAATAGTATCCCACATATGAGGCTGCACCAAGGCTGACGGCCGTCGTGATATATGCCACAGCCATACTCCTTTGCGGGTCAATTACCGCGAAATAAAAGGATCGGAAGATCATCAGGATTACCATCATGGACACAACGGCACATATCGGATGACTGATCGCCTTGAGATAGGAGGAGATACGGAGAGAGAGCATTCTCAGCGTCATCCATGTCTGACCTATACGAAGAAGGGGATGAATGGTGATCCATGGTACCGCGATATAGACAAGGCCATATCTGGCAGCCACGAAAAATGACAGGGGAAGCATAATAACATTCACCAGATTGAAATAGAGATTTACCCGCGGCAGGCCCCTCGCGTTGTAAACAATTGCATTCGCCGAGGCCAGCGCGACGAATATCTGTGCAACGCACAACATCTTGAAAGGCACTATTGTATCCATCCACTTTGGACCAAGAAGGGCGAGGATCAATTCGTCGGCGATAAAGACCCCCCCGCAGTATAACGGCAACGCAATAATGCTCAGGATCTTTACCATCTTCAGAAAAAAATTGTTGAAGATCTCCGGTTCGTTCTGGCAGCGTGAAAAGAGAGGGAATGAGACGCGGTTTATCAGTGACACGATCTTATCGGTTGGGATAACCGACAATTGAAGCGCCATGGAATAGTAGCCCAACTTCAGGGAGCCTAGCGTACGACCGGCGAAAAAGCAATCGCTTTTCGTATAGAAATAATACAGGGAATTGCTAACCGCGACATTGATGCCGTAACTAAGGTGCGGCTTTATTTGGTTAAACCCGAATCTGAATTGAGGTTTCCACCCCGAAAAGGAAAGTACTAAAATCGCACTGCACGCGGTTCTCACGATATTCCCCCCAATCAGGGTCCAGACTCCACTCCCCATCGATGCCATAACTATCATGCTGATGCAGGAGATAATTACGGATACAGCTTCTATAAGACCGGTGACCTTGAATTTTAATTCACGCAGGAGGATGTTCTGCGGGACAATGCTCACGGACCCCAGAATAAATACAATCGACATCGATTGGGTCAGCGGTATCAAACCCTTATTTTGGAAAACCGCCGCAGTCGGATACGCCAGGATTATGAAGAAAAGGCTGAGGACACCTCCCCATCCGAGAATAAACCAGAAGATGCTCGACAGTTCGTCCTGCGTAATCTCTTCACGTTGAACGATCGCCGAACCGAGTCCGATTTCGCTGAACAGCACGATGTACCCGGTGAAGATCGTGGCCATCTCCATCATTCCATAATCCTCCGGAACGAGGATCCTGGCGATGATGATCGTAGCAACCCATGAAAAGGACTGGCTTATTACACGAAACAGCGCAAGCCAGCTGGCTCCGGCAAACGCCGCCTGGAGGATATTCATATGCAGATATCCCTACAAATCTGAACGGATTTAATGGGCGTATTTCTTTTAATGTACGGCGCAACCCTCTTCGTCACTGTGCCGCACGCCCTATGACATTATCAATGATCTTCATCATACGCTGTGCACCTCTCTCCCTCGAAAAATGATCGGAGAAACCGTTCAAATCGTTCCGTGGCGTATCACCTTTCCTGTACCTTTCCATACCCTCAGTAATGGAGGCTGCCACAGCCTCGCCGGTGGCCTCTGTGATTACATAGGACCCGGGACTGTACTTCCGTATTATCGCCTCCGCCTCGCCATGTGGGATCGTCGCAATGAAAGGTGTATTCAGAGAGATTCCCTCAAAGAGTTTAGTACTGATCATCGGAGAGACTATCCTCAGGAGACTAAAGTGAGATTTTTCTATTGCCTCTATCACACTCTTCCGGGAGATTCTTCCCGATACATGAACGACATCGCATACACCGTACCTGTGCGCCAATTGTTCTATCATACGGAACCCGTCACCATAGAAAAGAAATTGGAAGGTATCGGGACTGATAAATCTCCGTTCCATGAGACGGGAAAGTCCATCAAAGAATGCCTCGGCAAACAGCTCGTTCTTTTTCGTATATAGATAGAAGTCACCGGTATAGATGATCGTAAATTTATCATACTTATCTACGGACTTTACCGATGCATCGGCCATATCAAAACCGTTATAAACGGTGTACATCTTCTCCGTGAACTCTGGATATTGCCGCATATATCCATTTCTTGTCTCCTCCGTCGTCACGATAAAAGCATCCGCCACGTTGAGAACCCATCGTTCAATCCTCTTATCGATGTTCTGTCTGTATAACGGAACATCGAAAATTTCCGCCCGCTCTTCCAGCGCATATGGGTCACGAAAATCTACGATGAGGGGCTTTTTCGTTCTCAACTTCACGAAGGCGCCGATTAGCGCGGAACTGAAAGGCGTACAGGACACGTATATGGCATCCACATTGAATCTCCGAACAATGCCTATCGCCTTCAGAACGGTCAGGGGTATCCACCCCCAGAACATGTCAGGGATGCAGAACAGGTCGTACAGGCGGTTTCGAACCAGGTCGATTCGAAACAACTTAAGAAGCCGGGTAACCAGGCCATGTGCTTTTCCAAGGGGTCTATAAGGATTGATTACTGACAAAGAGCGTTCCACGTGTATGCCGTCGGGGGAAACTTCATCACCAACCGTGCAGTAGGCCCTGTCCGGATTTCTAACCGTTAATACCGATGGTCTCCACCCGTACTGTCTAAAGTATTTCGCAAAGTGGATGCTTCGGAGGCTCCCGACGTCTGTTATAGGAGGAAAGTAATAACAGATCATTAAGATTTTTTTACCGTCCCGAACGCTTTTCAAGGGCTTGCCCGCTGTTTTCCTCACGGATTCCCCCGCAGGTACAAGCTCTCATAGATTTTTGTCATCGCGGTGGCCGAATAGTGCTGCTCATACAAAAAGCGGCTCCGCTCACGAAAACGCTCTCTTTGCTCATCGTCCCGCATAATATCCAGGATCGCCTTCGCCAGAGCATAACTGTCACGCGGCTCGACAAGAGTTCCGTTATACCCATCAGTAATAATATCCGGTACTCCACCCACATTTGTCGCAACGATTGGGCATCCTGCGGCCATTGCCTCAAGCAGTGCCAGGGGCATCCCCTCCGAAAGAGACGGCAACACATATACATCAAATACGCTCAAGAGTTCGGGCATGTCCATTCTCGCTCCGACAAATGCCACATGGTCTGTTATCTCCAGTTCACTCGCACCATTTTTCAACGTATCTTCATATGGACCCGTGCCCGCTATAATGAGAAGGATCCCAGGGTAGTGTTTGCGTAACTCTGAAACCGCCCCCAGGAGATAATCAATCCCCTTTTCCTTGACCAGTCGCGCTCCGATCCCAAGGATTGGATACCTTCCACTGATACCCAGCTCCCTTTTTTTAGCCTCAGGGTCGGTACATGTCTCAAACAATCGTTCGTCGACGCCGTTCGGAACAGTTATAATCTTCTTCCTTCTAATCTTTTCGTATCGTATCAGATCCTCCCTTGTCTTGTTAGAAACCGAGGCTATCCTGTATACAAAGTGTGACATCACCCATTCTGCGAACGCATAGCGGCGCTTATCGGGGAATATTCTCCCATGATCGGTATGAACGATAGTTCTGGAACGCGCGATGATACCCCCCAGGGTCCCGTCGATGAACGGCTGTTTATTGTGCGTATGGATAACCTCCGTTTTCTCCCGACGGAGTATCGACGCAACCTTCAGAAAAGAGAAGTAATCTGTTCCATACCGCTTTTGCGGAAGCATAAGGACCGGAATTCCTATCTCCTCCAGTTCAGACACCAACTCCCCCCCTGCGCGCAGACACAAAACCGAAACGGAAAACCGGTCACGGTTGATATTCCGGCATATATTGACAACAACCTGCTGAAGCCCTCCTATCGCAAGGTCATGTGTAATCTGCATGACGCGTATGGGTTTCACGTATAACATCTCTTTCCGACCACCTCTCCGTGAAAATCATTTGCTCACAAAGCCTTGATGACGTACGGGTAGAGTTCCCCCATGAATTCCCGCAGGGCGGCCTCAGCCTTTTTGTAATCCGAGAGGTACACCGGGATAGACACCCGTACGAGAGACCCACTCTTTTCAGTCGAGGTAAACTTGTTGAGGGCCAAGGCAAGACGCAGCTTGATGTAGCTGTTTCCGACGAACGAGCCGGCTTTATAAAAATAATAGACCATGCTCTGCTCACTTCCCTTTTCCCATCCTATCTCGTTTATGTCCAAAGATACGGGTCCATCCCCCGTTCTGAGATTGATGGTCTTGGATGAACTCTTGGTCTTTATGCCCTGCCCCCCAAGGCAGCCCTCCGGAGCATGAAAATCCACTTTTGTTTCAGGATAATAAACTATTGACAATAGAATGTTTCTATTATTCAGCGTATAGCTTCTGTGTATTATGGTTTTCGTTTCCAGTATCTCGTATACGCTTAAATCCAGGGGCAAATCTTTCCCCTGCCAACCCCCGATGGTATGCGGAATTTTGCCGATTGCCTCAAAGCCATTATCCTGCCGAGCGAAGGTGTCATAGCTGAGATAATTAACGGCCAGTGCTGAGAAGGCAAGCAGCACAAGGACGGTTATGTGCTTTTTCCTGTTGATCCCCATTCCAGCATCCTTGTAAAACATATGAGAAGGAAAAAACCAATGACAAATACCATGATACCTGACGCATCGTGCCAGAAACCTCCGGGCATTGCCGCCTCCAGACCCCAGTAATGAGAGATGGTTATCAGCGTAGGGACCCTGATGACATTCGACACGATGGCCGTGGGTACGGAAAGAAAAATGATCAGCCCTCTCCTCCACAGAGAAGTTGGGCTGAAGTATGCGAGGATCGAACCGAGCGCCAGAAAGGTAATCAACGAGCGCAACCCACTACAGGGATTACCGACCAGAAGGCTACCGGCCGGGATGGTAATATAAAAACCCTCGAGATAGACGGGTATTCCCATCAGGCCCGCGATCCAGGCTCCGCTCTTCGCCACGAACAGCTTCAAGGGGAAAGAAACAACACCGATAAAGGCGGACGGGAGCGGGAACATGAATATCGTAAATACCAGCGGAAAGAGGATGATCCGTGTTACCCTCCCCCCGAAAAGAAAGAGGGACAACCCCAGTATCAACAGAAAGATTGAAAAACCGGATACGGAGAAGACATAGATAATTGTTCCGAATACGTGTATCAAAAGCGCGATGGCCATGACGAAGAGCCCCAGCCATGAAAAACCGGGGTCTTTGTCTCTGAGCCGTCCCCGCTCGCGCCAGATAAGGTAGCCCGTCACAAAAGGAACTAAAAACCCGTGTGAATAATAAGAATCAGCGCTGATATACCGCCCATACATCCAGGCAAGTGTCGAATGGTAACAGGCGACGAAGAGGATCATTGCTGCAAGGACAAAGGAGGCGAAGGGCATCTGTTCCTTCACTGTTCGGCAGAGGGTTTTCTTATCAATCTTCTTCAGATTTTTAAATGACCACATTGAATCGGTGTTGTGTATTCCCTTCAATCCTGCATCGGTAATAAGATAAGAGTATAAACCATCAGTTTGAGGTTTTCCATAAGCAGTTCTCCGAATGCCGCCTCTTCTTCAGAGCTTGTAACATAACACGTCCCGCGGTTATATTTCAGCATCCGGCCAAAACTCCTCTTAACCCGTGCCGTGTGGTGAGGAGCCGTAATGAGAAGTGCCGTGCGGTATCCCCTTTCCCCCATCAACCCTGTCACCGCCCTCGCCTCACTGAGCGTACCGAAATACCCATCGGTCATCGATACCAGCTCCACGTCCTGCTTTTTGATGCCCCGCCGTTCCAGCTGCATGAGAGACCACTCATTGTTGGTAAGATTTCGCCCCGCCTCTTTACGATACTCGGTAATCCCGAGTCTATCAAGGATAAGGATTTTCTGATACTTGATAGTACGGCAGAGGGACCCCAGGCGTTCGTACTTTTCCTGCAGGCTTGGTTGAGTTCCACCGAGGACGTAGACAATATCAAAGGAGCTTCCATCCGGGATCACATTCTCGGAGATCGTCATCGCCTTCAGATATCTTACAACCCCGTCCGAGACCCGGGTCGATACGCCCAAGCCGATCAAACCCGCAACGGCAAGGAAGAGAGCAATATATGCAGCTGTTTTCCTAGACATACGGTTTCACGGGGGCATCTCTATGATACGGCACCTTTCTCATGATTATCACCGGCTGTCTTTCAAAAGCTCGATGATCTGATCCGCATCGGCCTGCGATACCAGCGGATGAATCGGTAGCGTCACCAAGTGTGCCGCTACCTGGTCCGCGCCCGGGTACTGCTGCCCTGTGAATCTGCCTTGAAGCCCCTCTATATCCTTTATGGAGGTCGGATACTGTGGCACAATCCCCCTCCTGTCCATCGCAGCCCGGTATCCCTGATCCTCTCTGAACCCTGCGTTCGGGAAAAGGAGCGGAAACCTTAGAAGATCTGGCATCTCACTTTCGTCGGATACGTAGCCATGAAAACGGTTGCTGCGGCCTATCGGTAGAAATCTCAGGGCCCGCTTCCTACGAGCCTGTTTCATATACTCTATCCTGCGCTGCCACCTCCTCGCCAGGCCTGCCTGGAAAGGAGACAGTCGCCCTATAGCAAACTCTTCATTATAGAGGGTTTCACCAAGTCTCAAGAATGGAAGTTTCTTCGGAAACCAGTACAACCACGGATGGACAAAGAGGGCAAGAAACAGCGCCTTGAAGATCAGTGGTGGTGCTGCGACAAGGGGGGATCGTTTTATCCCCTTGATCTGGTCTTCAATCCCGCAGGCGATGTCATCCCTATCGGTGATGATAATCCCCCCTTCAACCGTAGTTATCGGTTTGCCTCGGCCGAGGCTGAAAAAACCGACATCCCCTATCGTTCCCAGCTTATTTTTTTTATACCCCCCCCCAAATGCCTGGGCGGCATCCTCAATAAGAAAAATTTTATGACCTGAGGTGATCCTTGTTACCCTGTCAATATCCGAGGGCAGACCGAAGAGGTGAGTGGGGATAATCGCCAATATCTTAGGTGAAGCCTGTGCATCCCCGGTTACAATACTTTCAAGTTGCGCGTAATCAAAATCCAGCGTCTGCGCATCGACATCACACAGCCTTACCGCAAGGCCTGCGCGGACAATCGATGCTGCCACCGAATAGCAGGTGTAGGCCGGTATGACCACGGCCCTTCTCTCCGGATGTAGGGCACGGAGGGCCTGGAGAATGACAGTCAGCGCCGCCCGCCCGGATGACAGCGTAAAACAGTGTCGGACACCGAAATATTCCCGAAGTTCACCCTCAAACCGATCGACTTCCCGTCTACCTCGGAGGATACCCATGAATCCATTAGCAATATCCAGGCAGTATATCGGTGCCACCGTTGGTGGCAGTGTCCGTTGGATCATCATGTCGTTCTAGTTTTTATCCCTATAGCCCGATATGCTTCCTGATCGGAGGGCCTATGACCCGGGTAATCGGTACGGGGAGCCTCTTCCAGCATGCCGCGGCGATCTGTCTGCCCATCCCCTCTTCATTGCCGGGGACAGAGGCCTTGCCCTTCACTGCATAGCTCCAGTGCAGGGGTAAGGGGCGCGCCCCCCACTGCTCCTTAAATCTGTACGTTCCCTCCCCCGGCGAAGATCTCCCAAAATCAAAATACGCGTACCCGT
>JAQULO010000007.1 GCA_028718565.1 Syntrophales bacterium | reverse complement strand
CTCGTCAATGCTATCTACCACCCGGACTGCAAGAATAAGATCGAGATATTCCTCGTACCAGTCAGCCTCGGTTGCCTCTTCGATATCGGCAAGGATGGCCCTGGTCTTGTCGCACCCCTTCAGAACAACGCCGGCCTCACGCAACCTCCCGGCAACTACGGGTAGAAACTCCCCGGCAATACCGCTGTGAACCAGCAGGGTTTCCATGGCATTGCACACGCCGGGCCTCTGTGCCTTGGCGTTGAGGCAGATGGACGCGGCCATTTCGATATCGGCGCTCTTGTCCACAAAGATGTGGCAAACTCCCTTGTAGTGTTTGAGGACGGGTATCCTGGACATGCCGACAACCGCCCTGATAAGGCCTTCACCTCCCCGGGGGATGATCAGGTCTATGTACTCCTCGAGCTTCAGCATCTCACTTATAGCTTCTCTGTCGATGGTGGAGATGATCTGTATGGCGGCCTCCGGTATGCCCGTTTCCTTCAGAACCCCCTGAAGTATCCGGGCAATGGCGAGGTTTGAATGGATAGCCTCCGATCCACCCCTCAGTATGACGGCGTTCCCCGATTTTAGACAGAGGGCCGCGGCATCTGCCGTCACATTCGGACGAGACTCGTAGATGATCCCTATGACGCCAAGCGGAATCCGTCTCTTCCCGACGAGCAGACCGTTCGGCCGCCTCCTCATCCCGGTAACTTCTCCGACCGGATCGGGCAGGGCGGCAATCTGCACAAGACCCTCCGCCATTCCCTTGATCGTAGCCTCACTGAGCGTCAGCCGATCTATCATGACATCGGACAACCCCCGCTCCCGTGCGTATTGAAGATCCCTGGCGTTTTCTTTAATGATATTTTTCGCCTCTTCCACCAAGTCGTCCGCCATTTTAAGGAGCGCCCTGTTCTTTACCGTGGACGAAATGTTAGCGAGGATACCGGCGGCCTTTCTGGCCTGATATCCTATCTTTGCAACCTCTTTTTGTATATCCATTAGCCTCGTCTTCCAGTCCCGTACTATTTTATTATTGAGAAGAGCCAATCTATAGTATATGAAGGCCGTTGTCAAGATTGCTGAAGGATTCCTTGTTGTTTGAAATGGGAACCTTGTGAGGACATAGAACCATTTATGAATGAAATATGTATCGGAGCCGGGAAGAATGTATATGATAGTATACAGGCTGGTGAGTTTGATTTTGATAACGTCACCACATATGTCGGAGCTGCTACGGGGCCGCGGTGGCTTGTGGCCAGTGGTTTCGACCTCTCGCTCTTGAAGAGCGGGGTGCTCGGCAATAAGCGCCCCGCAGTCCTCGCCGGTTCATCGGTCGGCGCGATGCGCTTCGCCGCATGGATGCAACCGGAGCCTGAAAAGAGTTATGATAAGCTCATCGAGGCGTATGTCACCATGAATTTTACCAGGCATGATACACCTGAGATGATTCTGCGGTCCATCCGCAAGCTTATCGATTCCTATATTGATGATGACGCCCTCCTGTTTGCACTGACCAACAAAAAATACCGGCTGGCAATCATGACGGTCCGTTCGAAACACCTTGCCGCTTCGAATGTGCGGTGGCTTCAGAGGCTGGCTCTTGGGACAGGATTTGTATGCAACGCCCTCAACCGACGCATGATCCACAGTTTTTTTCAGAGGGTGGTGTTTCACAACAGTCCGATCCTCCCCTGTTTTTGTCTCAACCACGATTTTAGGGGACAGGCGATCCCTTTGAATGAGGCAAACTTCAAACACGCGCTCCTGGCCTCGTTAGCGAGGCCTCTTGCCGCCTCCGGCGTCAGAGACATATATGGCGCGCCGAGCGGTATGTATCGGGACGGAGGTCTAATGGACTATTATCTCAATCAGAAATACTCCGATGGAAAGGGTGCCATAACCCTCCTGTTCAACCATCAGCGGCATCTCATACCCACATGGCTGGACAAAAGCCTTTCTTCCCGGCAGCCTCCCGGGGAATATCTGGAAGATGTGCTGATGGTGTATCCTTCGAGTGAATTCTTGCGTCAATTGCCCTACGGGCGAGTGCCTAACCGTGAGGATTTCAGAAGGTATGCCGACAGTCCCTCAAAGAGAATAAGAGACTGGAACCGGGTGGTCGAGATCTCAGAGCACCTCGGGGAGCAATTTCTGGAACTGGTGGAGAGCGGCAAACTTCGTGAGGTTGCAGAGAGGATGTAGGGCGTGGACCCCGGATATCAAAATCTTTGCAGGGAGGGGATAGTACAGAAGAGGGCGGATATCCTCGCCGACATTATGGAAAGCTGCGTCCTTTGCCCCCACCGGTGCCGTATTGACAGAACGGCAGGGGAGAAGGGGTTCTGCCGCCTTGGCGACCGGCCCATGATCGACAGTGCCTTGGCGCACCACGGGGAAGAGCCCGTCCTTTCGGGGCCCGGCGGCGCGGGGACCATCTTTTTCTCGTCCTGCAACATGAGGTGCATCTACTGCCAGAACTACCAGATCAGTCATCGGGCGGGCGGCGAGGTGCTCGGGCCTGCGGATCTGTCACGTATCATGATAGACCTCCAGGACAAAGGGTGCCATAACATTGATGCGGTGACGCCGACCCCTCATCTCCCGGGACTTATCGGAGCCTTGGTCGATGCCTCTCAAAAAGGACTTTCCATTCCCCTTGTCTATAACTGCGGAGGGTATGAAAGCCTGGAAATCATCGAACTACTCAATGGGATCGTCGACATATATCTGCCCGACTTCAAATATGGGAATGACCGGGACGCCCATGAGTTCTCGGGTGTGGGTGATTACGTCTTCCATGCCGCATCCGCGATGCGAGAGATGGTGCATCAGGTGGGGGACTGCCTGGAGGTCGAAGACGGTGTCGCGAAGAGGGGCTTGATCATCCGCCACCTGGTGCTTCCCGGAAGGGTCGAAAACAGTCTGGAAGTCCTCGAGATAATCAGGAGGGATATATCGACATCCGTTTCTCTCAGCATCATGTCGCAGTACACACCTGTTCAGACCGTCGCGAACCACCCCGTCCTCGGAAGAAGAGTGACAAAGGGGGAATATGAGACCGTAGTCAATATGGCCCTGGACATGGGCTTTGACAATATTTTTGTGCAGGATGTGAGCGAAGGGCACCTGGCCCCGGATTTTGACCGGGACACCCCCTTCGGGTGGGAGGAATAGCGGTCAGGAGTCAAGGACGTTGGATGTGTGAAAACAGATGCAGTCTTACCGGCCTCCGACGGTATACACCTTAACACCCGGCGGAGGGGCGAAGTCGAACAGTTCATCCGGGGGATCGGTGTTGAACTCGATGTTGCTGAAGGTCAGCCGGGTTTCATTGTCATACAGGTCGGTGAAGAGGCATCCTCTGATGTGGAATGTATCTTTATCTACCGTGATCAGAAGGGTCTTGATGCCGGCTTCGTATCCGCGTGGGGTAAGCACTACGGCATAATTCCCCTCTGTATCCGTGGCCCCGCCTGCTGGAATGCCCATGTCAAAATCGTCTTTGAGTCGTCCGATACCGGTCAGAAAGCGTATTGTCATCTTCGATGACAGAACTTCTTTTGCGTCCTGAACGTACACGATCTCCTCGTCCGGCATATACAGCCACGCCTTTTGGGGATTGATGACCATCTTTTTCATCGAAGGCTTCGTATAGTTCCACAGCATCCTTTCAGGTTTCTTCAGGTAGACCGTGCCCTCCTCACTTGTTGCCCTCCCCATGGACTTGATGGTTGCTTCCTGTATGAAGTTTGCCTTGAAGTCCCGAGTGTTGTCATATGCCCCCTGTATCTTCCCGGCGAGTTCATCGAGAGAAGGAACCTGCGAGAGGGCCGGTGCTCCTGGGAGGATCAGGGCCGCGATTACAGACAGAACCAGAAAGATTTCTTTCCAGTTATGACGATTAGAAAAAGACTTAATCATAGACTTTAAGGTAACCATGCAATAACAGGGATATAGCTGTAATTATATATTATTATTTAACATTATTTGACTGCCTACATTGCGGGCAATCCGGTATAAGCTATCAGCAACAGGGTAGTTACATGTTTTATCAACAGCTTTATCCACAGGCACATCAACAGTTCTGTGGATTGCCGGGGAGGGAGAGTTCACCTCTTTACGAAGATGATGCCTAGGAGATCTTCACCCTCCATCCGAAGGGATCTTCCTTTTCCCCATACTGGATCTGCAGTATTTCGCTGTATAGCCTCTCGGTAAGAGAACCCGTCCTGCCATTCCCTATCATGTATTCTTTCCCCCGGTAGTAGATCTGTCCCACCGGTGATACGATGGCGGCCGTCCCCGACGCGAAGACCTCACGGAGTGTCCCATTCTCATTGGCACTCAATACTTCATCTATCGACAGCTGTTTCTCCAGAACGTTGACCCCCCATGATCCTGCGAGCCGGATGACGGAATCGCGCGTAACGCCGGGTAGTATGCTCCCCGAGAGAGGGGGCGTTATCAGGTCATCTCCGACAACAAAAAAGATGTTGCTCGTCCCCACCTCTTCAATATATTTACGCTCCTTCGCGTCGAGCCACAGCACCTGGGTGTAGCCCATTTTCGACGCTTCACGGCTTGCATAGAGGCTGGCCGCGTAGTTGCCGGCCGCCTTGCAATCTCCCACCCCTCCGGGGGCCGACCGGGTATATTCCTCGCTCACATATATCTTGGTCGGGCCGAAGCCTTCCGGATAGTAGGCGCCAACAGGGCCAACAATGATGAAAAATAGATACCTGCTTGAAGAATGTACACCGAGAGCAACTTCCGTCGCGATCATTGTCGGCCTGATATACAGGGATGTCCCCGCACCGCGTGGTATCCAGTCCTTTTCGAGGAGGACCAGTTTCTTCAGAGCCTCCATGAACAGGTCGCCGTCCATAGGCATCATGCACAGTCTCTCCGCAGAACGCCTCATCCGTTTTATGTTCTCCTCCGGTCTGAACAGATAGATAGAGTCATCCCCTCCCCGATATGCCTTCATCCCTTCAAATATCTCCTGCCCATAGTGGAGACACATGGAGGCCGGATCGAGAGACAGAGGCCTGACGGGTTCTATAGAGGCATTGTGCCATCCCTCTTCGGCGTCGTATTCCACAATGAAGAAATGATCGGTGAATATGTGTCCGAACCCGAGCTGCGATTCATCCTGCGGTTTTGCCTTCATGTATTGCGGATCGACTTGTGTAGTTTTGATTTCCATCGTGGTCTTCCTCTCAAAAAAGGGTGTATGTACCTGAACAGGCACGAATACCCGGATGGGTGCGATATCCGATTATCGTTTCCCCCGGAAATTGTGACTATGGAACAACGCGTAGGGAATACCCGCAAAGGGTGTACCTGTCAAGGGCAAAAAGAGGGCAAAAAGAGGACCGGCCGTGTCTATATCGCATCTCTGTCCAAGGTCCTGTACTGAATGGCCTCAGATATGTGGGGGTGACCGATCTCTTTTTCACCTTCAAGATCTGCGATGGTCCTGGCCACCTTCAGTATCCTGGTGTAGGCCCGCGCACTCAGGCCGAGCCGGTCGACCGCCATTTCGATCAGTCTTTTGGACTCAACGTCAAGGATACAGAACTTCTTGATCTGCCTGTTGGACATTCCCGCGTTACACAGTGCGGTGCCCTTGAATCTTTCCTTCTGGATATCTCTCGCCCCGTTCACGCGGCTCTTGATGGTCTCCGATGTCTCTCCTCCATCCCTTTGCGCCAACTCTTTGTACCGTATGGAGGGGACCTCTATGTGGATATCTATCCTGTCGAGCAGAGGTTCCGATATCTTGGCTCGGTACTGACGTATCTGATGGGGGGTGCATCGGCACTGCCTCCTGCTGTCGGTAAAATAACCGCAGGGGCATGGGTTCATGGCGGCCACAAGCATGAATCTCGCCGGGTAGGTTGCTGAGGCAAGAGAGCGAGAGACGGTTATGGAACCACTCTCCAGGGGCTGCCGCAGCACCTCCAGGACATTCCTCTTGAATTCCGGCAGCTCATCCAGAAACAGGACGCCGTTATGTGCGAGGCTGATCTCCCCGGGCCTGGGGATGCGTCCCCCTCCTACCAGGCCCGCGTCGGATATGGAGTGATGTGGCGCGCGAAACGGCCGCTCGGCCAGGATTGGGTTCTTTCTGCCGAGTAGGCCGGCGACTGAGTGGACCTTCGTTGTTTCGATGGTCTCTTCAAAGGAAGGATCGGGGAGAATTGTCAGGATGCGCTGTGCCAGCATGGTCTTGCCGGACCCGGGGGGACCGATCATGATGATGTTGTGCCCCCCGGCCGCCGCCACCTCCAGCGCCCTCTTCGCCTGATTCTGGCCGTTTACCTCGCTGAAATCGAATGGGTAGAGGATGCTCCGGGAAAACAAAAGGGCGATATCCGTCTCCAGGGGAGGGATCTCTCTGGTGCCGTTCAGAAACTCAACCGCGTCGTGCAGATAATCGACAGCGATGACTTCTATTGCTTCAACCATAGCGGCTTCGGCGGCGTTGTCCCGCGGAAGCACGATCCCCTTGAGCCCCCTCTCTGCCGCCTGGATTGCGGACGGCAGGGCACCGTGGACGGCCTTTACGCTCCCGTCCAGCGACAGTTCCCCCGTAAAGAGGTATTCGGAGAGCCGGTCTTTTTTTATCAGTCCCTGTGCTGCCAGGATTCCTATGGCTATTGGGAGATCAAATCCCGTCCCCTCCTTTTTGATGTCCGCTGGGGCCAGGTTGATGGTCACCCTGGTTCCGGGAAAGGTGTAGCCGGAATTCTTTATGGCGGATTTTATCCGGTCCTTGCTCTCCTTGACAGATATATCGGGAAGGCCGACCGTGAAGAACTGCGGGAGGCCGCGGGAGATATCCACTTCCACATCGACCGGATAGGAGTCTATACCCAGTGTGGCGCTGCTCGTTATCTTGACGATCAATTCAGATGCCTCGCAGACATTTTCCTTCCATACCGCTGACACACCTCCTGCATGCTAGTGGATGGATGACATTATGGCAAGGATTTTTATTGTCTTTGGAAGGGGGATGCTGTTAGAATCCGCCCGCAAAGGAGAGCGGCGATGATCGGTGTTTTTGATTCTGGGTTCGGCGGATTGACAGTCTTGAAAAGTGTTGTTCAGAAAATGCCGGAGTATAACTATCTGTATCTTGGTGACAGTGCGAGGGTCCCCTACGGGGAGCGCTCTCAGGAAACGGTGTACGAGTATACCATCCAAGCTGTTGACTTCCTCTTCAAAAAGGGGTGCTTGCTGGTTATTATCGCCTGTAATACCGTCTCTTCACGGGCACTGAGGAGGATACAACAGGAATTTCTGCCGGGCCGATATCCCGACAGGAAGGTGCTCGGTGTGATCAGGCCGTCGGCTGAGGAACTGGTGGAGAGAGGATGCCGAAAGGTGGGTATCCTTGCCACGAAGGGGGTTGTCGATTCGAAGATCTATACGGAGGAGCTTGAAGATATTGATCCCCCGATCGAAATCTTCTATCAGTCCTGTCCCCTCCTGGTGCCGATTATAGAGGCCGGAAGGCAGGATGAGTACCGGTGTGATGAGTTTGTGTCCGGATATCTGTCCGGCCTCTTCGCCCAGGAAGGCGCGATAGATACGATACTTCTTTCATGCACCCATTATCCGATACTGTATGAAATCTTCAGGAGACATACGCCCCCTCAAGTGGAAATCCTCAGTCAAGCGCCGATCATTGCAGACAAACTGGAAGACTACCTGACGCGGCACCCGGAATTGGAGAGGAGACTTTTCAGAGAGGGCGCTAGGGCGTTTTTTTCGACCGGGTCCCTGGAAACATTTGACCGGCTCGCCGGCCTATTCTACGGAGGCCCCATACACGCGACGCCGGCCACCTTGGGCGCTTCCTTATAGAGATGTTTTTTTCAGGTGACGCTGGACCCTGTGCAAAAATATGCAGCGAAAAAATGTTGACAAAAAAGAACCGTGCCACTATATATCTCGTCAACCCTGCCTTATCCCTCATACGGGGCGCGCGGGGCGTCCATATAATCTGATCATTCTATTATGCTGGGGGATCGTTCAATGGTAGGACACCGGACTCTGACTCCGCCAATCAAGGTTCGAATCCTTGTCCCCCAGCCATTTTTTATTTCTTACCCTGGCCTGCAATCTTTTCCCACGTATCCCGAAGTGCTACGACGCGATTGAACACGGGTCTGCCGGGCGCCGAATCCCTCGAATCGACACAGAAATAGCCGAGCCGCTCGAACTGATACCGGTCCCCCGGTACCGCGTCTTTCAGGTTTGACTCTACGCAGCAGGAGGTGAGGGCCTCCAGCGATTCCGGGTTCAGGTACCGGGTGAAGGCTTCATCCTCGCCGGCCGGATTGGGGACCTGGAACAGGCGATCGTACAGACGCACCTCGGCGGGCACAGAGTGCTTGGCCGACAACCAGTGGATAACCCCCTTCACCTTGTGTCCGTCGGCCGGCGGCGCGTTTCGCGTCTCTGGATCATAGGTGCAGTGGACCTCCACCACCTCGCCGGTCTTCTCATCCTTCACCATGCTCTCATACTTTATGACATACGCATTTCTCAGGCGAACCTCACGCCCTGGGGCGAGCCGTTTGTATTTACCGGGCGGATCTTCGTTGAAATCGTCACGCTCGATGCAGAGTATTCGGGAGAAGGGGAGCATGCGCGTCCCCATGGTGGGGTTCTGTGGATGATAGGGACATTCGAACTCTTCCACCTGCCCGTCGGGATAGTTGTCGATGATGACCCTAAGCGGCCTCAGTACCGCCACCGCGCGCGGGGCCTTTTCATTCAGTTCCTCACGGACGCAGTGCTCGAGGAGGGCGACGTCGATCAGGTTATCGTTCTTGGCGATGCCTATCTGTGCGCAGAACTCCCTGATCGCCTCGGGCGGGTAGCCCCGCCGCCTCATACCCGCGACGGTGGGCATGCGGGGATCATCCCAGCCTTTCACGTGGCCCTTTTCGACGAGTTCGATGAGGACCCGCTTGCTAAGCACGGTATAGCTGATGTTGAGACGGGCGAACTCGATCTGCCGGGGACGCTCGCTCTCCAGCAGTTGATCCAGTATCCAGTCATACAGGGGACGGTTATTCTCAAACTCGAGTGTGCAGATCGAATGGGTAATCCCCTCGAGGGCATCGGAAAGACAGTGGGCGAAATCATACATGGGATAGATGACCCACGTATCCCCTGTTCTGTAGTGGGGACCCCGCTTGATACGGTAGAGCACGGGATCACGCATCACAATGTTGGGGGAGGCCATGTCGATCTTTGCACGCAGGACATGGGCGCCGTCCGGAAATTCTCCGGCGCGCATCCGTGCAAAGAGATCCAGGTTCTCGTCGATGGTCCGGTCGCGGTAGGGGCTTTTCGTTCCCGGTTCGGTAAATGTTCCGCGGTACTCCCGTGTCTCGTCGGCGCTGAGGCTACAGACGTAAGCCTTGCCGGCCTCTATGAGCTGAACGGCGAACTGATACAGCCGCTCGAAATAGTCTGAGGCGAAGTACTGACGGCCCTTCCAGTCAAACCCCAGCCAGTTGATATTGTCGATAATCGATTCCACATACTCGAGAGATTCGCCGCTCGGGTCCGTGTCGTCAAATCTCAGGTTGCACGTGCCGCCGTACTGAGCTGCGATACCGAAATTGAGACAGATCGACTTGGCGTGGCCGATATGGATATAGCCGTTTGGCTCCGGCGGGAAGCGCGTTGCCACACGCCCGTCATTCTTGCCGTCCTTGAGATCGTCGTCTATGATTTCACGGATGAAATCGGTTGGAGGGACGGTATATGCTCGCATCATGTTGAGACCCCTTTTTGTGTGTCGTCCATGCCACTATCAGAAACGCGGAATGTTTCGCATACCTTTTAAATAAAAGCAAGATGTCAGAGGCATGTATCTAACTTTCCGACAGGGACAGCACTGCATGGCGTACCGTACATCCCTGATCATATCGGTTGGCATAGCACGTTGGTGGGATATTGGAACTTCTGTTTTTTACTGGTTGGCTTTGTCTTCAAGGTGCTTTTTTGGTTTTTCTTTTCTTCAGTACATGCTCCCGAGCCGAGGATTTCGTTCCGGCCGCCATTCACCACAAGGTCTTGAGTTGTATACTTCTATATGATCGGCATTTCATTTATCCGGATAGTTTCACTATTCGCTCCAGTTGGTCTGATTTTACCCAGCCCCTTTTATCTTTTGACAGGCGCAACAATACCCATCCGTCTTCTGCTCGTTCATGATGAACCACGACACCTTCGTGAATTTTAAAAAGCACGGTGTCCTCCGGGTCAGGGCCTGCCAGCACCTCAACTTCCTTGGATATAATGACCGCGCGATCATCATTAATCAATTCATGCCACTTCGACACAAACACGAGTGCGCCAATACCGATAAAGATAGCCAGGAAGATTGAAAGATAATAGCCCCATTCCGCCTTTTTGAAGATCCTCACGCAGAGAATGCCGAAAAAGAGGACATTCAGCAGGGTAAAAACCAAGAAGGTTTCACAAAGGTTCACACCATCAAGTCCCAGGACATTGCACAAGGAAAAATTTTGGGAGTCACTTACGTCATCACGAGTTTGATTCTTTGCCTGTGAAAGATTGAAGTTAAGATCGCTGTCCCTGGGGATAAAGAGGCGTGCCTTTTCGTAAGACAATATCGCCTTGCCAAGATAGCCAAGGCGAAAGTATGCGTTTCCAAGATTATAGTAGATGTGGCCATTTTCAGACCCGTGTTCAATTATTCTGAGGTAGCCGTCTATAGCTTCCTGAAATGCTTCGTTCTTATATGCCCGGTTGGCTTCAAAGAAGTCTTCTTCCGCCGATTTACCGGTTTCCGCTTTCGCCGTGACGGGTATCAACAGGCAAATGAGCAACAGAATTGTCACAAACCGGGTAATCGTGTTCATCGGATCCCCTTTTCCAACGCCTTGACAAGTCCCAGCAACTCTTTTACCACATCCGAATCTTTCAGACTTTTCCCGGCATAGACCGCAGTTTCGAGTGTATGTACAACAAAACGGATTTTTCTTACGGTATCGCTGGCGATGCCCTGCTCCTGCAACAGCCTGGCGGTATCATCCGCCGTCAGCGCAGCGATGGATAGACTGAACCTGTCGTTCATGTAATTTCTGAAGGCGTCAATGACCTCACCGCCGGGTTGAGCATGTTGACACCGCTTCTTAAATGTTCTGTACGCATTCCTGGATCTTAACCGGGCGAAGTGTTCAGGGGACCGAATATATACCTTCAGACCACCCAACAGTACCAGATACATACACAAGGGGCCTAATAGAGCGAGCCAGAGGCGCCAGCCCGTGGACAAGGCCCTGCAGGGTACGGAGAGGTTGTTGACGACCGTATGTATCGGAAGTATGTCTTTTCCGACCTGTCGGATTTCTCTCTTTACCGGGATCTCAGCCGTCTTTTCACTATCCGGAGACAAGGGGGACGCCACCGCTTTTTGCGTTTCACCGGGCAAAACGGACAGGGTATGGTGGGGTGTCCGCAGTACATTGTACTTTTTCGTATCAGGATTGAAAAAACTCAAGGTGAGTATGGGGAGGTTATATTGGCCGGTCTTTTCGGGGACCAGTGCCCATTTCATTGTTTTTGTCCCTCCGATCCCGTGGGCGTCCTGTTCTGTTTCCAGGGCCGGTCGGTCGTTGTAGGTCCGCGCAAACGGCATTTCAGGGAGATCAATGTCGGGTATCCTGTGCACGTTTCCCCTGCCACTGACACGGATTGTCAGCGTGGCGGACTCTCCAGCCTTAAGGCTGTCTGGTTCCAAATCTGATTCCATTGTGAAGTCTCCCACAAGTCCGCTGAAATCGGCGGGTTTTCCTTCCTGAGGGAGATCATGTGCCGTAATTTCCATGGGGCGTGTTGCCAGGCTCAGTGGTCGGCCTGAAGAGAACGAGGGAAATGAATCCCTGAAAAAGTCGTCAAACGAAGATCGTGCCCCCGGTTGTACGGTGTTCATGTTCATCTTGCTGGAACCAATGGCGTAATCTCCTGCCTTTGAGGCCAAAAGTGCATACCGAATCTCCAGTACACTGTACGCCACCCCGGCGTATGTGGTCTGATATTCGCTCGGCCGACCAAGTTGCTTGAATGTAATATGTTCATTTTCCGGCAGATTCAAGGAGAGGTTGGCAACACCGACCCGGTGGTAAAGCTTGAGAGTGTAGATTGCCTGTTCCTCAATATAGACATCATGAGATGAGAGCGATGCCTCGATAAAAACAGGGCCGCGGTCAGATCCGGGCTGCCTTGAGTCCTCTTTCACCTCAAGTGTCACCGTGTTGCTTTTTACCATTTGTCCATCCACTTCTATTTCAGCCGGCCCTACCTTGAAGATTCCCGTCTTCTGCGGTTGGATAAAATAGGTGTATTCGACCCCCGAGCTGGCCTTGCCGTTGATTATCTTAACACGGCTGGAAGTTCCGCCCTGCGTTATCTGGAACGATTCCAATCCCTGGAGGACGGGGTTTCTCGCTGTGCTGCGGCTGCCGGAAACACTGACATTCATTTCAACGGTATCCACCAGGGTCGCCTCGGCACGGTCTAGATTGAGCGTGACACTGACCTGTGCCTCAGTCGGAAAGGGAGACAACAGAAAGCAAAATATGAGTGCAATTGTCGCAGCAATCCTTCTCATGCTACCAGTCCTTTCCCGAAGCAGTTCCTTGTTGGTTCTCCTCGGGAATCATAAAACGTAGAATCTCCGACGGATTCTCTTGAACATTATCAAACAGGGCCTCTGCCCTTTTTTTGTCTGTGGCGGACTTGTCATTGCCCGGAGCATCTTTCGTTTTTTTCAGCTCCGATAATGCCTGTTGTGGTTTCAGTTCCCCGGACAGGTTTTCGTCCGCATCTGTTTCGGATTTTTCGTTTCGGGCCGACCCCTGATCCTGATTTGCACCAGATGGCTGTTTTTTGTCAGGTTCAGAATGATTTGGACGTTCTCCCTTTTTGCCCACCCCGCCATTTTCTTCTTTTTGGTCTCCCTTTTGCTTGTCGCTATTTCCTGTTGAGGGGCCCTCTTGCGATTCAGACTTTTTTTGTTTCATTTTTTTCAGAGATCTTAATGACAGCTCAAGGTTGTACCGTGCATCATTGCTTGTCGGATCATGGGTGAGCGCCTGCTTGAAAAATCCTGCCGCTGATTCAAAGTCGCCCTGGTTGAAGGCCGTATTGCCCAGATTATACGCGGCTCTGAAGTACGACTTGGGGTCCTTTGTCCTTCTCAGAACGCTGGAAAAAGCGGCCGAGGCTTCTTCGTATTTTCCATTCTGAAAGGCCGCGCACCCGCGGTTGTAACGGTAGCGAATTTCCTTGGGATGATCCATATCGCGTTGCATATATTCTTTTTCAGCTTCTTCATACCGGCCCTGGCGGTAGAGTTCATCCGGTGATAATTCGGCAGCGAGGGCAGGCCTTGGTGCGAACAAGACACAAAGGGAGCAGATCGCCAGGCAGATCAGGAATCCGGACCGTTTCTTCGATACCGGCCGTCGCTTGTCGTCGAGGAACCCCTCCAAAAGGAGGAATAGGAAAGCGAGTAAAACAAAAACGTAAAAGCGTTCATCATGCACCTTGATTTTACCGCTCTTGAGGACATGGGCCTCCGTTTTTTGTTTGATGCCGTCAAAATAAAGTCTGTCAAGGTCAAGATCTCCGGCCACCGAGCGGACATAGCCTCCGCCGGTTACGGATGATATCTCTTGTAATGTTTTTTCATCAAGCTTGGATAAAATCAGCTTGCCGTCAGTATCTTTTTTAAAGCCGCCCCGGTTTTCTCCCGCGGGTATCGGTCCTCCGGACGGTTCGCCGATACCGAAAACAAAAATCTTGGCACCCCGCCCTACGGCTTTTCGGGCAGCTTCCAGTCCCCGGTTTTCGTTATCTTCGCCGTCGGTGATCAGCAGCATTACCTTGTCCGTCTCCGCCTTGAAGTCGAAAGCGGAAAGGCCTGTTTCGATAGCCGCGCCCATGTCGGTCCCCGGCACCGGTATTATCCCCGGTTGCAGGGCGGTTAAGAACATTTCCAGGGCTGCGTAGTCCAGGGTCATCGGACACTGAACAAACGAGGCACCGGCGAAGGCCGTCAGACCGACCCTATCCCCTTCGACAACCTTGAGAAAGTCAATAATCTCCCTTCTGGCACGTTCCAGGCGATTGGGCTTGACATCCTCCACCTTCATGCTCTTCGACACATCCACCAGAATCATGATATCTACCCCTCTGCGGCTCACCTCCTGATAGTGGGTCCCCCAGCGAGGGCCGGCAAGGGCCAGGATCAGTAAACCCAGGGTGCAAAGGAGCAGAAACCCTTTGACAAGACGTTTGCCATTGTGGTCGTCGGGCGTCAATCGCGCCAGCAGGTTTTTTTCGGCAAATCGTTCCATGGCCTTTTGACGCCGCCGGCCTTGCGCGATCAGCAGGCAGCCCATGATTGGGAGTATCCAGAGAAAATGTAGGACCCATGCGCGTACAAGTGTCATGGAATTGTCCTCAATATAGTCGTACGGAGTATGATCTCCGCCACCAGCAGAAGGAACGCCGGCAAAAGGAAATGGAGATATAATTCTTTAAAGTGGAAAAACTCCTTTACCCTGACCTCGGTTTTTTCCTGGTGGTCGATGATATCGTATATCTCCTGCAATCGATTGGAATCGGCCGCCCTGAAGTATTGTCCGTGTCCGATCTCGGCAACCTTCATCAGTGTCTCTTCATCCATATCAACCAACTGGCGTATGATTCTTGTGCCGAATGGTGTCTGTACCGGAAACGGCGCGGGCTCCGTCCCCCCCACACCTATGGCGTAGACCTTGATCCCCAGCGCCCGAGCCGCTTCGGCGGCCTCGGCCGGGGTGAGAGATCCGGCGGTTTGCCTGCCATCCGTAAGGAGAATAAGAATCTTCGACTTGGCCTTCAGGTCCTTCAGTCGTTTGCCCCCCACGGCGATTGCCGATCCGATGGCCGTCTTATCGCCGGCCATCCCGATCTTCATCCGCTTCACCAGATCCATCAATAGTCCCTTGTCCAGTGTTAATGGAGACTGGGTAAATGCCTCCGTTCCAAAGACCACCAGACCGATTCGGTCCATCTCCCTTTTTTTAACAAAATCTCCGACCACTTTTTTAACGGCCGCCAGCCGCGAAACGGGTTCGCCGTCCAGCGTAAAATCCAGCGCTTGCATAGACCCTGAAGTGTCCAGACAAAGCATGATGTCCACCCCGGGCGATTTGATCTCCCGTGAGACGTTGTAAAGTTGAGGGCGGGCGGCGGCAAGTACGAGCAACACCAGGCATCCTGTCCTGACCACAAGGGAGATTTTGCCTGTCAAGCGGTCGGTGCCGCCTGCCAACCGGGACACCATAGCGGTCATGGAATAGGTGATGCCGGCCGGTCTGCGCTTTAGACCCCAGATAAACCAAACGGCCACAAAACACAGAGGAAACAACAATTCGGGATAAGCCAGACGGAACATCATCCCCCAACCTCCATGCCCGGCGGGACGCCAGGGGCTTTGTCAGGCACCGGAGAGGTCTGCCGAATATAGTCTCGGGCTGTCCGGACATCCCTTTCTTTATGGTTCGTCGTTGGAGTCGCATCTGCGAATTTTACAAGGTCAGTCTGTCTGAGCAGTGGTATAACCTCCTGGTCATGTGAATTGGCGCCAATGTGCCGTAGGATCTCTTCGGTCGTCATTTCCGCGGCCGGGAAATGACGGATGGCCTCCATATATCGGCGTATGGTTTCTGAAAAAGAAAAATAAAAGGCCTTTACATCCCCTTTTTCAAACAAACCGCTGGCAAGCAATGTGGCGATTTCCTTCTCGGCCCTTACATGCGGCGGGTCCTCCATTATCGCCTTGGCATTACCGATATGCTGTTTCCTCCTCCACCATATGAGGCCCGATACGACGCCAAACAGAGCAATTACCGCAAAGGCGGCTGACAGATAGAATATCCATCTCGATTTGACAGGCATAATGTCCTGAATCGGTCTTAGTATGGCTTCCTCCGGTTTCTTGCCCAGGTTGGATAGAATGGTGATGGCAATCGGGTCCGTTTCGATCTTATGTTCGTCCCCTTTGTCGTCGATGCAGGTGAGACTGAAGGGACCGAGCTTGAATGACTCTAGCTGATCAACCAGAAATAGGATTTTAATTTTGCCGGGCTGTGGTATCTGTTCGATGACCGTCAATGTTTCAAGACCCTTAACAGTGGCGTCCCCGGACAACCTCGTCCCCTCGGGGAGTTCGTACGTCAAGTCCAGCCAAAGCCGGTCGCCGACCCTGGCGGTGGTCTTCTCGATGGATGCCGAGAGCTTCGATACTGACTTCGTTACCCCCGTCTCAGACCCGGCCGTTACTGCCGCAAGACAGACGCTGGCCACTACCCCCAGGAAGAGCAGCCACTTTTGGAAGCAGATAGTATGTACCGGAAACACCTTCACCGGCGTCTTCTCCTTCTCTGAAACAGTCGAATCAGAGGCTCGGATACCGAGCCATCCGTCCTTACTTCCACCAGATCAACCCCTGACCGGCTCAGAAGATTGGTGAGGCTGGCCTGTTGCTCCTTTCGAAAATGTGACCATCGTTCTTTCAATGCCTTGCTCCGGGTGTTCAGCAGTACCAACTGATCTGTTTCCGGATCACGCAGATAGACCATCCCCACATCGGGAAGTTCTTCCTCCGAGGGGTCGGATATGCGGATAACGGTCAGGTCATGCTTTTGCGCCGCGATCCCAAGAGAAGCAGCAAATCCGTCGTCCATGCAATCGGATATGAGAAAGACAACGGCATGGCGCTTCACGACCCGGTTGAGATAGTCAAGGACCGCCTTGATATCGGTGCCCGTCTCTGAAGCCACACAGGTAAAAATCTCCCTTATCAGTTTCCAGACATGAGAGGCGCCCCTTTTGGGCGGGATATACTCTTCCACTTTTGAACTGAAGAGAATGGCGCCTACCTTATCGTTGGTTCTGATAGCAAGAAATGCCAGCATTCCAGCTACTTCGGCCAGTATTTCCCGTTTGAACTTCTGCCTCGTTCCGAACAATTGGGAACCGGACAGATCGAGCAGGAGCATGACGGTAAGTTCCCGCTCTTCATGAAACACCTTGACATATGGATGCCCGAACCGGGCCGAGACGTTCCAGTCGATGGAACGCACATCGTCTCCCGCTTGATATTCCCGGACTTCGGCAAACTCAAGCCCTTGCCCCGCAAAGGCGCTTTCGTATTGCCCGGCAAAGAGATCGCTGGCCAGCTTCCTGGTCCTAAAGTGGAACTTCTTAATTTTTTTGAGTTGTTCGTCGGAAAGCATTCTACGGAACCTCGACACGTTCCAGCAATACACCGATGATATCGTCAGTTGTTTTGCCTTCCGCCTCCGCCTCATAACTTAAGATAATGCGGTGCCTGAGCACATCAGGGGCCATCGATTTGACATCTTGCGGCGTGACATAGCCCCTCCCATTTAAAAATGCATGCGCCCTGGATGCCTCTTCAAGCCAGATTGACCCCCTGGGGGAGGCACCGTAAGCAATCATGTGTCCCAGATCCGGTTTGTATTCGCCCGGGTCTCTGGTAGCCCTGACCAACCTGACGATATAATCAACCAGTCTGTCTTCCATGTGAATCTCCTGTAGCGCTTCGCGTGCCGATCGGAGGGCGGAGATGTCCACTACTTGCGGATTATCCTGATTAAAGCCGCTGCGGACTCGCTTCACGATCTTCTTCTCGTCTTCTGCCGACGGGTAATCCACCTTAATCTTCATCATGAAGCGGTCTATCTGGGCTTCGGGGAGGGGATACGTTCCCTCCTGTTCGATGGGGTTCTGGGTGGCAAGCACCAGAAACGGGTCATCGAGGAAAAAGGTGGTGTCCCGGATCGTGACCTGGCGTTCCTGCATGGCTTCCAGCAGGGCGCTTTGAACCTTGGCCGGCGCTCGGTTGATCTCGTCCGCTAAAATGATATTATTAAAAATCGGGCCCTTGTTTACTTCAAACGATCCATTATCCGGTCTGTAAATCTGGGTTCCGATGATATCAGCCGGCAGCAGATCCGGTGTAAACTGGATTCTTTTAAAAGAGGTGTTGACGGCGGCCGCCAGCGCCTTTACCGCGGTTGTCTTGGCAAGGCCGGGCAACCCCTCCAACAGCAAATGCCCTTCGCAAAGGAGACCGATCAGCATCCGGTTCAACAGTTCAATCTGCCCTACGATCACCTTCTCGATTTCAGCCGTGATTTGCCGGAACGTAAGACTTTCCTTTTCAATTAGATGTGTAATCTCTTTAATATCCATACGATCGATTTCTCCTCTATATCTTTGAAATATCGGGACACATTACAACTATTTTACCATTTTTCGAACCAGCTTTGATCTATCCGTCCCTTTTATGTTGTCAACTACCCAATTGTCCACTTCAAAATATTCTTTTCGATGTGAAGGTTTCAGGATATAGCAGTCCGAGTCCTTCGGTTTGAAAAACACGTATTCTTCCAACTCCCCGGAGGAGACTGTCAGCGTATATCTGAAAACGGATTTGTCCGGATTATATGCGGCTTTTTCTTCGGAACCCCGTACGGCACGGGTGCGAAGATCGGCGAGTTTTCGAAGCAGTCGTTCGGCCTCCTCCGCAACCGTTTCTTCGTCATCGGCGAGATCGTTCACCGTAATATTATTACCCTGATGAGACAGGGAAAGATCAGGTAACTGTACACGTGAGATCTCTGAGACAGAGTGTTTGAGCACCCCCTTATCGATCCAGTCTTCAGGTTTAGCGCTGGCCTGATAATCGCTGAAATCGACGGCAAAGATCGAATCCTCACCCTTATGGCGTGCATGAACTTTTCGAAAGCCCGGTGAGGCACCGACAAAAAGCGAGGCGATGCTTTCACCATTCTTCGAAAGGGTGATCTTTCGTTCGAAATCATCTCCCGCAACCTTAAACCTCCTGGCCGCTGCAGCCGTGGTCGCCACCGGCCATCCCTTTGTAAGGGTGGATAGTTTTTCAAGGAAATCATTGACTTTATCCTGGTTGGCCTGAAAATTGTTCATCTGGGATACGCACCAGTTACCCTCTTGCTTTTTTAGCGTAACCTGTTGTTTGTCGTTTTGTTCTATAACGATACCATCCACTGTCTTGGGATCAAAGGAAAGAAGTGTTTCCATCGGCCTGAACGCTCCGTAATCGGTTCGTGCAAGGTGCGCCCCCACCGCCATTGCCACCTGGACAAACAGACATATGCCTAGGTATATACTCCATCGTTTCATATTCAGACTCCTTTTGTGTTCAATATTGCACCATAATGCCGTTTTGTCCTCTTGGTCATCCAACGCCGAATCACCCAGACGATGAGGAGCCCCAATGTGGCCAGGCCGTAATTCAGATATTCCCAGAACACCTGAGCGGAATAATTCATGGGGTACAGGGTTCTTGAAAAATGGGTCCGCCCCCGTATACTAAGAAGGCCGCGATCCTCCAAGGACCAATCGATGGAATTCTTCACCAGATTTACAGGGTTGAGATATAGCGTGCCCATCACACCCGATACGATCTCTAAAACGGAATCCGAGAGAAAGTTATTGGAGGCGAACAGGACAATGCGCGCCGATTCCGGGGAGCGATCGATCAGCCTGTCGATCACGGGTATTTTTTCCTTTTCCGCTTTCTTGGTACCGCGAGATTCTTTATCCTTTTCGGGTTGTTCCTCTTCCATAAGGGGAAAGGGTTTGTCCTCAAAGTAGGACGTGAAACGCCCTTCGAGCATCACCGCAAGGAGCTTCCTTCCAGTCTGGTCGCCGACAGGAAAACCCAGCCTGCCATGGGTCCTGAAATCGGGTTGTATATTGATGGAATTGGATGTCCAGGCCCCTTCAGAACTGTTCAGAAGGCGAATCACTCGCCGTTCCCTGTTTTTATCGGGGTCAATAATGATCGGAGAAGCCCAGCTGAGTGTTACCTGGTCGATTCCGGCCGTGAGACCGCTTTCCCGGTCCATGCCATCGTTACGGATATCAACAAAGTAAGGGTATTCGACCATGCGGGTTTCCTTGACTATGAAACCCGCTACCCGGCGCTCTACAGGGACAGGGAATGAGGTGTTTCGTGGGTCCAAAACAAGTTTTTCATCAATGTTGATACCGTTATACGTCAACCACTCCTTGAGGCCGGAATCTTTTTTGGCGGCGGTAAGACCGCCCAGAAGGTTTGCCGAATATGGTGACGTCGCCATTACAACCGTTCCGCCACGCATCAGGAACTGGTCCACGGCAAAGAGTTGTTTCTTATCAAGCTGTTCAGGGGCGGCCAACAGCAGCAGATCGGTTTCTTCGGGTACCCTGCCGTTTTTCAAATCGGTCGGGATGACAGTATGCTCACTGCCGAGTCCGTCTTTCAACCAGGAAAAACTCCTGCCGTCCCCGGGCATCCCGTATCCGGGAGGAGGTGGCGCGTGCATGGCAATGGTCTTTAGAAAGCCCTTGGAAAAGCGTTTGAGTGCGGCTTGAATACCGCGTTCCAGACTCTCTTTGTCAAGATTTTCAGGCAGGGAGACCTGGACGATGCGGCCGTCACCCTCAAGCACCATATAGAACCAGAAGGTGTTTTGGGAAAAAAGGCTCACCGCCATTGGTCTGAAACCATATTCCGATTCGATCTTTTTGGCCAGGAAACCGCCTCCCTCGTCCGGATCTTTGATTTCAGTTCGTAACTTGCCGTCTGACTTTTTGTTCAGCCCCTCAAGCAGACCGTTTAGTTCATTTTTAAACGTGACGAGTTGTTTCGGCAGCCGCTCATCGGCTGAGATATACCCCTTGAAGGTTATCGGATTCGAAATATTGTCAAAAAGGTTACCCGCTCCCTGGTAGGCGTAGAGGACCTTTTTGACGGCCCGGGTAATGTCGTACTCTGGATTGCGCAAATCAACGCTCAGATCGGATTCACTACGTGATTTTACCTCTATGAGATCCCGAAACCCGAGCGTTTCGAATTCATCTCCGTATTTGATCAGGATATCAAAGTAGGAATTGACCACCGATGACTGATATTTACTGGCAAATTGAAAAGAAACGGGTTTGATGCCGTATTTTTGACCGGCTTCCTCTTCCAGTTCCGGTTCCTCGATGGGGTCGATAAACTCGACACGTACACGACCTTTCCCTGCCATGGCGTACTCTTTCAGTACATCGCGTAATTGCGGTACAAGTGGCGCCAGCAAAGGATGAGTCTTGGCGCTGAAATACCCGCGGATAAGCAGAGGTTCATGAAGCTGTGCCAGATAACTTCGGGTGGTATCGGATATAGAATAGATGTTGCCTTTGGTAATGTCGACCCTGGCTTGGCCCACCGGCGCCATCCACAGGTTGGCCGCCAGGAAATTGGCTACCAGGAGTGCGATCAGCATCACCCATTGTCTGTGACGGCCGTTGGTGACATTGCCGGCCCACCTTAGCCGCTCCAGTTCGAAGATATTCAATGACAGGAATACGCCGACAAGACAGACATAAAAATACAGGTCCCTGATGTCGATGACCCCGCGGGTGATGGATTCGAAGCGTGATCCCGATCCAACGAGTTTGAGTGTCTCCGAGGCTTCGTTGCCGAACAGGCCGGTCAGCGTATCGGAGCCTAACGCATAAAAAAGCCCGCAGATAAGGGTTGTGATCATCAGGCTGACAATCTGGTTTTCCGAGCGGGCACTTACGAACAGGCCGATGGCGATATACGCCGCCGCCAGGAAAAGGGCGGCCAGGTAGCCGCCCCAGACCGGTCCCCAGTCCAAAGGACCCATAAAGGACACCGTGACCGGTAGCGGTAGGGTCAGAGCCAGAGCCACCGTCACAAGGCAGAGGCAGGCGAGAAATTTGCCGAGCACGAAATGAGAGGGCGAAGCAGGGGACGTAAGCAGAAATTCCAGGGTGCCGGAGCGTCTCTCCTCCGACCACATACGCATGGTGATCGCCGCTGAAAGAAATATCATCAGAACCGGCATCCATTCGAAAAGGGGGCGGACATCGGCAATGTTGCGGCCGAAAAAGGTTTCAACCCAGAAAAAGGTAAAGAAGGTTACCGCCAGAAAAACGCCCGGAAAAATAAAGGCGACGGCCGAGGAAAAGAATGCGGCCATCTCCTTACAGGCAATGTCAATGCAATGCTTCATTGTACCGACCTCCCATCCTGTTTTGACATTTCGCTGAAGATCGTCTCAAGATCACGGATTTCCTGAGACAGTAGAAAGAGACTGTAGCCGCGTTCAACCACGGTTTTTGCCACGATGGATGCGATATCCTTTGTTTGGCCGCCCTCGCCGGCGGCCAATGAATAACGAAAGTACCCGTTTTCATCTGTGAGCAGTTCGAAGGCCTTGATGCCGTTAATTGAGTCGAATATCACCTTTGCCCGATCCGGTTTGGCATCCGTCTCAACCGTCAAACGATCAGCCTTTTGCAGGTCCTCCAGTCGGGCATCCAGATATGTTTTCCCGTTGTAAAGGATGATGACGCGGTCGCAGATCGCCTGGACCTCCTGGAGGATATGCGTCGAAACGATGACCGTCGCACTGCGGGCAAGTTTTTTTATGAGGGCGCGCATCTGAAATATCTGATTTGGGTCCAATCCATTTGTCGGTTCGTCCAAAATGACAATTTTCGGAGAGTGCAAAATGGACTGCGCCACGCCAACCCGCTGACGGTAGCCCCGGGACAGTGTACTGATTTTTTCCATGGCTTTGGGCTTAAGGTCCGTTTGCTCTATCGTCTCACGAACCTTCGGGTCCCGTTCGCTTTCCGGTATGTTATGAAGAGAAGCCGCGTATTCCAAATAGTCGATAACGGTCATTTCCGTGTAAAGCGGGCAATTTTCCGGCAAGTAACCGATCCGTTCCTGTATGGCGCTACGATTGGTTTCCATGTTCAGCCCGTCAATGGTGATGCTGCCATTGGAGGGTTCTAAGAAACCGGTAAGCATCTTCATGATCGTGGTCTTCCCGGCGCCGTTATGGCCGAGCAGGCCTACGATTTCGCCATGACCGATTGTAAAGGAAACCTTGTCGACAGCCTGAAAATCACCATAGCTGCGACTGATCTGACTGACAGCGATCATTCTCTTTCCCCTCTCATTGTTTCAATTTCTTATGACGTTCAATGAATGTAAGTCCTAGCCGGGACAAACAGCCGACACTCCCATCTCCGGTCCCGGCCGCACATCCGGGTATGTGCTCGAGTTGCCGGAGATTCGCAATCACGGAATAATTGTTGCAGAAAGACTGGATTTACTCAGGAAAAAATCGAAAAGGGTGGAGGACGTGAAAAATGAAGAGGATAGATCCGGCAGACCACCCCCGGGGGGATGTTTGAGGATCGAATTTGTCTTAAGAGATGGGGCACGACGGATGCAAAACCCGACCACACCATTGGAAGCAGATCGGTGTAATCCTCAAGATCCGGCAATCCGTCCAAGCCATCCTCAGGCAGAAGGGACACCCCCGTCATGGCAATCCGTGTATTGAGGTGTCGCCCCACCAAAACGGTTGGGAACAGAAAGAGATTGATCAGCAGTAAGAAGCTGGCAAACAGATATAGCTGGATAGAAAATATGCGTTTCAAGTCGAGACCCCCTACCACAGCAACCCTTGCGGTGAGCTTGAAACAAGCTGCGCACCTCTCTCTACACCAGACAAATAATGTTGTCAAGTTCATGGATACAGTATCGTTGACCCGTGAGCAGAACCTTTGAAGATATTCAGATTCCGTCAGCTGGCCAAGATCATGGTTGATCGTACGACTTGCAGGCATCTTGGCAACCTAACTCCTTCCACTCTCCATCATGCCCTTGGCGGGACCGTTTTTAAATGATTGGGGCGAGTATGTAACTCACCCCAATGCTTACTTTACCCGGGTTTTTGATCAATACATGTCGTCGTCCATTCCTCCGGGAGGCCTCGTCGGCATTTTTTTCTTCTCAGGTTTTCCGGCTACCATCGCTCCGGTGGTCAGCATCAGGCCGGACACGGACGCGGCATTCTGAATGGCGAACCTCACTACCTTGGTGGGATCGATAACCCCCGCGCCCAGAAGATGCTCATAGGTGTCGGTCCGGGCATTGAACCCGTAGTCATCCTTACCTTCAAGCACCTTGTTAAGTACCACTGATCCTTCGTACCCTGCGTTTCGGGCAATTTGCCGTAAGGGCTCGGGCAAGGCCTGCTTCAGAATAGCAATTCCGCCTTCTTCCTCTCCCGAAGCTCCGGTATTGTTTAACGCGTTTAAGCATCGAACCAGCGCTACACCCCCACCCGGCACGATTCCTTCCTCCACGGCGGCGCGAGTGGCATTCAAGGCGTCTTCCACCCGCGCCTTCTTCTCCTTCATCTCGGTTTCAGTGGCCGCCCCTATTTTTATGACCGCCACCCCACCTACGATCTTGGCAAGCCGCTCCTGAAGTTTTTCCCGGTCATAGTCAGAGGTGGTTTCCTCAATCTGAGCGCGGATCTGTTTGACGCGGCCCTCGATTGTAGCTCTCGTGCCGGAGCCATCTACGATGGTGGTGTTGTCCTTATCGATCTTTACCGTCTTGCAGGTCCCCAGGTCCTTGAGCTTTATGCTTGCCAGCTTGATCCCCAGGTCTTCCGAGATCATCTGGCCGCCGGTCAATATGGCGATATCCTCAAGCATTGCCTTACGGCGATCGCCGAAGCCGGGTGCTTTCACGGCGGCCACCTTCAAGGTACCGCGCAGCTTATTTACAATAAGGGTTGCCAGTGCTTCGCCTTCCACCTCTTCGGCAATAATCAGCAGAGGTTTTCCGGTCCTGGCGATCTCTTCCAGTACCGGAACCAAATCCTTCATGACCGAGATTTTCTTCTCATGTATAAGGATATAGGGGTCATCGAGAACGGTCTCCATTTTTTCTGAATCCGTCACAAAATAGGGGGAGAGGTACCCGCGGTCGAACTGCATTCCCTCGACAATTTCCAGGGCGGTTTCCATACTCTTGGCCTCTTCCACCGTGATAACCCCTTCTTTGCCCACCTTTTCCATGGCTTCGGATATCAGTTTGCCGGTGGTTTCATCACTGTTGGCCGAAATCGTACCCACCTGTTCGATTTCCTTCCTGTCCTTGGTGGGTTTTGACAGCTTTTTAAGTTCCGCGACAACGGCACCGACCCCTTTGTCAAGGCCTCTTTTCAAGGCCATCGGGCTAACTCCGGCGGCAACAAGTTTTTGTCCCTCATTGTAAATAGCCTGGGCCAGCACCGTTGCCGTAGTAGTGCCGTCGCCAGCCATGTCGCTGGTTTTACTGGCTACCTCCTTGACCATTTGTGCTCCCATATTCTGAAACTTGTCCTCTAGCTCGATCTCTTTGGCCACGGTCACACCATCCTTGGTGACGGTTGGGGACCCAAAAGATTTTTCCAACACCACGTTGTTTCCTTTGGGCCCCAGCGTAACCTTTACGGCGTCGGCCAGGATGTTTACGCCCCTGAGCATAGCTTCGCGGGCCTTTGTGTCATAGGTAATTATTTTCGCAGACATATTTTTTCCTCCTTGTTAACTTAAGATTCCCAGAATATCGTCTTCACGCATGAATATGTGTTCTTCACCGTCGATCTTGATCTCGGTCCCGGCATACCTGCCGAACAGGACGCGGTTCCCTTCCTTGACGTCCAGCCCAATTCGCTTTCCGTTGTCGTCCCACTTACCGGGGCCCACGGCCACCACTTCGCCCTCCTGGGGCTTTTCCTTCGCTGAATCCGGGATAATGATACCCCCGGCGGTTTTTTGCTCCTCTTCCACCCGTTTTACGATCACCCTGTCATGTAATGGTCTAATTTTCATTTTTGTTTCTCCTGTCTCTCCCTTTTAAATTTTCTTTTCGATACGAATCAATGTCCAAGCAAGGCCTTTATCTTCTGCTTTATTACTCCGATTCATATTCGATCCTGGAACCAATATTATGCACCATTCCAGTCAGGCGGACTTCTGCTTCCCGCACAATGCGATTCCTCCGACCGTACATACATGGATTCTAAAATATATTTCTCGATCGGTGGCCGGTCGTTGCCTGTATTCTCCCGGCACTGAATCAGCAGTACGTCGGCCAGTCCTTTCCGGAGATGCTCTACCTCTCCGTCGACACCAAATTGTGGCAGGCGGGCATGATGGATGTCTACCAAATCCCGGGTCTTGGGGTAATTAACCCTCGTCAGGGTCGGTGATACCATTTTAAAGACGCCATCGTCCGACATCCGTATTTTTTCCGACATCGCAGATACTGTATCGATCTTGTATCGCCAGTGGGCCGCCGCGCCGTATTCTGCTTCTATGTGCATCAACTCTGTGCGTATCTGGAACTCGATAGGCTTATGGGAAATCTTGCGTGATGGATATACGCAGGTGTGCAGAGACTGATAGCCGTTCGCTTTGGGAAGGGCAATATAGTCATCTAATGTACCGGGAATGGACTCGAAATGGTCGTGAAGCAAATCCAGGGCCGCATAGCATTCGGGAACCGAAGCAACGATAACGCGCAGACCAACCCGGTCCATGATCTCTTCCAGGGATTTGCCGGTACGGATCATCTTGGAGCGAATCGCAAACAGACCTTTATTTCTGCCTTGGACGCGGCCTTCGATGCCGTTCTTGTCCAACAACCCTTGGACGCTGGCCAAAAGAATCTGGAGAGATCTGCCATCCTCAGCCCGAAAAGAGTCTGCCCCGGACAGTAGCGTCACATTCTTCGCTACGAATGCGTGGTCTATTTTTTCAATAAATAGGCTGCCATTAGCCAATTCCAGAGTATCCCGTTCCATTGCCCGAAATGTCCAGTTTCAACAATATGCCAACATATCTATTTGGATTGCAGCCTGTAGCTGTCGTCTCCATAGAGGAGGTCAGCTATAAAATAATACATGATTCGATATGCGCAAGAGGGATTTTAAAAAAAATTTGAACCGCCCCAGGAATGTCTGAACTCCTATTTTGAAAAGCCACAGACGACCTGTCTTTATGGCCACAAGAAGGGCGGGAGGTTGTGATCAGCACGCCCCCCCATTTTACCGATAAGGCACCATAGGTCTTTAATATTGATAGTGGTGATTGTCTTCGCGAGAAGGGTCCTGATCCCCCCCGCATGATGCTTCACACAGCAGGGAACCATTTCCGCACGCCTCGGTCTCAAACTGGAGAACCGGGTGATCGATGCCGAAGTCATCAAGTAGTCTGCGGTGTATGGTCTTTGACAGCCCTTCCGTACGACTGAGCGCCTGGTCCGGAACCACGACATGACAGGAAAACGCGACACTGGAAGAACTCACGTTCCACAGGTGGAAATAGTGGGTGCTGGTGACTCCGGGGATGCCCTCCAGGCATGCCTTGATCTCCTGGAGATCAAACCCTTTGGGCGTCGCATTCATGAGAACCGTCGTCGATTCCCTGAGAATGGACCAGCAGTTTTTCAGGATGAAGAGGACGATCAGCACCGACAGGAGCGGGTCCAGCCAGTACCACGGCCTGAAGAGAATGATCACCCCGGTGATCAGAACGGCTACGGAAAAAAGAAAGTCCCCCAGCATGTGCAGGAAGGCGCTCCTGATGTTCAGGTCGTGATCTGCATCGCGGTGCAGAAGCCAGGCGGACACACCATTTCCCAGAATCCCGACCCCCGCAGCCAGGACGACAATCAAACCGGAGATCGCCTCCTGGTGGAAGAGACGCTGGGCGGCCCCGTACACGATGAAGGCCGAGGCGCACGTCAGTACAACCACGTTGAGAAGCGCCGCCATGATCTCTGCCCGGCGGTACCCGAAGGTGCTGGTGACGGAAGCTCCCCTTCTCCCGATCCGGAAGGCTATGTAGGAGATCAGGATAGCGGTAAAGTCGCTGAGATTATGGATGGCGTCGGAGATGAGCGCCATGCTGTTCGCAACAAGGCCACCCACAATCTGGACTACGGGGATGATGAAATTCAACGCAAGGGTGATCAAGAGCCTCCTGCCCCTGGCACCGTTCCCACCCGCCCGAATATGTCCGTGAAAATGGCCGGTCTCCTTGCCGGGATGGCCAGTACGCGACCGGTCCAGGCCTGCGTGTATATCGTCGCTATCTTTGTTATTCATGCCTCAATTCCCACAGCGAACCCATGTTTCCCTGTTTAGCGGCTGCGAAGTTCGCCACCGTTATCGCCATATCGAAATCGTTGCTCACTCCGGTAAAGAAGACGGCAGTCGTCTGCCCTCAGTTGGCACCGATCTGAAAGTAGCGAGAAGAAGGTAAAGAGAAACGGCCAGAAACATTCCATCCCGTAAAACAGTCCAGATGTCTGCCGCACCTGCTGTGGGTGAAGTGGAAAAACACCCGCAACTTATGTCCAGTCCCCGCGCCATATTATACGACAGGGCACCCATAAATGTTATAAAGAGGAGGTTGGTTATTACAACTGCGCCCGGCATCCAGAGTCCGATGATGAGAAAGACGCCCAGCAAAAGCTCCAGCCAGGGTAACACAAGGGCAGACAGGTTTATCAGCCAGTCCGGCAGGATCTGATAAAGATACACAGCCTCTGCAAAAGCCGCCGGGTAGCGAATTTTATGGAAGCTGGCGCAAATGAATACGATGCCGAGTATCCATCGTGCGGCATGGTATACAATGTCTGTAATAATTGTGTGGGGATGCCTTCTCGCACATTTGTTGTAAGAACGGTTTTTTTGTTCCATGTTTTTTGTCTCCTCAGGATGAACCTGCATTCCCCTCTTCAACAGGCAAATTGGCGTCCTCCCAGACTGTCAGACCATTCACCAGTTCCCAGACATTCTTGAACCCCTTATCCCGCAGGAAGACCGCCAGGTCATGGCTCAGGTGACACCCTTCTCCATCACAATACGTGATAATCGCCTTATCCGATGGGATATCCCCGGCAATTTCCGGAAAGCGCTTGCTTACATCGTACCATGGCAGGCTCAGTGCTCCTCTGATATGGCAGCTTTCATAATCCTGCTTGTCTCGGGCATCAATAAACACCGCGAGCTGTGCTGAAAACAGCTTTGCGGCTTCTGAAAGTGGTATAACGATAGTATCTTGAGTTGCCGCAGCCATTCTGGTTTTAACAGACCAGTCGCCGACTACCGGGATAGAGTCGGGGCGAAAGGAGTTGACAGATATTCCAACAAGCCCGGCCATTAGAATAATTGCAGGTATTTGCCAGAGGGCCTGTCGCCAGTTTGATCGGTCTCGGGTTGACATGTTCTTATCCTATTTCACGGTGTATATATCAAATAATATCTGAAACATTCCATTATCTTTCAGGGTTGGCAGGACAGATGGCACACACCGGTGGGGGTTCCCACGGCGTAGGGAAAATATTTCTTCTTAAGCCGGAGGGCCACGTTGACTAGGCCGATCAATAAAGGGACCTCTACCAGAGGACCGATTACCGCGGCAAACGCCACCCCAGAATCAATGCCGAAAACCGCCACGGCCACGGCAATGGCCAACTCGAAATTGTTGGATGCCGCCGTAAAACTTAAGGTCGCAGACTGCTCGTAAGTGGCGCCGGTTTTCATTGACAGAAAGAATGACACAAAGAACATGACCACAAAATAGACACAAAGCGGGAGCGCCACCCGAATGACGTCCAGCGGCAACTGGACAATGTATTCGCCTTTCAGTGAAAACATCACCAGGATGGTAAACAACAGTGCAATCAATGTAATCGGGCTGATTCTGGGAATAAACTTTTTTTCATACCATTCTTTGCCCTTTGTCTTCCGGCCGATCACCCGGGAGATGACGCCGGCGATGAAGGGGATGCCCAGGTAGATAAAGACACTCTCCGCGATCTGCCCGATGGAAATATCCACCACGACCCCTTTGAGGCCCAGCCACTGCGGGATCACCGTAATGAAGATATAGGCATAAACGGAGAAAAACAGAACCTGGAAGATGGAGTTGAACGCCACCAGCCCCGCGCAGTATTCCGTATCGCCGGCAGCCAGGTCGTTCCAGACGATCACCATGGCGATGCAGCGGGCCAGACCGATAAGAATCAGGCCCACCATGTATTCATGCCGACCCGAAAGAAAGGTAATCGCCAGAAGAAACATCAGGATGGGACCGATGATCCAGTTCTGGACCAGGGAGAGCGCAAGCACTCTAAAATTTTTAAACACCTGATCAAGGTGTTCGTATTTCACCTTGGCCAGGGGTGGATACATCATCAGTATTAGACCGATGGCAATGGGGATATTGGTAGTGCCGACCTGAAACTCATTAATCACGCTGCGGATGTCAGGGTAGAGATACCCACCTCCGACGCCGATAAACATGGCCAGGAAGATCCACAGGGTCAGAAAACGGTCCAGAAATGAAAGCTGTTTCGTCTGAGACATCACCACCTCTTACGATATGATCGTATTGATTACGCCCGCAAACGGATTGATGACAAAGTAGATTCCCAGCAGACCTATCAGTACCCCCGCACCCTTGCGGAACCAGGTGCCCGCCCCCTGCCAGGTGCTGTTCTCCATCAGCTTCCGGACGGCGGCCGCCGAGCTTCCGGCAATTGCGATCGGCAGGCAGTGACCGATGCCGAACAGAACGATCAGGAAGATACCGGTAGCGACCTTCTGCTGGATGGTAATGATGGCCAAAATCGGCGCGATGAAACCGAAGGTGCAGGACCCGGAGAGGACGCCGTAGGCCAGACCCAGAAGAAAGGCCCCCGTTATCCCCCTGACATTCAGGCGATACAGCAGGTTGCCGGACATGGAGCATTTCTCCACGCCGAGCATGCCGAGGGCCACCCAGATTAGTATGGCTCCGATCAGGACCTGCCAGTAGTTACCCACGTCTCCCAGCATGCGGCCCAGCAGGGCACAGATGATTCCGATCAAGGCAATGGTAATAAACAGGCCGGTAGTAAAGAGCACCGAATAGATGGCAGCCTGTTTCGGATTGACGGCCCGTTCCTGGCCGCCGACATATGCGACAATCAGAGGGATCGAAGCGATGTGGCAGGGGCTGAGCAGGGCGCTCACCACCCCCCACAGGAAACACCCTACTGCGGAAAGGGCCACATCACCGGTGATCCACTGGTTAATCGTTAATAAGAAAGTATCAAACATCTATGCCTGCTCCCTTCGATTCCACGGTTTCTCATCCTGATACGCCCATCTTCTGTAGTTGTGCGATGATATCCTCTTCCGCCATGAATCCGACGTGTCGGTAGACCTCTTTCCCCTCCGAATCGAAGAAGATCTGCGTGGGGATGGCCCGGATGCCGAACCGCCCGGCCTGCTCCCGGTTTTGCCATACATCTATAAACACAATGGCGGCTTTGCCTTCGTACAGTTTGTCCATCTTTACCATGATGGGAACCATCATCTTACAGGGGATGCACGTCTTTGCCCCCAGGTCGATCATGGTGACCATTCCCTTGACGGGCACGCTGTCAAAGTCCGTAGTCTGCTCGGCAGCCGGCAGGACACCCGCCGTCATGGCCAGAAACAGGGCACTCACGGCCAGAACCAATATTAAACGAGATTTCATGCTAATATTCTCCTTTGAATCAATTGAATCAATCTTGATGGTCTCGTAAAAAGAGAGTTTTTCCCTCCCTCATCAAAGGAGAAGATGTTTCGGACCTTTTACGGGTTTGTCAATCTTTTTTATTCAAGCAATGGGCATCAAGGGTTGAGCCACCTCTTGACCTCTTCCTTGTCGGGGATCTTCCCCACACTCTTCACCACGCCGTCGATCACCACCGCCGGCGTTCCGAAGACGCCGTAACCGGCGATCTTCATGACATCGCTGACCTTCTCGATCTGTGCCTCCACGCCGGCCTCCGCCACCGCTTCCTTGACTACTTTTTCTGTTTGCTGGCACCGTGAACAACCCGGTCCCAATACCTTGATTTCCATTTTTCGTCTCCTTTTTCCAGAAACTCTCATCCCGCAAGGCTGCCGTACAGCAGCCCCGCGACCGTGGACATAACTATGATGATACCACAGAAGGTGACCGTTTTTTTGACACCCATTACACTCCCGATCACCAGCATGCTCGGCAGTGACAAGGCCGGCCCGGCCAAAAGCAGCGCCAGGGCGGGACCTTTTCCCATTCCGGAGCCCAAGAGCCCCTGCAGGATGGGTATTTCCGTCAGGGTCGCGAAGTACATGAGCGCGCCCGCGACCGAGGCAAACAGGTTGGCCCACAGCGAATTTCCTCCCAGAAGCGACTGGACATAGTGCTCCGGAATCAGGGCCGGATGACCCGGCCTCCCCAGCATGAACCCGGCGACCAGGACACCGCCGATCAGAAGGGGAAATATCTGTTTCATGAACCCCCAGGTCGATTCCACCCAGGCGACGCGTTCATCCCTGGTAAACCAGGCATTAACCATGAAAACGAGGATAAGCAGAAAGGCGGCGGTGATGTACCATTTATAGGCAAAGATCGCCGGCCAGAAACCGGTCGCGTCGGAGCTCGGCCGGGCAAAGGAGGCGAAGACCAAGATCAGCACCATAGTCAGAAGATACAGGCCGTCCTGCAGCAGGGTGCGCTTTCTATTATCGGCATCCGGAACATAGATCTGTCCGGCGGTCCGAGCCGCGTCGTCCTTTCTGAAGATCAGCGCCATCAGCAGGCCGGTGACAAGGGCGAAGACAATCGCACCGACGGCGCGGGCCAACCCCATCTGCCAGCCCAGAACCTTTGCCGTGAGCGTAATGGCCAGTATGTTGATCGCGGGTCCCGAATAGAGAAAGGCCGTCGCCGGACCGATACCCGCCCCCCGCGTGTATATCCCGGCAAAGAGCGGAAGGACCGTACACGAACAGACTGCCAGGATGGAGCCGGAGACCGAGGCCACCGAATAGGACAGAAACTTGTTGGCCTGGGCGCCGAAATATTTCAGGATCGCTCCCTGAGAGACAAAGACCGCAATAGCCCCCGCAATGAAAAAGGCGGGGACCAGGCAGGTCAGGACGTGCAGTCGTGCATACTCCTGGAGCATCATGAATGCCTCGAGCCCGGACTGTCGTATCAGCGGGTGGTCCCACGGAATGTAATAGGCCGCCAGAAAGACAGCGACGATCAGCAGCAACTTGGTTCGTTCTTTCATTGATACAAACTCCTCTTGTCTCTCCTTCGATTTGCCGAAAATCATCAGGATCGTATTCCCTGTCCATGGATTTCATGTTTCGCGATATTACGATTCAGTGTGGACAAAAAATGCCCTATCTTCCGCAAATGTCCTCCCGGTGGATGTGTGGCAGTTGCAGTGCCAGCCCGGCAACCTCCGGATCATCCTCCAACCAGTGTTTCAGGTTGCCGATCAGGCTCGCCGCGTAGGGGCTTGAGCTACCGTCGGCAAGTGTGTAATTGACCCACAGCCCCTCTTTATGAAAGGCAATCAGGCCGGCGTCTTCCATGATCTTCAGGTGCTTGCTGGCGGTGGACTGGGCCACACCGAGGGCCTCCTTGATTTCGCAGACGCACATAACCCGCTTCTGAAGCATCTTTATAATCTTGACACGACTCGGATCCGACAGGGCCTTCATTACTTTGATAAATGTCTTCATACCCGCTACCTCCATATCGTGTTTTTGGAATATAGTGACTCGGGATACTATTGTCAACAAAAAAATGGGTTTTACCTGTGAGTCTTCGGGATTATGTGGTAGTGGAAAATATCAATTACCAAATCGAAGCTTCAACTATACAAATCTCTCCAAGTTAAGTTATTAATTGACAACATATCCGGGAATTATTAGTATTGACCCCCGACTTGAGACACTGCACAACCCAGGACATGGGGGGGTGCGCTATTCCCCCCGCGAGGAGGAAACCTCTGTACCCGACAGGAGAAATGCTGCCATGATAAAGCTGAAGGATCCCGTGAGCGGACTTACCCATTTCATAGGTCTTGTCCTTGCCGTGACCGGGCTGGTATTCCTGATATGGGGTTCTGTTCACCCCACTAAGCCTGTCCACATAGTGGCCTTCTCCATCTTCGGAGCGGGAATGATCCTGTTGTATACGGCAAGCACCCTGTATCACTGGCTGCCTGTTTCAGAAAAGATCACCCAGTCTCTCCGGAAGATCGATCACATGATGATCTTCGTACTGATCGCCGCAACCTATACCCCCGTGTGCCTTATCCCCCTGAGAGGAGCCTGGGGGTGGAGCATGTTTGGCGTAATATGGGGCCTGACCGTAAGCGGTATACTCATGAAGGTCTTCTGGATGCAGGCCCCTCGTTGGCTCTACACCCTTATTTATATCGCCACCGGGTGGCTGGCCCTTGTGGCCGTATGGCCGTTGATACAGACACTTCATCTCGGGGGGGTGGTGTGGCTATTCATCGGCGGTCTGTTCTATACTGCTGGCGCCGTGATCTACGCGGTTAAGAAACCCGACCCCTGGCCCCGGATCGTAGGATTTCATGAAATCTTTCATCTCTTCGTCATAATGGGAACAGCCTCACATTTCTGGATGATGTACCGATATGTCATGCCCTTCAGTTAAGGATATTCCCGGAAAAAACTTTTTAATACCGCGGCGGGTTCGGATGCATCCTAACCATCTGCATTCTGTGACCTGCCAGTTCCCTGGAGAATAGAAACAATATGGAGCCAAAAATACAGATAACGGAAATACATGTCGCAAAGATCGCACGGGAACTGCAGCTGACCGAGAAACAGGTACAGGCAGCCTACCTCCTTTTGGAAGAGGGAGCGACTGTCCCCTTCATCGCCCGATACCGCAAGGAGGCAACCGGAGGACTTGACGAGGTCAACATCATCTCCATCCGCGACCGGCTCGAGCAACTCGACACGCTTGACAAGCGCAGAGCGACTGTCCTCAAATCGCTGGAGGAACAGGGTAACCTTACCGACGAGTTGAAGAAAAAGGTATTGTCTGCCGATACCTTGGCCATTCTGGAAGATATCTATCTACCCTATAAACCGAAACGCCGTACCCGTGGCATGATGGCGAGGGAGCGCGGGCTCGAGCCGCTGGCTGCGAAGATCTTCGAACAGGGTGATATCGACCCGCAAGCGGAGGCTGCTGCCTTCGTCGATTCCGACAAAGGAGTGGAAACAATTGAAGACGCACTTGCCGGTGCCCGCGATATCATTGCGGAGTGGATCAACGAAGACGCGGCGATCAGAGACGCCCTGCGGGAACTGTTCGCCAAGAAGGCCGTCATCCATTCAAAGGTTGCCAAGAACAAAGAAGATGAGGGGGCAAAATACAGGGATTATTTCGACTGGGAAGAGCCCGTCGCCAAAGCGCCATCGCACCGTGTTCTGGCTATCCGCCGGGGTGCTGCCGAGGGGTGTCTTATCTTTCGCGTGTTTCCGGATGAGGAAAAAACTATCGATATCCTGGAACGGCATTTTATAAAGGGTGATAATCCCGCCGCGCAGGAGGTGCGCCTCGCAGTGAAAGACAGCTACAAGCGTCTTCTTTCGACCTCCATGGAAACGGAGACTCGCCTTGAAAGCAAAAACAGGGCGGACGGAGAGGCAATCCGCGTGTTCGCGCAGAACGTCAGAAATCTGCTCCTTACCTCTCCGCTTGGCCAGAAGAGGGTCCTTGCCATCGATCCCGGCCTGCGTACGGGGTGCAAGGTTGTCTGCCTCGACCCACAGGGAAAGCTCCTGCACAACGATACGATCTTTCCGCTCCAGCCGCGCAACCGCACAAAAGAATCGGAAGAGACATTAAGGAAACTGGTGGAGGGGTTCAACATCGAAGCCATCGCCATCGGCAACGGCACAGGCGGGCGCGAGACGGAGGCGTTCTGTAGGGGTATAGACTTCGGCAGAACGGTCGCCGTGGTTATGGTCAGTGAAAGCGGCGCGTCGGTATATTCTGCCTCCGAAGTTGCCCGCGAGGAATTTCCCGATTATGACTTGACTGTTCGTGGTGGGGTCTCAATCGGGAGACGCCTTATGGACCCCCTGTCGGAACTGGTAAAGATCGACCCCAAGGCCATAGGTGTTGGGCAGTATCAGCATGACGTGGACCAGAAAGCCCTGAAAAAGGCTCTGGATGATGTTGTGGCGAGTTGCGTGAACGCGGTTGGCGTAGAGGTGAATACGGCAAGTAAACAACTCCTTCGCTATGTGTCAGGCCTCTCAGAGAAACTGGCCGGCAATATAATCTCCTACCGCGACGAGAATGGGGCATTCTCCTCGCGCGCCCAGCTGATGAAGGTTCCGGGTATGGGTGCGAAGACCTTTGAACAGGCGGCCGGGTTTTTGAGAATAAGGGGCGCGGAAAGCTTCCTCGATGCCTCGGCAGTCCATCCCGAAAGCTACCCTGTTGTTGAAGCGATGGCACGTGATCTTGGATGCACGGTTTCAGACCTGATGACCAGCGCCGAGCTACGTGAAAAGATTATACTAAAGAACTATGTCAGCGACACCATAGGCATACCGACCCTCACTGATATAATGAGTGAACTCGCCAAACCCGGCCGAGACCCGCGTGAGCAGTTCGAACTGTTTGCCTTTACCGAGGGAATTAGCCAAATTTCGGATCTGGAGAAGGGAATGAAACTGCCCGGCATTGTAACAAACGTGACCGAGTTCGGCGCCTTTGTGGATATCGGGGTTCACCAGGACGGGCTCGTGCATATCAGTGCGCTTGCCGATAAGTTTGTCCGTAATCCCCATGATGTTGTAAAGGTCAATCAGAAAGTCTCGGTGACGGTGATGGATGTTGATATAAAACGAAACCGCATCTCGCTTTCAATGCGTTCAAATCCGATGGAACGGCACGCGGAGAATAGTAAAGACATTTCTCCCGAGCAGAAGAAACTCGCCGGCAAACCCGCGCGGCGTGAGGCGGGTGGAAAAGGAAACCCATCGGGCAACCCGTTCGCTGATGCCCTGAAAGGATGGAAAACAAAGTAGCCTCCATCAAGAACTGGCCCCTTCTCACAGCTCCGGTTCATCCGATTTGAGCGTACCTGTCAAAAAGGGTTCTCTTCCTTAAGTTGGTTAAATCAAGAGTCAGTAAAAGAGTATCTGATTTTGATATTTCCGCAAGGAACCACATCGCCCTATGGTCTGCGGCAAGTATCGCTCTCATTGCAGGCGTTACATGAACAACTACAAGTTGTCGACATCACTAGGCTTGTTTCAAATATGTCCCGGTTAGCTCCTCTATGAGCTTTTGTGCTTTCTTATTATGCGGATTTACGGACAGGATAAAATTGAGCCTTCGAGAAAGCTTTTCTTTCTTTGAACTATCCGGGGCTGAATAATACTCAAGGTATTCTATACGCGCCAGATTAAGATGGGTCTCCTCCCGAAGAGGATTTATTGAAACTGACCGTTCAAAGGCAGCAACGGATTTGTCGTAAACTTTTATTTCCTCGTAAATAGAGCCCAGAGTATTCCATGCCTCTGCGTTATCGGGCTCCAATTTTAATACACGTTCAAAAAAAATAACGGCCCTTGGATAGTCGCCAAGTTGTACATAAATAGTCCCAAGATTAAAGAGGGCCTTAAGATAATCGGGATTTTCGATCAGGGCGTTTTGGTATTCCTGTATCGCTTCGTCAAACATATCGTGCCGGTCATATAAGACAGCTAGGCAGAAGTGGGAGGCTGCTGCATGAGGATCTGCTTCTATAGTTTTTCTATATTGTTGTATAGCACCGTGATAGTTTCCTTCAGACTCCATGACTTGGGCGATATTGAGCATTGCTTCAATATTATCAGGGTCTATCTCCAATACTTGGTCATACATCTGTTTTGCACTACCGATCAGTTCCATTCTTTCATATACATAACCCAAATTATTGTAATTTTCCGGGTTGTTCGGTTCCAGCCCAACTACTTTTTCAAAACATTTCAGTGCGTCATGATGCCTCCCCCTCTTGAGATATATAAATCCCAAATTTACATAGGCATCAGTAGATTTATTATCAAATTTTATACTTTTTCTATAAGCTTCTATGGCTCGGTCCGAGTCGGGTTCAAGATTGTCATATCGACATCCCTGAACAAACCATTCTCTCGCAATCGTTTTTTTGTCCACAGGGACTTGCTGTTTTGATATGGAAGAAACTTTCATGACAGAACAGGAACAAGGAGTCTACATCACACCAAGTTTCTTTTCCTCCTCAAGCATATTCAGAACGGATTCCCTAATTTTGCCCCATATGTCAACTGGATCAGAAAGGGGTGAAGACGTAAAGTTTGGATGTTGCTGAAGAAACCGTGCTGCCATAACCCCCGCCAACTTAACGCGATGCTCCCTGCTAGAGCAGGACCCAGCTTGTTTAAGGATCTCGGGAGGAAGGCTTACCGTTGCCCTCATATCCCCAATCTCTACTATTGCCGATTTTCTGTGCTCAGCTGCGGTGGTTTCCCCGGGGCACGGTGGCAATTTATTTGATTCGACTTTTTCAAAAACGAAATGGGGTTGCCCTTTTTCTTCAATAGTTACATTTTCAACCGAAGCGGGTTTTTCAACGGGAGCTGGCTCTCTCCTTGAATCTGAGTCCTCCATAAACGGTACAGTTATATGTTTTTCGTGATCCCCCAAGACTTCTTCTGCTTCAAGCTCTCTCATCAGGGCTTCCTTCTCTATAACTTCCTCCCCGAATCTTTTTCTGGGCCTTCTCTTTTGTGAAACGGAACCAGACGACCTCTGAAAACGTTGACCTATCTGGTCAATCATCTCACCAGTAACGAGTTCCAGCCCGTTTGTTTCACCTGCCTTCAACGATAATTTGCAGATTTTATTAATAAGACGGGGGACTCCATGCTCAGAGTGTTTCCATAATGGATTAAAGACATCGTCAGTAAAAATCTTCCTCGTTCCCCCCGCAAGTTTGACCCGGGTTTCGGCATAGGCTTTCAATAAGGCCTCAGATTGTATTTTTTCTATTTTGTTATAAGTTCCTACTCTCTGAAACAGATTGGCTCGCCGGGGATGCTCCAGTCGCCGGGCAAATTCGCTTTGCCCGGCAAGGACCATGGTAAATAAATTCCTTTGATCATCTTGCATGTTGGTAAGTAATCTTAAGTTTTCAAGGTTTGCAGGAGATATGGCATTTGCTTCATCGATAAATATTAGAACTTTTTTACCTTCATCTATGGTCTCAAACAAGATTTTGTTGAAGATTTCCAGCAGGTCCACTTTTCTCGCTTTATCGCATGGTTTCCCCGTAAGTTGACCGATGATCTCTTTTACCAGTTGGGAAAAGGTGATGCTCGGATTGGTGATAAGAGTTATTTTATATTTTTCCTGGTCTAAAGAATCGATAATCATACGCAGAGATAAGGTTTTGCCCAAGCCCACATCACCTACAATGACTGCGACACTTTCCCCCCCCTCCTCTATAGCAAATATGGTTTCTGCTATAGCGTTCTCCATCGACACGTGACTGTCCACATACATGGATGGATCGGGGACATTGTCAAACGGCGGTTTTCTCAGACCCCAGTATTCGTAATACATGTTATTTCTCCATTTTTATATATCTTGTTAAATGGTTCAGCAACAATTACCATCAACATCACAACACCTTATACTCTGGCGTTTCAAGACATTCGTTTCTGGTAAGAAACTCAAGTATATCTTCTAAGGCAAAACGCCTGAGTCCGCCTATTTTATAGCTCTTCAGCCTTTTTGTCTTGACGAGCTTTCCCAAAAAACTTCTGCTGATTTGCAGCATCTCGCATACATGCTTTATTTGAAGCATCCTCAGTGCATTTGCCCGAGCAAAATGAAAGTTTAAGCTGATTTGCCCGTCTTTCTCCTTCTGCACATTGAGAGCCGTACCTATTGATAACCCACTCGACAAATACTCAGCGAAATTGCCGGACCGAATCAATTCGCACTGCTCAGGAGTCAAATTAAAGGAAATCATTTCATTTTTATCCACAGCCACTTCATCAACAGGAGCCTTTCCCCTTTCATCTGCACAGATATCACTTTTCACCGCTTGAGATAAAACCAAGCCCAAACCTTGATTCGGCATCATTTCTTTATCAGAGATATAGTTTACCCCCGGTCCAACTCCTTGAATGTTTCTTTTTCTTCTTCGAACAATGCAGATCTTTTCCATAATACTCCTCATTGCTAACCCAATGACGAACTTTGATTCAGCAGAAGTGCTTTCTTAATAATATGCCGTGAGTTTTCCTCGTCGCTTGATTTTTTGCACAACACAGATTCTCCCCGATGGCTTTTCTGCTCAATCTCTTCACGGTCCGACCAGGAATGACTAAGAAACTTTAAAATAACAATTTTAACATGTACCATCGCCATGCATTTTAAGTCACATATGATGATTAACCAAGCACTTATGCTTTTTCAGTTATTTGGAATCTTAAGAATTACAATGCGAAATGAGAATCAGGTTATAGCTGAATCGATGTGCCGGAGATATAAAACAAATTATGAAGGGAAAAACCTAGGTAGCCTGGCAATCATATCAAATGGATGACCCATGGCTTTGCGTCCTACCCTCACGAGCAGTTTGCCTTTATCAGTTTCTTAAAGAACTAAGCCCGGGAAAATGCTGATGAGATATTATAAATCTAAAATTCTACCACAAGTAGACACAAACCTTGAGATACCCATACTCCATATCACGGGAAAACACAATGAAGCGCCTCACGTGTTGGATGTGATAGATGTCACAATAAGAATTATGCCGTCTTTTCATGAAAAATAGTCATGGGCTTGCGGCGCCAGCAATCAAATAGACCACTGAACAGGGACAGCCAAAAATCGCAGTTTCCCTCAAAATGATGGATGCACTGAAAATTTAGAGACAACGGGGGAGGGCATAACTCTCGAAGAACAGGCCGATTCAAGTTTTGTTTCAGGAAGCAGTAAATCAAATCTCCAAAATCAATTTTTAAACTCATCTGATTGTAAATTACGGCACTTAGAATTCTGTCTCACATAGCTGCCTGTCTGGCTATATAATCGTTTTCACCGGACAGGGTTTCTTCCTTCATTGCCAGGTACTCGTCAAAGTCCGTCATTACGTCGATGATGCCGTCCGGAGTGATTTCGACAATTCTGTTTGCCACTGTGGATACAAGCTGATGGTCGTAGGAAGTAAAGAGCACCACCTCCGGAAAGGCCGTCAGAGCGTTATTCAAAGCGGTGATTGACTCAAGGTCAAGATGATTGGTGGGCTCATCAAGAATGAGAACATTGGCGTCGGAGAGCATCATCTTGGAGAGCATGCAGCGCACCCGTTCGCCACCGGAGAGGACATAGGTTTTTTTCGTCGCTTCCTCTCCTGAAAAAAGCATTTTGCCCAGGAACCCACGGACAAAACTCTCATTCTCATCAGGAGGTGCGTACTGGCGCAGCCAGCCGACAAGATCAAGCTCCTCATTATTGAAATACGCACTATTCTCCTTCGGAAAATAGGCGTTGCGAATGGTCACCCCCCAGCGGAAGCTTCCTTTGTCCGGCTCAAGTTCCCCGGCCAGAATCTGGAAGAGAGTAGTTTTTATGAGGCTGTTGGCTCCGACAAAAGCGATCTTGTCGCCCTTGTTGACAGTGAGGGTGAGATCCTTAAACATGGGAACCCCGTCGATCTCTTTGGAAAGACCCTTGATCTCCAGAACGATGTCTCCACAGGGCCGTTCCGGCTTGAAGACGATGTAGGGATATTTTCGGGAGGAAATCGGCATATTCTCAATGGTGAGCTTCTCAAGCAGCTTCTTTCGTGAGGTGGCCTGCTTGGCCTTGGAAGCGTTTGAGCTGAAGCGCCGGATGAATTCCTTGAGTTCCTCCGCCTTGGCTTGGGTCTTCTTGCCCTCGGTCTCTTTCTGGTGGAAATGGAGCTGGCTGGCCTGATACCAGAAGTCATAGTTGCCGGTATAGACCTGGATTTTGCCATAATCGATATCCGCGACATGAGTGCAGACCTGGTTGAGGAAATGGCGGTCATGAGAGACGATGATTACCGTGTTCTGGAAGCGGGAGAGAAATTCCTCCAGCCAGGTGATCGTTTTCAGGTCCAGCTGGTTGGAAGGCTCGTCCAGAAGCAGGATATCGGGGTTGCCGAACAGGGCCTGGGCCAGCAGCACCCGCACCTTATCGCTGCCGTCAAGCTCTTTCATCTTTTTCTGACGCATTTCTTCCGGGATGCCGAGGCCGTTTAACAGCACCGCGGCCTCTGCCTCTGCCTCATAGCCGTTCATTTCACCAAACTGGGCTTCCAGCTCTCCGGAACGGATGCCGTCTTCCTCGGTAAAATCAGCTTTGGAATAGAGGGCATCACGCTCGGCCATCACCCTGTAGAGCTTCTTATGCCCCATGATCACGGTATTGAAAACGGTATGCGTGTCAAAGGCAAACTGGTCTTGGCTGAGCACCGCGATGCGTTCTCCCCGCCCCTTGGTAATCTCGCCCCGATCAGGCTCAAGCTGACCTGCCAGTATCTTCAGAAAGGTGGATTTTCCGGCGCCGTTCGCGCCGATCAGTCCGTAGCAGTTGCCAGGGGTGAACTTAATATTGACGTCCTTGAAGATGACTCTCTTGCCGTAGGAGAGGGCAATATTCGATGCGGTTATCATGGTCGTGTCCTTATAACAAAAGCCACAAGGAAACTCCCTGTGGCGTAGGGTAGAGTATTTTCGGTTAGGAAAAGCAGGGCTTAAAGCTGTTGTCCCCCATAAGGGGATAAGTGCCTTAGTAATTGTTTCCTTGCAAAAAACAAGGGAATAATTTCTAAGGCACTAATCTTCTTGAAGAGAAAGGCTTTCCTCCGCCCCGACAGGATCGTTCTGTTTCTCTGACTTGCGCTGCTTCTTTTCCTCTTTTTTCTGTTTCTTTGCCAATTCTTTCTGGCGTTTTTGAAATGAATAGTTTGGTTTGCCCAAGACCCTGTCCTTATTGATGCTTCGTGTTGGACGCAAAAGACACTGCGCCAAAAAAAAGCACTCTGCAGCTTACAAAAACCGCAGAGTGCATTCTTTTCAATACCACTACTGTTTACAGCGCCCTTACATTAGCAGCTGCTGGGCCTTTCTGGCCCTGTTCAACATCGAACGTCACGCGCTGACCCTCTTGCAGGGACTTGAAGCCTTCGGCCTGAATTGCGCTGTGATGGACGAAAACGTCTTTTCCGCCATCCATTTCGATGAACCCAAAGCCTTTTCCGTCGTTAAACCATTTAACGGTACCTTCTGCCATAACGTGTATCCTCCTTTCTTAAGTTTTTCAAAGTCGGATTACCATTATGACTGAATAAAAAAGGCCTCCAAATTCTAATGGACATGGTCGACCGATCTTTGCACTTCAAAATGCTTTTCTCCAACTTGCCGTGTAACCCTATAGGGTTTTCCCCCTAATGTCAAGGGCTAAGTTGTTCCAAACGATTTTTCTTTATTCATCCGGTTCCAGGTGCGCAACGACATCTAATATTCGTGGACCGCCCTTCAGGAGGGCTCCCTTGACTTCTTCTGAGATGTTATGCCCTAGACGGACAGAGATCTCCGGATCGACGACGACATGAAGATCGACAAAGAGACTTTCGCCACATTTACGGGTGCGTATGGCATGGACGCCTCTGACCCCATTCACATCCATCGCTATCCTCTCTATCTTGGCGCAATCTTTTAATGAAGCCCCGCGGTCGGCAAGCTCTGCCAGTGATGGACTCATGATGTCCCAGGAGACCTTTAAGATGAAGACGGAGATTATTAAAGCGCCAACGTGGTCTACAAAGGCCCAATCGGGATTCATTGCAGATGCCGCGACGGCCATGACGGCCGGTACCGAACTAAAGGCATCCGACCGGTGGTGCCACGCATTTGCGATAACCGCCGTTGATTTTACCCGTGTACCGACAATAACCGTCCAACGATACAGGATTTCCTTCAATATAATGGAAAGGATCGGCCCGGTAATGGCTATCCAGGCGGTTTGACGGATGTGGGGGTGCCGGATGGTCGATAGGGCCTTATAGCCTAGCCCGAGTGCGACGATAACGAGGGCCGCACCGATTAATACGGTGATAATGGTCTCAATCTTCCGATGTCCGTAAGGATGATCTTCATCAGGCGGAGCAGACCAGTATCGTACGCCCACGATCACCGAGAAGTCGGTGGCGATATCGGACAGGGTGTGGACAGCATCGGCGATAACCGCCTGGCTGGCGCCAACAAAACCGACGATAAATTTTAAAGCCGCCAAGGCGACATTAACAAAGAGCCCGGTCCAGGTGACTCTCTTGATCTGGCCAATATGATCGGCGGTTATTTCCTGTTTCATCCTATATCGTCCTCTCTTTGACCCCGTTTGCCTCTACGAGCCTTTTTAATTCCCCGTAGGACTGGGCGCCAACCAGTGTGTCATGATTCATTACAAAAGTCGGAACGGCTGTGATTCCCTTTGTGCGCGAGAGAGCCCAATCCGCATCCACCGATGCCCTGAACGCCCTTGTTGTGAGAACTGTCTGTGCCTCTTCGCGGGGAAGCCCGATGGCGTCGGCCAGGTCCACCAACACCGAAACCTGTGCGATATTCTTTCCCTCTGCGAAGTAGGCCCTGAATACCTCCCTGTGAAAAGCCTCCCCTTTATCCTTCGAAGCGGCCCAATAACCTAATTCCTGGGCCAGGCGGCTGTTATAGGTCTTGTCCCGCTCCTCGAAGGAGAGTCCCAGATCAGCCGCAGTCTCCCTCAGGCGAGCCCTTATCTTCTCCAAGTTTACGGTATGACCGGCAAAAAGCTGTTCGACCGAAAGCCCCTCCTCCGGTGTGTCCGGGTGGAGGGGAAACGCCCGCCATCGAACGTCGATCAGATATTCCCTTGTGAGTTGCTCAATACGCCCGGTAATGAAGTAGCACCAGGGTCAGACGTAATCTGAGAACAACTCAAGGGTTGCAAATTCGGACATATTCTCTCCTTAAACGCCGCCTTCTTGTGAGAGCCGGTGGGGCGTTATGGTCCCCATGCGATGGGGAAACCGGGTCCTCATCCGTACGTAACCATGACGCCCCGATACTACGCATGCTACGACAATTGTCAAGAAATTTCAGGAAAACGAGGCCGGCCCCCTTTTGTGCTGAGGTAAGGGCAGTTCTGAAGATGTGTGTACCACCCTGATGAGAAATTTTGCAGAACCCCCTCTCAAAATACTCAGAAAGGTGTATTGACCGCGGTGGAAAAGCCTGTCATCTTAGGCACAAATAACGGCTGCTATGTGCGGGTTTAGTCGCGCTGACGTGGTCTTCACCGTAAAAGAGGACATAGAAAATGGTTATTGTGACAACAATATCGTTTAACAAATCAAAAATGTACGGGACGGAAAGACACATAGAGGCATTTCCTCCCGTGCCCTCTTACATCAATATGATGGGACCATACATAAAGAACATCAAATTCAAAAGGGGAATACAGACTATCCAGATGTTTGAATTTGATGAATCCCGGCTTGACGAGGCCCGTGATTTTATCAATGATAGAATGATGATTTACAAGGACATGGCCGATCTGACCTATTCAGTGGACCTGTGGCTCAGCGTTGAAGATGTTCTGAATGTGACCGGACTGGAAAGGGGCCGGTACTACGCGACGGCGTAGTTACCGTTACCGTTTAACCTTTGCAAACCACCCTCAAGGGGCTTGTCCCTAATATCCTACCGATAATCTTAATAAGCATTGACAAGAACCATATCCTGCAATAGAAAGAGCGTCTGACTGATCCTGACACGCGCGGCTCTCGGGATTGGTTCGATTGGCGCTTCTTATTGCGTTGAAAGCACCGAATATCATCGAACGTCGGCGAGAGGTCATATCTTTGACGGGAACACTGGTCAATACGGTGGCTATTGCTACGGGTGGGCTGATAGGAATATCCGCAGGGAAACGCCTCCCCGAAAGAATCAAAACAATCATGGTCCAGGCGCTTGGGCTTTCCGTGATTCTTGTCGGTATTCAGATGGCCCTTGCCGTCACCGATCTTATCGTGACCATCGGCTGTATGTTGGTCGGTGCTGTAACCGGCGAACTGATCAGGATTGAATCTTGGATTGGGCGCCTTGGAGAGTGGCTCAGAGAACGTACCAGCTCGAACTCTTCGACTTTTGCGGAAGGATTCATGTCCGCCTCCGTCCTCTACCTCACGGGTGCGATGATGATCGTGGGTTCCATACAGGACGGCACCGTCGGCAATCCGACCACGCTCTACGTAAAGTCTCTCCTTGACGGTGTGATAGCGATACCCCTCGCGTCGAGCTTCGGGATTGGGGTTGCATTCTCCGCGCTTTCGGTGTTTGTCGTCCAAGGGAGTGTTACACTCCTCGCGTCGCACCTGCTCTTTGTGCAGGACCCGGCCGTTCTGAGCGCCGTCACCGCCACCGGAGGGTTGCTTATTGTCGGGATCGGTATGAACCTTCTGAAGGTAACAATGATACCGATAGGAAATTTTCTGCCCGCGATCCTGTATGCGATCGTGTGGGCCGTATTCATGTAAGGGGAGGAGGAATGGAGATAGGTCTGATAGGTCTGCCCAATTCAGGCAAGACGACGATTTTCAACGCGCTGACGGGACGCACGGCGGAGGTTACGACATATACGGACGCGATGTCAAAGCCGAATATCGCCGTTGTCGATGTCATCGACGAGCGGATAACCCGCCTGTCCGAGATCTACAAACCCCCGAAGACCATCTATGCGACGGTCCAGTTTGTAGATTTCGCGGGGCTTGCCCGTGATTCAGATGGGAAGGCATCCTTTCCGGATGCCTCAATTGGGATGATGAGGAGCCTGGACACGCTGGCGCTGGTGGTGGGAAACTTTCCGAATGTTCTGGGAGAGGCCCCCGCGCCCCTGCAAGATATCGAACAGATGGAGACGGAACTTCTGATCTCCGACCTGATAGTCTGTGAACGCCGGCTGGAGAAGATCGCCTTGGGCAACAAACGGGGCCAGAAAACGCCGACAACCCAGATGGAAGAGAATGTCCTGCGGAAAATACAGGACTGCCTGAACGAGGGCGGTCGCATCACTGATATCGGGCTTGACAGGGACGAAAAGAAGATCGTGAGCGGATTTCAGTTCCTGACCGGGAAGCCCCTCCTGATCATACTGAATTCGAGCGAGGATACCTTCGGCAAGAATAGAGGACTACTGGAAGAGATCGGAAAGAAACATACCGTGGTAGAATTCGCCGGTACCTTTGAGATGGAACTGTACCGCCTGTCTGATGAGGAAAAGCAACTCTTCATGGAGGATATGGGGATAAAGGGATCGGCCAGGGATCGCCTGACACGCTCGGCGTACGAGATTTCCAGCTCCATCAGTTTCTTTACCGTGGGGACGGATGAGGTGCGGGCCTGGAATATCCGTGAAGGGCAGCCCGCGGTGGAGGCTGCGGGGGTCATTCACTCGGACCTTGCCCGGGGGTTCATCCGCGCGGAATGCTTCTCATACGACGACCTGATAGCCTGCGGCTCCGAAAAGGGTGTTCACGACAAGGGACGCTTTCGTCTGGAGGGAAAGGACTATATCGTCAAGGATGGCGATATACTCGCCATTCGCTTCAGTGTATAATATTGGCGAGTCGTATTTGTCGGGACAGATAGGGAGGGGCATCCCTCCGAGGTTCTAAACGGTTACAATGGCGTTGGTGACAGTGATGAACACATATTTCCAAACAGCATGGCTGACGCTTTTTGTCGCCCTCTCTCTCATCAATCCGGGACTTCTGCCTGTAGCTTCTGGCGGCTGCTCCCACGCATCGGAAATCGCCCCTCCGGGGGAAACACTCACAAACCCCGATTCTTCGAATGAGATAGTACCGGTATATGCCGTCCCCGGTGAGGAAAAGAACGTGCCAGGGGGGGGGCGGGTCGTCCGTGATGAAAAGCCGGAGATAGCGGAAGATGAGGCGATCGGCCCAGAGTTTACCTACAGCGGGTTCATAGAATTCGAGACCTTTGTCAATACCGGGACGGGCGAGAACTTCAAAGACAAGAACGAGAAGAACGAGATCAGGAACCGCCTTCAGCTCAGGTATGGAACGGAGAAGCTCTACCTCTTTTCCGTCTCGAACTTGTACCTCTTCCAGACATACCTGAACGAAAGGGCGGATGATCACTACGCCTACTCCAAAGATCACCGAGTGTCGAGAAACCTGAGGATTTCCTCACAGGAGGCTGAGCTGTCCTTTGACGAACTGTACCTGAACTACGGCAGAGGAAATTTCAGGTTGCGCGCGGGGAATCAGATATATGGCTGGGGTACGGCAGATGCCTTCAATCCCACGTCATACTTTAATCCGTCGGACATGCGAGAGATCCTTTTCAGGGATGACGACGAAAACAAGGCCGGGGTTCCGTCCCTGTCCGGAATGTTTTTCTTGGGTGACTATACGCTGGAGGCCGTCTTCGTACCGATGCATATCCCTACGATTATGGCCCCGGAGGGGAACTTCTGGGCGCTCTCGATTGATGACAGCCTTCCCCTGCCGATCATCTTCGATGAGCCGGAGGAACTCGGCGCCGATATCGACAACGTCGGGTACGGCGCCCGGTTGTCGACCAGTGCAGGGGGGATCGACATATCTGTCAGTGGATACCGCGGGCCAGACAAAAACCCGCTTTTCCTCCCGTACAAAATCATCTTTCAGGGCGCAACCCCCGTTGCGGTTGAGATCAGGCCACAATCCTCCATCGTCACCATGTTCGGCTTTGACCTCTCCGCGGTGCTGGGTGACTTCGTCCTACAGTTCGAGGCTGCCTATTCACCCGACAAGGGGGGGATCGTCGAGCAGAGGGGCACCAGTCTCCCGGGTCTGATCCTACCGTTCGAGGTCGACAGGTCTCACTATCTATCCTACGCAACCGGATTCAACTACTTCATACCCCTGAGCAGGCTGATAGAGGGGCATACGGGCGATACGGTCTTCACCTTCGAGTGGTTCCAGTCGAAGTATCTGAAAGGCGGTCTCTATGCGCCCCCCATCACCGATATCGTCAGTTGCAAATTCGAAGACAGCTATTTCGACGGCCGCGTCAAGACGACGATAAAGGGCATCTTCGATACGAAACACGGGGGAAAGGTCTTGTGGCCGGGGATAGCATATGATTTTCAGAACGGGTTCCTCATCGAGGTAGGGTATGCCGCTATCTTGGGGGACAGAGGGGCGACCTGGGATAGTGACTCGATCTTCTATTATTTCAAGGACAACGACCTGCTGATGGGAAAAGTCTGCTACCAGTATTGACCCCTGGAGGTTCAAGAGGGGTCCAAATCAACTCTGGAGTCATTTTAAATATACTTTGTAATTTACAAGGAGTTTTCGCCGTTGTATTTATAGTCATAAAACCACCCACCACCAACTCCGAATTGTAGAAAATTACAAGCTTGTCTCTGATGAGCAGGACATTGTTATCAACAATGACCACACCCCCGGAGCACCTTTGGCGTTCGTTTCAGATGTGGTTGAATCTTCGTAATCTTTTATTTTCTGAGAGGAGTTTTGGAGAAATGGATACGAAAACGATACTTTACTATGATTGCTTTTCTGGGATAAGTGGTGACATGAACCTTGGGGCGATGATAGATTTAGGAGTAGATGCTGAATATCTAAGAGAAGAATTAAAAAAAATTAACCTGCGTGGCTATCGACTAAAAATATATAAAACCAGCAGAAAAAGTATAACCGGCACCAAGGTGGATGTATTATTAGATGGGCACCACGACAACGACAACCATCTCCACCACCATGACCACAGAAATCTGTCTGATATAAAACAGATGATAGAGGGGAGTGGGTTAAATGACAGAATAAAAGAGTGGAGCATGGAGATATTTATGAGGGTGGCAAAAGCAGAAGCAAAGGTTCATGGAAAGAGCATTAGTGACATACATTTTCATGAAGTAGGAGCTGTCGATGCCATAGTAGACATTGTAGGCGCAGCTATATGCAGAGATAAGCTGGCCGTGGATAAGATAATATTCTCACCGATAGAAGTAGGAAGCGGGTTTGTCGACTGTGCTCATGGTAGATTACCGGTGCCTGCACCAGCTACAGTAGAAATTTTAGAAAATGTACCTATAAAGTCAGAGGGTGTTCCCTGTGAACTTACTACACCTACTGGTGCGGCTATAGCCGTAACCTTCGCTGAAGAATTCGCGGTTAAAAAAAATTTCAAGATATTAAAGACGGCTTATGGAATAGGTAACAGGGACAATGAAATCCCCAATGTACTCAGGGTATTTATGGGAGAAATAGACGAGAATTGCTACCGGGACGAATCCCGGAAGGCTGTAATCGTAGAAACCAATATAGATGACATGAATCCGGAAGTATATGACCATGTAATAAGCAAACTTTTGAGAAATGGCGCAATGGATGCGTATCTGGTTCCAATTATCATGAAAAAAAACAGGCCAGCTGTTCAAATGAGCGTACTATGCAGGGAAGAAGATGTCGATACGGTGATAGACATCATCTTTGAAGAAACAACCACACTGGGTATAAGGCAATACAGAGTTGAAAAGAAAATGATGGACAGAAAAGTGGTGACCGTAGAAACTCCTTATGGACAAGTGGACATAAAGTTAGGCGTATACAAAGGTAAGATTCTTAAATTTAAGCCTGAATACGATCAATGTAAAAAGTTGGCAAAAGAAAATGATTTGTCTTTAAGCAAGGTGTATGAAATTGCAACGGAAGCATATAAACGCATTTCCAGGACAGTTTTATAGATGTAAAAAAGGTGATAATCTGAATATAAAAGATAAATACAATAACCTTATAGATTATCTGAAATCCATGGACAGCCTGGTAGTTGCCTTTTCAGGCGGAGTGGATAGCAGCTTTTTGCTTAAAGCGGCAAAGGATGCCCTGGGGGAAAGGATGGTGGCTTTTACTATGGCATCTCCATACCATCTCCAATGGGAAATACAGGAGGCGGTAGAACTGGCGGAAAAAATAGGGGTGAGGCAGGTAATAAAGAAAGAGGGAATAATTCTACCGGAGATAAGAAACAATCCGCCGGACAGATGCTATTTGTGTAAAAAGTCGTTATTCACGGAAATATTGAAGTTTGCGGGAGAACAGGGCTTTAAGTGTGTGGCGGATGGGACGAATGCTGACGATACAGAGGATTACAGGCCGGGAATGAAGGCATTAAAAGAACTCAACATAAAAAGCCCCTTATTGGAAACAGGCTTTACAAAGGAAGATATACGAACAATTTCAAGGGAGATAGGCTTATCTACCTGGAGCAAACCAGCCTATGCCTGTCTTTTATCTAGAATTCCTTACGGGCAGGAAATAAGAATATCAGATCTAAGAAAAATAGAAAAAGCCGAGCTATACATATTGAGCCTGGGCTTTAAGACCGTAAGGGTAAGGTTGCATGGGGGCATGGCAAGGATAGAGGTTTCAGCTGAAGAAAGGGAAAAACTTCTTAACTCGGAGCTTTTAGATAAGATGGCAGAAAATATGAGAAACTTTGGTTTTCAATATGCGACCTTGGATCTACAGGGTTATAGAATGGGAAGTCTAAATGAAGGGCTATAATGAATAAAGAAAAAATAAAGAAATTGCTGGAAGCTGTAAAAGAAAACAAGATGTCAATAGACTCCGCAGCAAGAATGTTAAAAGATCTGCCCTTCAAGGATCTGGGCTTTGCAAAAATAGATAATCATAGAGAGATCAGAACCGGTTACCCTGAGATAATATACTGTGCGGGGAAGACAGAAGAACAGGTGGTGATAATAGTAAGAGAAATGCTGAAAATGGGCAGCAGCATATTGGGAACCAGAGCTGATAAGAAAGTTTATGAAGCAGTAAAGGCTATGTGCCCGGAGGCAGAGTATCATGACGTAGCAAACATAATTACGATTAGGAAGAAAGAAGTTGAGCTTACAGATAGCTATATCGTAGTGGTGACAGCGGGAACCTCAGATATTCCGGTGGCAGAGGAAGCAGCCATAACAGCGCAAATGCTGGGGAACAGGGTGGAACGAGTATTTGATGTAGGAGTTGCAGGAATTCACAGACTATTTGCCAGCCTTGATATCATCACGGGAGCGAATGTAGTTATAGCCGTAGCAGGGATGGAAGGAGCTTTAGCGAGCGTGGTGGGTGGTTTAGTTGACAAGCCTGTAATAGCTGTTCCGACAAGTGTAGGCTACGGAGCAAGTTTCGGAGGATTGTCCGCTCTTTTGTCCATGCTAAACAGTTGTGCCAGTGGAACCGCTGTGGTTAATATAGATAATGGTTTTGGAGCGGGATATTTGGCCAGTATGATAAACAAAGGCAATTGATCCAATTCTGGCCCCGTGTTAAGGGCGTCTCATGGGCTCGACATCTTTTCTCAACAGGTCTCCCGATTTTAACATGTCCTTCAGAATGACCTCTGGATGGTGATACCGCTCATATTTTGGGGTCCGTTTCCCATACTGAATCGCCTGCCGTGGGCACCACTGCAGGCAGGCAAAACACTGCTCGCACTGGTGGTTCCAGAGGGGCTTCCCCTCGCGCAGGGTGATATTCGAGGCGGGACAAACCCTGAGGCAGATTTTACAGGCATTGCACCTGTCATCGACCCAGAATTTTTTATCCATTGCGGGAACACGAGAAAAACTAAGGTTGTAGAGCGCGGTAAATATAATTCTCTGCCAGAGCGGTCCCTTTTCAACCGCCATTGGAACCTTCTCTCTTATCCCGGCAGCGATGCGGGAGATTTTTTCCCCGGCGAGCGTGAAGAGCTCGCGCTGTTTCTCCCGCGGCCCGGGCCCTCCCCACGGTATATAATTCGACGGCATCCGTATCTCAAATCCCGCTGAAAGGCTCAGGCCACTGCTGGCCATAACTTTCTTAAGCTGGATCAGCGTGTTTGAGACCTGGCCTCCGTTCACCGCAATCGCAAAGATATACTCTGGTTGTAATCCATTCAATGTATTGACAAATCTTATGACCGGAGCTGGCACACCCCAGATATACACTGGAAAGACCAGTCCAACGACTTCCGAATCGACTGACTGGTTTTTGCCCTTACTTTTCGCTACAGGAAACAGGCTGGCCCCACCAAGTTCGTCGCCGATCCTGCGTGCCACCCATAGCGAATTCCCCGTTCCGGTCCAGTAAAAGATCCTTGTGCCCATTTTCACCCTCTCTGATCCTATGCCATGAGAGCCGTCGTACCTATCCTCCAAAACGCTGAAGGAGTTTATATATCGCGTCTGTTCCGAAACTGAGTGCCTCGACCGGCACGCGTTCGTCCGCCGCGTGGATCGTCCTTATAAAGCTGAAGTCTTCCGGTAGCTGCATCGGCAGGAATCCATAGGTCTGTATCCCCAGCCGGGAAAAATGGTGTCCATCCGTGCTGGCCGACAGTAAGAAGGGGACAGGGACACCCTCAGGATCGATCTCCCGAAGAACGCCGGAGAGTGTACTGAACAACCCCATGTCCGGTTCGGGCGGTCCCGGATTATGCCTTATAACTTCAAGTTCCACATCACTACCGACGATCTTGTTGAGCTCCGCAATCAGATCATCGGGGCTAAAGCCGGGGAGTATCCGGCCATCCAGGTCGACGGACACCTCACTGGGTATCACATTGATTGAGGTGCTCCCATGCAGGATTGTCGGGCTTACCGTATTATGCAGCATCGGATCAAAAATGTGCCCGCGTTCACCGAGGAGGTTGAGGATGACATCCGTCAGTCCGGGATTCTTCAAATAACCGAGAATCGGTCCGGTCATGCCGCCGAGGGCCCGGGCTATCGTATCAATCATAACCCGGGCGGTCGGCGTCACATGGACCGGCAGGCGATGTCTGTCAAGGCGTCGGAGTACCTGTGACAGCCGCGCCATGGCGCCCCCATGGACAGGCATTGAACCATGTCCGCCCTGACCACGGACGGTCGCCCTCACCGAACAGCGCTGCTTCTCGGCAACCATGATCGGATAGAATCGCCGATTGCCGACATGAAACGAGAACCCGCCACACTCACCTACCGCATAACGAACACCCTCAAACAGATCCGCATGGTTCTCAACGAGAAACCGGGCGCCGAAGTCGCCGAACAGTTCTTCGTCACTTACAATGGTGAGGATGATATCTCCCGGCAGGGCTATCCTCTCAGCCTTCGCGCGCAGAAAGGCGACCAGCATCATTACTACCCCGCCCTTCATGTCAAGTGTCCCGCGACCCCACACGAAGCCATCCTCAATGACACCCGCGAAAGGGGGATGCTGCCACTTCTGATTCTCGGTTGTCACGACATCCACGTGCCCGTAGAGCAGAAGGGGGGGTGCGCTCCCCTGACCATGCAACCGGGCCACCAGATTCGGGCGCTCCGGCGTATGCGCGAAAATGGCAGTCTCAACACCGGCGTCGTCCAGCACCCCCTTGATAAAAGAGATACACTGCGCCTCGGCTCCGGGCGGATTGGTGGTGTCGAACCGGATCAGGCGCTGAAGCAACTCCACCGGACGCTGATACACGGATGATTCATTCTTAAATCGCTCCATAGGGATTTTCCTTACTCAATCAGCTTGGTGCCCTCCCTTCTGAGCAATGAGAAGGAGAGGCGTGAAAGGGGTCGGCATGCTCAACCCCTCTCCGCCCCGGCGGTTTGGCGTCGATATCCACAGTCGGGAAATATTCGACACACCCTTTTTCTTTCCTCACATGGGGGACATTGGCCTTAAAAATTTCGAGAAAATAGGAAAGCCTACCCGTCTTCACGCGTATCGACGCACGTATGGTTATAAACTCCCCGTTAGCACCATATCCTTACTTCTGTTTCAGTAAATCCCTAATTTCCATAAGGAGAACTTCCTCCTTTGGCGGAGGGGGCGGCGGGGCCTTCTCTTCCTTCTTCTTAAAGGAATTTATAGCCTTAATTACCATAAATATTGCAAATGCAATAATAAGAAAATCCACAACCGTCTGAATAAATTTACCGTAATTGAGTGTAACCGCGGCGGCATCTCCTACGGCCGCTTTGACAGTGATTGCCAGATTCGAAAAATCGACCCCGCCAAGTAAAGCCCCTATCGGCGGCATAATAACATCAGCAACCAACGAAGATATGATTTTCCCGAAAGCGCTCCCGATAATGATGCCCACGGCCATGTCCACAACATTTCCCCTCATTGCAAACGTCTTGAATTCTTGCATCATACCCATGTCAACACCTCCTTGTTAAAAGATACTTTTGTAGTCAGGGCGGCTATGGCTCCCCGCTCACCCCATTTCCCCTGGACCTTATGTATCACTCCGGCAATGTCAGAACGTACGCCCTATTTCAGCCCTCTCTCGCCGGGAATAATCGAGTCATTCCTTT
>JAQULO010000006.1 GCA_028718565.1 Syntrophales bacterium | reverse complement strand
CCACCACCTTTCGGTGGTGAGTCGTGTTGAATTTTATCTTTTTTGAGAGGTTTTTGTTAAGTGTAACTAGTTGAAAAGTGGAGCCGATGAGCGGATTTGAACCGCTGACCTGCTGATTACGAATCAGCTGCTCTACCGGCTGAGCTACATCGGCCCTCGTATGATTCGAACGGTGACTCTCTATCGTAACACTGTCGCATTGTCAAGAGATTAGCTGATTGTTTGCCCATCTCTGTCTGCTGTTTTATGCGGCATGTTTCGGTGCTGTTGTGCAACTTATTCTCTGCTCCCTCCGATATCCATATCCTTTACCTTGACTTTCATCGTTGTTTTGGTAGTATCTTCGCGGTTTAAGGGGTATGAACAGGCTGAGAATAAGCCTGCGAGATTTCACGATATGGGGCTGTGCTGAAGATGTTGCTACAGGGGCAGAGGTACAGAAGCTGGGTGGAGATCGATCTGGACAGCTTCAGGGATAACTGGGACGAAATAAACCGGCTGGTGGGTCCCTGTGTCAAGGTCCTTCAGGTGGTGAAGGCGGACGCGTACGGCCATGGAGCGATTGAGATATCGCGGGCCGCCGTGAAAAACGGTGTGTACGCCTTGGGGGTGGCCAACGCGGATGAGGGGGTGCAGCTCCGGGTCGGCGGGATCGAAGCGCCTATCATCATACTGAGTCCTTCCACGGATGCTGAGATTGATGAGATCATCAAGTACAACCTTATCCCCTCGGTGTCTGATATCCACTTTGCGGTTCAGCTCAGCGGAAGACTGGTTGAAAAGGGGACGCGTCTCCCCGTCCATATCGAGATTGACACGGGGATGGGCAGGGGAGGGGCCATCTCCAGCGACGCAATCGCCATGATAAAGAGCGTCATTGCCCTTCCCCACGTAGAGGTGGAAGGGATATTCTCCCATCTGTCCGTGAGCGAGGTGGAAGACGACGAATATAACGCCCTCCAGTGGAAACGCTTTGGAGAAATTATGAAGGGACTGGAAGGGGAGGGGATATCCATTCCCATGCGGCATATCTCCAACAGTGGCGGCGTGCTTAACTTCCGCGCATTCGACCTGGATATGGTACGTCCCGGGATCATGACATACGGGGTATATCCCGGACCCGGCATGACGTCGAAGGCAAAGCTGACCCCGGTGATGACCTTCAAGACGAGCATTGTGATTCTCAAGGATTTCCCCGGGGGGTACAGCATCGGGTACGGCAGATCGCATGTCACCGAAGGGCCTGCGCGGATAGCCACGATACCCGTGGGGTACGCTGACGGGTACGGCGTTATCATGTCGAATCAGGGAGAAGCCCTGATAAGGGGTAGAAGGGCACCCATCGTGGGGCGAATTTCCATGGACATGTGCACGGTGGATGTGACCCATATCCCCGACTGCGAAATGGGCGATGAGGTCGTCCTGATGGGAAGGCAGGGGGACGAATATATCTCGGCCGGTGAGATTGCCGAAAAGGCGGGGACGATAAGCTATGAAATTCTGTGCGCCCTGGGCAAGAGGGCGCCCCGCATATTTGTGGATAAGGGAAGACCGGATGCGGTCGAGCCGAAGCTGAGGAGGATCTTCATACCGGGCGAGGAGAAGTCTATCGCCCGGATCGATACCATGATACGCGGCTGTCTCCAGGCCAGGACCACCGACCCGCAGTTCGCCGACGCGATCTATTACGAGATGTTTGAGGCGCTCTTCGGGAGGGAAAACCGTCAACTGGAATTGAGGATGGGCTTCAGATATGATATCAGGATAAGCAAATTCCCCGGTGGAGGGGAGGGGACCACTGGCCCGGATGAGGGTTATTTCAAGGTTACAACCCACATCGAGTATGCAAAGATACTCAGGGACACGCTCTTCATCATTGGGTGTGCCAGGAATAACGATCAGCTTTCGGCCCTCTTTGAGGAGGAGAAGTGCGAATACCGGTGGCTCCTGAACGGTACGAACACCCCCTTCCGGGAGGATGATTTCAGCGTGTCTTGTGTCAGGGTCGAGAGCGCCGATGTGCCGGTCATCAGCGAGCAAAATACGGAGAGGGGCTATGAGGTGCTGTGCGGCGGTGAGGGGCTTGAGAAATTTTTGAACCGGCAGGTCAAGGTGGAGATTGAGATAGAAACGAAGCAGCACAAAGGCGGCAGGATGTTCCCCGTCTATCTGGCGTATCCCACCCGGGGAATGAATATCTCGTTTCACTATGAGGGGACGGGCCTGAAGAGCGTCAGAGACGTCAGCTTCTTTGCGGGGCGGCGTCCGTATCCGAAGGTAACAACGAGTGAGGGAAGGTCGATAGACCTGAAGATTGACGATGATGAGTGGGTGTTCCCGAACAGCGGAGTGACCTTTGTCTGGGACCTATAGCGTGTCGGGGGAGTATGCTTAAAGGAAACGTGCCTTGGTAAAATTGTTGAGAGTCGGGATTATATTGGGCGGGATGTCTTCTGAGAAAGAGGTATCACTGAACAGTGGCCGGAATGTCTATGATAACCTGGACAGGGAGAGGTATGAGGCCGTTCCCATCTTTATGGATGGCGCGGGAAGGCTGTGGATTATTCCCTGGCAACTGGTATCCCAGAACACAACGGCCGATATCTCGGATCATCTCGCACAGGACGCGCGGCGGATATCGTACGAGGGGCTGAGGGATGAGATCGATTTTGCCTTCATCTCCCTCCACGGGAAATATGGCGACGACGGGTGCATCCAGGGGCTTCTTGAGATTCTGGGGATTCCCTATACCGGTCCCGGCGTCCTGGCCTCCGCCCTGGGTATGGATAAGAGTGTGCAGCAGAAGATACTAAAGGCGGAGGGTGTCGATGTGCCCGAGAGTATGGTGGTGGGGGAAGATACGTGGCTGCAGGATAAAGAGGTTGCCAGGCAAAGGATAACGGAGGCATTCACGATCCCTTTCGTCGTCAAACCTGTCAGGGAAGGATCGAGCATGGGGGTGACCATTGTGAGAGATCCCGGCATGCTGGAGGATGCGATGGCCGGGGCCTTCAAATGGGACAGGGCTGCCCTGATCGAGGAATACCTCGAAGGGGTTGAATTTTCGTGCATCGTTCTGGAGGGAGAGGAGGGCCCCGCCATACTTGGGGTTACCGAAATCCATCCGCAGAGCGATTTTTACTCGTACGACGATAAGTACATGCCGGGCAGGTGCAGCAAATTTACGCCCCCCCGGAATATCCCCGCCGATGTGGTTGACCGGATCAAGGCGAGCGTTATCAAGGCGTTCGAAACCCTGGGATTCAGGTCGTACGGCCGCATAGACGGGTTTGTCCTGGACGACGGCAGGGTCCTGATTACCGATCCCAATTCGTCTTCGGGAATGGCGCCGTCATCTTTTTTCTTTGAACAGGCCGCTGAGGCCGGGATGCTTCCCTCCATGATACTGTCCGGGCTGGTAGAGGCTTCGGCCGGGATTCATGGAGAGAAAAAAGGCCCGCTACAATAATGTAAGTATGAGAGGGAAGGGTACGCAATGAAAAAGAATAGACCAACGATTGTATATGCACTTGCTGTTTTTATTGGTTTCTTGATCTTTTCCGCCTCGGCGCAGGCCCTTGAATTTGGGGCACGGGCATACTGGTGGCTGCCAGAACTTTCCGGAGATTTCAGGGTGGACAAGAACGGGGTCGTCGGGGCGAACATTGATGTGAACAATGATCTCGGCATCGGCGATGAGAACTATCCCTCTGTCGAGGCCTTTGCCGGGATAGGAAGCCACCACGTAAGTCTCATGTATACAAAGGCCGATTACTCGGGTGAAAAGAACCTGGACCGAACGATTAATTTTATGGGAAGGACATATACGAGCAGTACCCTTGTTCAGTCTGATCTGGAATTCACGATGATCGATCTGGAATATCAGTACGATGTTATGGATTTAGAGAACATCCTTGCCGGATTTTCTCTGGGGATCATCGGCAAGGTCAAATATGTTGAAGGGGAAGCCCGGCTGAGGGCTTCGTCCCTCGGATATGATGAGAAAGAGTCCTTCAAGGCGCCTATCCCCATGGTAGGCCTGGCGTTGCATGTGGGCATCCTTGCCGATATTCTGGAAGCGAGGGTACGGGGAGCCGGCATCATGTACCCAGACAACACCTTTTATGAAGGGCTGGTCGAGGTTTCCTACACGCCATTTCCCTTTCTGGATATTCAGGGGGGATACAGGATCATGAAACTGGATGTGGATGATATCAGTGATGTGTACGCGGACATTGAATTCAAGGGACCGTATGCCGGCCTGACGATTAGTTTTTGACGGGAGTAACAATTGATTGTGGAAAAAACAAAACCCGGGAAAATGAGGATTGGGGTTATTCTGGGGGGGATGTCTTCTGAAAAGGAGGTCTCCCTCGAGAGCGGAAGGAATATTTTCAGCAAGATGGATCGGCAAAAGTACGATCCCCTGCCCATCTTTATGGACAGCCGGGGTTTGCTGTGGGAAATCCCGATCAAGCTGTTGATGCGCAATTCCACCGGGGATATCGAGGCGGACCTGGCGGAAGATGCAAAGAGAATTTTCTATGAAGAGCTGAAGTCGGCGGTGGACTTTGTCTACATAGGCCTTCACGGCAAGTATGGAGAAGATGGCTGCCTGCAGGGACTGTTGGAACTGCTCGGTATACCCTATACCGGGTCCGGGGTGCTGGGTTCGGCGCTCGGTATCGACAAGTATGCCTCCCGGAAAGTGATCGCCATGAGCGGGATGGATGTCCCGCGGACGAGGGCGGTTTCCGTAAAGGAATGGGACAGGAACAAAGAGAGTGTCCTCGGTGAAATCGAAAGGGATATTGGGTTCCCTTGTGTGGTAAAGCCGACCCGGGAAGGGTGCAGCACGACAGTCAAAAAGGTCATATCGCCGGAGGGTATCGGAAGTGCACTCCTGGCGGCATTCGAATGGGACAGCGTGGCCCTGGTTGAAGAATTCATCTCCGGAATGGAGGTCACCTGTGGCGTTATCGGAAACGATGCACCTGTTGCCCTTATCCCCTCCGAGACGATACCGACGAAAGGAATTCTTTCACTGGAGGATAAATTCCTGTATGGTCAGGGGGAGAACAAGACGCCCGCGCGGTTGCCGGAGGATGTCCTCAAGAGGATACAGGCCGTGGCCGTCAGGGTGTTTCTGGTTCTGGGACTGAAGGCCTACGCGAGGATAGATATGTTTGTCCCCGGCGACGGGCGGGTGGTGGTCCTTGAACCGAACAGTCTGCCAGGGATGACTCCCTCCACGGTGCTCTTTCACCAGGCAGCGGCCGAGGGGATTACGCAGACCGAGTTAATCAGCAAAATTATACAGCTATCGCTCGATGCTCACGCAGGCAAAAAGGGACCGCTGTAGGCCGGGTAGTGTATGAATAGGATTTCCGCGGCAGTTGACAGATTTGGAAGGGCCGTCCTGGATAACATCGAGGAGATGGGGAGGATATTTATCCTCTTCATCTCCGTTCTGATGTGGATGGTACGCCCCCCCCTGAAGCTTCGCCTGATCTTCAAACAGATGGAATTCGTCGGTGTCAAGTCCATCTTTGTCGTCGTTCTCACCGGCACGTTTACCGGTATGGTCATGGCGCTCCAGGGTTATTACGGATTCAGGATGTTCAACGCCGAGAGCCTTGTTGGTTCCACCGTCGCGCTGGGGATGACCAGGGAACTGGGGCCGGTGCTCACCGCCCTGATGGTGACCGCCAGGGCGGGCTCCGCCATGGCCGCCGAACTGGGGACAATGCGCGTAACCGAGCAGATCGACGCCCTGTCTGTCATGGCCACGAACCCTGTCAAACATCTTATTGTTCCGAGGATAATCGCGGGGGTGATAATGCTCCCCGCCCTCACCATCGTGTCCGATTTTATGGGGATCTTGGGCGGGTATTTTGTGGGGGTGCCGATCCTGAATATCAATGCGGGAGCTTTCATAAAGAATATTACAAAGATGGTGGATCTGGGCGATATTTACAACGGCCTGATCAAGGCGGCATTCTTTGGACTCATCCTGTCCCTGGTAGGATGTTACAAGGGTTTCAACACGACGGGGGGTGCCGAGGGGGTGGGAAAGGCCACCACGGAGGCGGTGGTCCTCGCGTCCGTTTCGATCCTGGTAAGCGACTATTTTCTGACGGCGATTATGTTTTAGGGAGGTCGGCTTCCGCGAGGGGCCGAGTTATATTTTTCAACCGGGCGGTACGATGATCAAGCTGGTAGATGTACATAAGTCGTTTGGGCGGCAGAAGGTCCTGGGCGGCATCAATCTCGATATAGAAGACGGCAAGACCACCGTTATTATCGGGGGGAGCGGCGGGGGGAAGAGTGTCCTCCTCAAGCACATTATCGGCCTCCTGCGGCCCGACAGCGGACAGGTCATCGTTGACGGTGTGGATATTGCCTCGCTGAACGACAGAGATCTTAATGAGATACGGAAGAAATTCGGGATGCTCTTTCAGGAGGCGGCGCTCTTTGATTCCATGAATGTTATGGAGAATGTCGCCTTTCCCCTCAGAGCGCACACCAAAAAGAAGGATGCGGAGATCAGGCAAACAGTGGCGGAGATGCTCAAGGCGGTCGGTCTTCCCGGTGTTGAAAACAAGATGCCTTCGGAGCTGAGCGGGGGTATGCGTAAGAGAGTTGGCCTCGCCAGGGCGATTGCCCTGCATCCGCAGATCGTCCTCTTTGACGAACCCACGACCGGCCTGGACCCCGTGATGACGGAGGCGATCAACGAACTCATCATTGAGACGCAGAAGAGTTTCGAACTCACCTGTGTGGTCATCAGTCACGATGTCCAGTCGATCTTCAAGGTGGGGCACAGAATAGCCATGCTCTATGAAGGTAAGATCGTGGAATACGGGACTTCCGAAGAGATACGAGGATCATCCAATCCCGTACTCAGGCAGTTTCTTTCCGGAAGTCTTGAAGGTCCGATCAGTGTTATGTAGGAGAACCGGTGTAGCGGTGAAAACCCAAAACCCCAATTACTAAGAATGGAGAAGAAGATGTCTTCAATCAGCACGGAAGCAAAGGTGGGCCTGTTCGTTCTGGTGGCATTGATCATATTGGGATACATGTCATTCAGGGTCGGCGAGAAGGGGTTCGGCCTCAAGAAGGGATACCCGGTGCACGTGGTATTCGATAACGCGACGGGACTTGAAAAGGATGCCTCCGTGCAGATAGCGGGCGTAGAGGTCGGGCGGGTCGAGGATATATCCCTCAAGGACGGCAAAGCCTTGGTTACGCTCCGGATAGTTCCAAATGTGAGGCTGGAGAAAGATGTGCAGGCCAAGATAAAGGCGTACGGCATACTGGGGGACAAGTATGTCGATATTGTCCCCGGAACATTGGGCGAGGCCTATATTGCGGTCGGCGGAGATATCGTCAGAACAGAGCAGCAGGCCGATATCGACAAGCTGCTCAGTGAACTCGGCACCATAGCCGGTGATGTGATGGAGGTTACGGCCTCGCTGAAAAATTCCATGGGGGGCGCGAAGGGGGAGGAAAATATCAGGGCGATCATCGATAACACCAGGGCTATTACGGAGGATCTTGCCCGTATCGTGAGACAAAACGACGCGAAGCTCAACCTGATGGTTGACAATCTCAGCGAGGCATCGTCAGAGATGCGCAGGACCTTTGCGACGCTGAACAGTATCGTGGAAAAGATCGATAGTGGAGAGGGCACCATCGGCCAGTTGGTTGAAAACAGGGATGCCTTCGATAACCTCAATCAGACCCTTGTCTCACTCAAGGGCATTACCGAAAAGATTAACCGGGGGGAAGGCTCCATAGGAAAACTGGTCAATGACGAAGATACCGTCGATAATCTGAATTCGAGCCTCAAGAGCATCGGAAAGAGTATGGATGGGATAGACCGGTACGTGTCCAAGTCCGAGCAGTTTAAGACTTTTCTCAGTTACCGGGGGGAATACCTGTTCGACAGCGGTGACGGGAAGGGTTACATTGACCTGACGATACGGCCGAAGGAAGACAAATTCTATGTCCTCGGCCTGGTTACCAACCCCAATGGCAGACTGACGGTAACCGACACCACCCCGGCGGGAGGAGCAACAGCGCGAACCGAGACGTGGGAGCGGGACGAACTCCTGTTCACCGCGCAAATCGGCAAGAGATTCAAGGATATAGCTCTCAGGGGAGGTGTCTTTGAATCAACGGGCGGCGTCGGGGTGGACTATTTTGCCCTTGATGACAGGCTACAGCTTACCTTCGAGGTCTTTGACTTTGGCAGCGATCGGAACGCGCACCTCAAGACATACGCCGAATACCGGTTCCTGAAACATATCTACCTGTCGGCCGGATGGGATGACTTTATCAGCAACGAGGGTGGAGACTCCCCCTTCGTAGGATTCTCGATAAAATTTGAGGATGAAGACCTGAAATACCTCCTCGGCAGCGTACCTATGCCGAACTAGCGGGGCTGATAGACTGATGAGCTGATCCCGCATGTTGACATTTGCCGGTTTGTGTATATATTAGCCCCGGATTTACCGGAGTGACTTCGAAAAATGTATTTCAGCCCGACAGAGATATCCCTCGTGGGGAAGGCGTTTCGTCATGCCGGGGAATTGGCTGAAGGTTATTTCCGTCTTGGCAGAAGCGGACTGAAGGCCCATCGATACGAGGTGAGAACACTCGCCCATCTCAGCGATCACGAGGTGGACGATGCGGCCTTTGCTCATCTGTGCCGGTATCTGTATCAAAAAGAGGGCAAGGCGGATCATCCGGATAATTTCTATTTCTTCAAAATCTGTCTCCAGGATGGCCGGATCCTTGACGCAGTGAAGAGAAGCGGACCCTTTGTCAGACTGGAGCCTCTCATGCTGTACATAGCCGCTCATGAACTTGTTCACGTTATCCGGTTTAACAGCAGGGAGGTCGACTTTGACGCCCCGCTGGAAGAAAAGATTGCCGAGGAAGAGAAGGTGCATGCGATTACCAGGAGTATGCTCCAGCCGGTAGCCGGAACGGATGTTAATCTCGTGCTCGATTGCTTCAACAACCGCTATCGAATAGGAGATATCTGTAATGATTGCCCACCAGAAATGAGTATTTTACCAGGTGGAAACTGATAAATTGTTTGTTGGAGGTTTTTGGTAGTATGCCTATTTATGAGTATCAATGCAAGAAATGTGGTAAGAAATTTGAGGTCTTTCAGGGTGTCGCAGACGGGGCGGTTAAGGCCTGCAAGTTTTGCGATGGGTCGGTTGACAAACTGATATCCCTTTCCTCATTTCACCTCAAGGGATCGGGCTGGTATGTGACCGATTACGGCGGAAAGAAACCGTCCGCACAGGAAGCGGCCAGTAACACGGGGGGGGGAGACGCGGGTGATGCACCGGCCTCCAAAGTAGAAACGGCGACCGCACCGGATCCAAAACCCTCCGCCAAAAAGGATGAATGACAAAGGCATTAAGCCTCTGCCTGAGATATGACCGGGCATCCCGTCATCATGATGGAATCCGACCTGATTATGTTACAAACCCCGGTGTTCGCTCCTCAGCAGGTCTTCAACGGTTTTTACGGGATTGAAGGTTGCAGAAGGCACCGCCACAAAGACGGTATTCCACTTCGCCATGGATCCGTTCCACAGTCCCGGAAGTTCCAGGACCTTCAGGGGCTGTCCCCCGGAGGACTTGTGTGAGATGGTCCAGGTGCTTCCGTCGACGTACCGTTCCAGGTCGAATTTTTCACCACGGTAATCCCTGATGCCGCACACCAGGTCAACGGGATTGAAATAGGTGGATGATTCCCAGATGGCCCTTTGCCGGTTCGATCCCACTTCGACCTGCGCCTTCTCCACGATTTGCAGCGATCGTGTCCCGTCCTGTCCCTCCACCCAGAAGGGTCCTCCTCCCGGTTCTCCCTCGTTTCTCACCATACCGCAGACGCGCAGAGGACGGTTCAGCATATCGAAAAGGAGGGCTTTTTTTTGCGAGGCCGGGAATTTGTCAAAACCCGAAGGCAGCCCGATGGAGAGCTTTCCCCGGCAGAAGTCGGCTATTGCGGAAAGCTGTTTCTTGTCCGGCATACCGCCGCTGAGAAAATGCAGATGATGAAATATATCCCCCTGGAGTTTCAGCAGGTATCCCCCGAGGATCTTCTTATACAGGACCGTTTCCGGTTTTAATCGGTCGAGGACGACGTTGTCGATGTTTTTTACGAAAACAACATCTTCCTCGATGAGGCTCAAGTTCTTCAGAAGAGCCCCATGTCCTCCGGGCCTGAGCACGATCCTGCCGGCCTCGTCCCTAAAGGGTTCGCCCTCCCTGTCAATCGCTATGGTATTCGTTGACGGAGCCTGGATGGAGAGAGCGATCTCGAATCTCACATTATATTCGGTCTCGTACCGTCCCCGTATACTCGCAATGTAGTCTTCGACATCCCGTAGGTGCTCTGCGGAGAGGGTGATATGCACCTTGCAGATACGTCTGTCATCCTTTACGTACATGGCAGCCTCAACCAGATGCTCCTCGAGGGAAGTGCGGCTGAGGTCAGGATATGCATGAAACTTGAGGAGCGCCTTGGGCACATGTGCGTAGTTCAGCCCCTTCGGTGTGAGAATGTATTTCAGTATTTCACGGGTATCTTCACGCAAAACGCCGCGGATGTCACGGCCATCGCGTAAGATGGCGCGTGATAGATCATCATAGAAGGCAAACCGGTGAATCTGCTTTTCAAGTATCCTGGCATCTTCGGTCGTATTAAAGTTTTCCGTTTCGTACCATTCGAACCAACCGCGAAACATGCGGCTGGCAGCCCCCGAAGCAGGCACGAATTTTGCCGTTCTTCCTTGCGCGGCAGCCATGTCGTGCTCTGCTATGAGTGCCTCCCGGTCAGAGCTCGGGATGGCTACTATGCCGTCACCGATTGAGCAGGCCCTGGCCAGGCTGAGGGGGATCGTTTCACCGCGGAGGATCTCAAGCTGAGACAAGACCCCCTTCTCCGTCAGGCCTTCCTCCCTGATTGTTTTTAGATCTTTTTCTGTAAACAGTCTTTCCGGCATCTGTGGCTCCCTGGCCGATCTCTTTGTGCTGTAGTCGCTTGCGAGTATATCCGATGGAAGGGAGAAAAACAAATGGAGCGGGCATTTAATGTGCTTTTTCGAGTAAAAATTCAGTCTTCATGCTGAAGATCAGAATGGTGCAGTGAAACCGGCGACACGCCCTGTTCCTTAAGTCGGTACGGTTGAATTTTGGGTCGGGGGCCTTCACTTTGCTGCATCGGATGAGATCATCTCCATAAGATTTTCGCATTCATAAGGGAATAGATTCCTGCGCGGTCTTCTTATTTCTTGACAACTATTACCCTTATTCTATATCGTGAACATCCATACGATAACGATGCTTACGGGAAGGGAACAGGTATGGCGAAGATAGACGCTTTTTTTAAGTTAATGAATGAACAGGGTGCATCGGACCTCCATCTCGTCGCCGGGCAGCAACCCGCCCTGAGGATCAGGGGTGAGATAGAGCGGGTAAAATATCCCCCTCTGGAGAGCGATGCGCTGAAGTCTATGCTGTACGAAATAACACCGGAGCATAAGATCAAGCAGTTTGAAGAGACGGGCGATGTGGATTTTGCGTACGAGATACCAAACCTTGCACGGTATCGTGCCAACTTCTTCCAGCAGAGGGTGGGGGTTGCGGCCGTGTTCAGGGAAATTCCCAACAAGATTCTTACGACGGGGCAACTGGGTCTTCCTCCGGTTGTCGCAAAGCTCGCGTCACTTCCGAGGGGGCTTGTCCTTGTGACCGGACCAACCGGAAGTGGTAAATCTACGACACTGGCCGCCATTATTGATGAGGCGAATCGCACGCGCAAGGACCATATCATTACCATTGAGGACCCTATCGAATTTGTACATGAGAGCAAAGAGTGCATCGTCAATCAGAGAGAGGTGGGGCTGCACACAGGATCATTCGCCGCCGCCCTCCGTGGCGCCCTGAGGGAGGACCCCGATATCATACTGGTGGGCGAGTTGAGAGACCTTGAGACCATCTCCCTTGCCATTGAAGCGGCATCGACCGGGCACCTTGTGTTCGGAACCGTTCATACGTCGAGTGCGCCGAAGACGATAGACCGTCTGATAGATGTATTCCCCGCCAGCGAGCAGATGCAGATACGATCAATCCTGGCTGACGGCATACGCGCTGTCCTGGCCCAGGTTCTCTTCAGGCGCGTGGATAAACCGGGCCGTTGCGCCGCGCTTGAAATAATGATCGCTACCCCGGCGGTACGTAATCTTATAAGGGAATCAAAGACCTATCAGATTCCCTCTATGATACAGACGGGGAAAAAATACGCCATGCAGCTCCTTGACGATTCCATTATGGATCTTCTACAGAAGGGGCGAATCAGCAGCGAGGAGGCCTATATCAAGGCCAATGACAAGCTGAAGTTCAGGTCTTTCTTGAATATACCCCCGACTGATTTTACGGAGATGTAAGTCCGAAGGGAAAGACTGTGTGCCTGAAGATTTACTTTTGAACGTATACGGTGAAAAGGAAGGGCCACCATGAGAAAACAGGAAATTGACTACATACTTGCTCGTATGCTTGATTCCCATGAGGATATCTCCGATCTGAATATCACGGTGGGGAGGCCGTTCCAGGTGGAGAGCTCCGGTGAGCTGATGGCCGTTGCAATGGAGTTTCTCCCTTCCGAGATCACTCCCTTCCAGGCGGAGATATTTGCGCTGAATCTTATCAATCGGGATCGAAATCTCGTACGGGCCCTGGCTGAGGATGGTTCCTGCGACGCCTCCTATGAACTACAGGGGAAGGCGCGATTCAGGATCAACGTCTTTTCCCGGGGTGATGCCTATTCCACCGTTCTGAGGAAACTGGAAGACAGAATTCCCACCTGCGAGGAATTAGGCCTCCCGAAGGCCCTTTCCGAAATAGCTGAGGAGAAAAACGGATTTGTCCTGTTTGTCGGTGCGACGGGGACCGGGAAAACCACATCGCTGGCGGCCGTCCTGAACGAGATAAACGAAAAACAGCCCGTTCACGTCATAACCCTCGAAGATCCCGTGGAATACAAACACTCACACAAGAAGGCAACTTTCAATCAGCGGGAGCTCGGCGTTGATTTTACAAGTTTTGCGGGCGGACTTCGTGCCGCGCTGAGACAGGCGCCCAAGGTTATCCTTGTGGGGGAGATGCGTGACCGGGAGACGATGGAGATCGGTCTCAGTGCCGCTGAAACAGGACATCTCGTTTTGAGCACCCTTCACACGATGAATGCGGGGCAGACAATCAACCGAATTATCGGCATGTTTCCCCGAGCGGAGGAATCTCAGATCAGGGCGCGCCTGACCGATACAATCCGCTGGATCATATGCCAGAAGCTTCTCCCCCGAATAGGCGGGGGGAGGGTTGCCGCCTTTGAGATCATGAAAACCAATCTGCGGGTCAAGGATGTCATCCTCAATGGACAAAAGGAGGGAAAAACCTATCAGGATATCATAGGTTCGGGGCACGCCTTCGGCATGGTGACCTTTGACGACTATATCGTAGGCCTGTACCGGGATGGGTTTATTACCCAGGAAACGGCCCTTTCGTACGCGACAACAAGAGGAGTTGTGGGACGCGGGATCGATTCGATCAAGAGCGCGAAAGGTGAAGCCACAACGGAGATAAAAAACCTTGAGGTGGATTGGTAGGAGAGGGGTGCATGGACGATAAGAAGAAATCCTCTGATGCGATAAAACCGGGGCCGTACGACGCGTCTGACAAACCATTCGATTTTGTTGAAGAGGGGGGAAAGACGGCCCTTGTCTGTGAGTCTGATCGTACTGCCCGGGAAAATCTCGGTAGTATCCTCGAAAAGATGGGGTATTACGTTACGAAATCCGCCACTCCCCCTGATGCCCTGAAGAATATGCGGTTCCATCTGTATGACCTGATCATGGTGGGGAACAGCTTCGACGAGAAGGGGTCGAATGATGGCGGAGTCCTGGACTATATCCGGCGTCTTCCCATGGGCGCCCGGAGGAATATCTTTGTGGTGCTGCTCAGCGCCACCATCCGCACGATGGATAACATGGCCGCCTTTGGGAAAAGCGTCAACCTTATTATCAATCTGGAGAATATCGGCGATGCGGAAGTCATCGTAAGGCGCGGTATCGCCGACAATGAGGCCTTTTACGAAACCTTCAGGGAGGCCCTGAAGAGGGCTGGGCACCTGTAACCCTCGCGCCTTTCGAGGCTCATTTCCGGGACGACTCCAGGTACCCCCTTGCCAGGGAGGTGTTTACATGGACGACGCCTCTGTTCATATCCTTCATCGGGTAATCTTTCGTGATTTCGGGAAGACTGTCCGCATCCTCCTGAGTCTTTATGACCGAACCGGCCGGTATGACGCGACGGTCCGGCACGGTAACCCCCATAAGGAGACAGCCGGGTTCTATGACGCACCCCGCCCCCACCTGCGATTTAAACACCAGGGTCTTCATCCCGACGAAGGTATCGTCATGCACCACGGCCGGCCCGTGTATCTGGACCTGATGGGCGAGGGAGACCCTCTTCCCGATATAGACGGCGTATCGCTTTCCGTCAATCGTCCGCAGGTTTTTTTCGACCGGGTTTCCGTTCATCTCCGTTTCAAGCGCGTGTATGACGACCCCGTCCTGGACATTCGAATCATCTCCTATGAACAGGGGCTGTCCTTCGTCACCGCGAATTGACGCCATCGGGGAGACCAGTATGTTCTTTCCGAGGATGACCCCGCCTATGACCGAGGCCAGGGGGTGGACATAGGTTGAAGGATCAATCTGCGGCCCGGACACCCCGGCGTTGAAATCCGCCAGTACATTTTTCCCCGTCATTGTTTTATCTCCTTGTCATTCTGCGAGCGGTTTCTCTTTAAGAGTTCTTTCCATATCTTTTCAACGGCCGCCTCGGCCTCTTCCAGGGTGCCTTCGTTGTATATGACGAAGTCGGCAAGGGGTATCTTGTCGGCCAGGGGCATCTGTGAATGGAGGCGGTCCCTGGCCTCTTCGTATGTGTAGCCGTTTCTCTTCATAATCCGTTCTATCTGCACATCGGGTGACACATACACGAGAATCACGACATCCATCTTTTTGTGTCCCCCTCCCTCTATCAGAAGCGGGATATCCGATATGATGATGGCCTGTCCGTCCCTGCCGCGGATATCGTTGATCCTGCGTCTCTGTTCATCGTATATGGCGGGATGCACGATACGGTTCAGCTCTTCCAGCTTCGCTCTGTCACGGAAGACAATCCCGCCGAGCGCCTCCCGGTTTATTCTGCCCTCTGCGTCCAGGATTTCCCTTCCGAAATATTCAACGATCCCCTGCCAGGCCGCTCTGCCTGGTTCTTCCACCTGGTGCGCGATGACGTCAAGATCGATGATATGCGCGCCTCTTTTCCGGAAGAGGTCAGCGACGGTTGATTTTCCACTCCCTATTCCGCCTGTCAGTCCGATGCGTATCATGGGACGCTTCTAGCACAGGGCGTGTCTTCCATCAAACAGAAATTGAAGGCTTGACAATATTGGGATGAATAAATTAAGTATACAGGCGTCGGAGGGGAAAATGACGGTAAAAAACTTGTTGAAGCATGCCGAACGGTTTGAGGTAGACACGTACAAGCCCCAGGATTTCAGAAAGAGTCACGTCTCCTTCATGGGAGCTCCTGAGAAGCATCCCTACGCGGTCGACAAGATCATCCTTATCCCGGACCCGTTCAGCACGAATATATCATACTATGAATTTGCCTCCGCCGATGTTGCCGGGGTGGAGGAGTTGCCGAATCTGGTCACCGCGGAAGGAACGTCCGTTAAGATGTGCCGTATCTGGGTGCGAAAGGGGAGCATCGGGGTTCGTTCCACACCCTTTGTCGTTGAGGATACCAGACCGGCCGATCAGTGAGGGGAGCTCTCCGAAACCAGGAAGCCCTGCGCCTCGCTACTCGCCATACTGCTCTGATATCCAGGAGCGGTACTCGTTATTTCTTACGCGCCGCACCCATTCGCTGTTTTCCAGGTACCAGGATATCGTCTTTCTGATCCCCGATTCGAATGACTCTCCCGGCGTCCAACCCAGTTCGGTTTGCAGCTTTGTGAAATCGATGGCGTAGCGCCGGTCATGACCGGGTCTGTCCTTGACGAAGGTGATTAGTTCTCTCCGGGGGGTGCCCGTTTCGAGGCCTTTTCTTGCATCCAGGGTATCGCAGATCATCTCCACGATGGTGATGTTCTCCATCTCCATATTGCCGCCGATGTTGTATGTCTCCCCCCTCCTGCCCGATTTCATGATCGTCCAGATGGCGGCGCAGTGATCTTTCACATAGAGCCAGTCCCTGACATTCCTGCCGTCGCCGTAGACAGGGAGCTTTTCCCTCTCTTTCGCATTCAGTATGATAAGGGGGATCAATTTCTCGGGAAACTGGTAGGGGCCGTAGTTGTTTGAACAGTTGGAGACGGTAATGGGAAGCCCGTAGGTTGCGCCGTAGGCTCGCACCAGGTGGTCGGACGAGGCCTTTGCCGCGGAGTATGGGCTGTTGGGGCGGTAAGGAGTGGTCTCTGTGAACAGGCCCTCCGCACCGAGGCTTCCGTATACCTCGTCAGTACTGATGTGGTGAAAAAGAACGAAACTTTCGCAATGGGCGCGGGCCGCCTCCAACAGGTTGAAGGTGCCGACGATATTCGTGTAGATGAAGGACCCGGGGTCCTTTATTGACCGGTCCACGTGCGATTCAGCGGCGAAGTGGCATACAGCGTCTATCCCGTGGCGGGAGAAGATCTCTTCCATACATTCGAAATCACAGATATCCGCCCTTTCGAACAGGTACCTGTCCGGGTAGTCATCTTCTATCCCCTTGAGGTTGTCAGGGTTTCCGGCATAGGTGAGCTTGTCCACATTTACGATTCTCCCTGTGAAATCAGCCCGCTCCATAAGATAACGTATGAAGTTGCTCCCTATGAAACCGCACCCGCCTGTGACCATCAGATTTTGTACGTCCACCCGTTTCACCACCCCATCCCTCATTTTTCCAGCATGACTACCTCAATTATCGGTTGACTGTCAACCAAAATGCCGGGGCTATGCCGCCGATCTTGGAAGGGGAATAATCTTTTCTTATGGATTTACTTACTGTCAATCCTGGTATACTATGCCGAAGGTGTCTGTCCAAACCGAATTTTCTAAAGAGGAGTTGGTGATGAGAAAAAGCAGGTGGGTTGTCATTGCTGTGGCAGGAGTGATTCTGGCCCTTGTCTTTGTGCTCTTCCTGTACAGAGATTCATTCCTCCCCGGCGAAAAAACGGTGCTGCAAGAGGAACCCAAAAGCCGCGGTGAGAGCGTCAGAAAAAAGATAGAGATCCCCCCCTCGAAGGAGGAGCCCCCCCGGCTGTCCGATGCCAAAAAACCCGACCATGATATTGTGCAGGAAAGAGTAGAGGAGTTTTTTGCCTACCTCGACACGCAGGAGTACGTAAAGGCCTACAATCTCACGGATGGATCCTACCGGCATTTTCTGGGCATTGCCTCGAACCTCTCCTCGCGTCTCCCCATAGTATCGGGCGAAACGAATGATCTCTCCGTACTGAGGAACAATATGGCACATTTGCTCAGGGTTATGGGGAAGAGGGATGTGTCGCTGGTGCTGGATATCCTCTCTAATGAGGAAGAGCGGATTGAGGGGACCATGGCAGCGCTGTACGAATGGGGTATGAGGGAGGCGCAGCGGAAGGAGGACGCGATGGGTGGCCTTTACGAGTATGCCGTTTTCTTCCTGGATACCATGTCCGGGAAGGCGTACCTGTTCCGGAGGGCCCCTCAGGTCCGGATCTTGCTCACCTACTACTCTATCCTTACACTTGACAGGGCAAATACGAAGCAACTGAACCGCTGTGGTGTGGACATCCTGCCCCATGTGAATCTTTTGATTGACGATATCGCCCGGTATAATGGTATGGATCGCAAGAACGAATATCTCGAAAGGTTGGACGCTATCAGGGAAAAAACCGGGAGACGTACCCCGGTCGTGGGTAATACGCTGCACTTGCGGGTAGCCGAGTAGTATTTACGCGAGACCTAAGAGAAGATTCCCTTGTGTCTCCTGTACCAGGTGTTGGGAAACAACCTATAGAACAGCTTTGAAAGAGGGCCGATGTATTCCTTATTCCGTTTGTCGAATTGGCACGCCTGTATGATATGCTCCGGTATCTCATCTCTACTGGTCGATTCGTGAAATATCTTGTGGGCGCAGTGAAACAGGGGGCTGTACATGTTTTTCTTTTCAAGATACCGGTGGACGTTCTTTATCGTGTCCGGCCCCTCCGGGGTTCCATCAATTTTTTTACGGGATCGGATATCCGTTTCTATAGGGTTGCCGTTAAGTAAGTCGTAGAAATATCTACCGTACCGATAGTTTTTGCTGGCTTCGGATGAAAGGGTGACGTACATGTCGCCGACACCCGCCTGGCTGTGAAATGCCTGGAAACTTCCTCCCAACAGTTTTGACAGGGATCTTGTCTCGACGCCGGCCCTTGCGAAGATGGTTCCAGGCAGGGAACTTCCCAGGTTCAGTTGGTCTGATACCCCCTTTATATTCGCCACGATGTTTTTCAGGGCACCGCACGCCTCGATCCCCACCATGTCGAAATTGTAAAAAGAACTCAGTTCCCTGCGGTTCAGGTTAAGAAAGTTGTGGATAAATGGCTTTGTCACCTGTTTTTCTCCCGCTGCCGTCACACAGACCGGTCTGCCCATTGCGATGTCTACGTCGAAAAACGGGCCTCCGATACAGACGATATCAAATTTATGTTTGAGGTCGAAGAGGTGGTTCTTTATCATCTGAGACGGGGTTATCAGTTCGCTGGTCTTTTCATTCGAGGTTAGGCCCTTTATTGGTGATACAAGACATGTCTTTCCGCTCTTTTTTGCGATCAGGGGACTCAGATGGCTCAGCAGATCCCTGAGCCTGCTCATGGTTATCGAAAGGAAAATAAAGTCATTCTCCTTGATGACCTTTTCCAGGTCATTAGTTGCGAGGACCTTCGATAGCAGGGGAACCTTATCCCTGCCCCCCATCATCCGGGCAAGATCATCCGTCAGGTGCCGAGGATTGAGATGGGTACTGTTGATCTCAGCGCAGACATCGGCATCGTGGTAGTAGATGGTTACCTCCTTGCCGTCGCGTCTGAACTTGTAGGCAAAGGAAGTTCCGAGTCTCCCGGGTCCGATGATTGCCACTCTGGATGGATCCATTTGCATATCTCCTCAAAAACCTTAACCAACTCGATGCAAGTTCCGCGGACCGAAGAAAATCGTGCCTGGATTTATCCCGGTGGCACGGCGGATCGGGACTTTTTTAGTTTTCACGGCAAAGCCGACTGGTTACATCTGAGGTGTCGCAGAATAGTAGGATAATGACGTTTTGTCAACAACCGAAATAGATTGCGTATGACGGGATATAAATGAAATGAAGGAGATCTGTTTTAGGCAGTCACTGCTTTCGCTCATTGTCGGCACGGGGGAACAGGTCGCCCTCCGGTGACGGGTGCTTCTTCCCCGTCCGCTCCAGGTGCCACTTAAGAAGATTTCACCTCCGGCTTCACAAGCGCTTTCCAGGCGGGCACCAGCCCGTGAAGAGCTGTTTTCACGGGGAGCATAGGAATTCGAGTCCCTTATTTTGATATTGTTCCCGTAAGTCCGCCTGAAATCAGGGACGCGAGGTTGGTGAAAATCCTGGGGAGGGCAAAGCCTCCTGGTGACGCCAGATATTTCGGTCTCCATTCGGGATCGAACTTTTCCTTGTAGCGCCGCAATCCCTGGAAATTATAAAAATGTTCTCCGTACTGGAATATAAAAGCTCCCATCCGGTTCCAGAGCGGTGCCAGCTCTCGCGCCTCAAGCCCCGACAGAGGGGCCATGCCCAGACTGAACCAACGGTATTCCTGCGCCTTCCCCCAGAGCAGTATCTCAATAAATAAGTACTCCATGATGCCTTCAGGCGCCCCGGGAGTAGAACGCATAAGGTCGATCGAGAGTTCCTCCTTTTGTGCTCCCTCCCAGAGATTGGCGAAGGCAATGATCTTCCCATCCTTTTTAGCCACGCTTACGGGAAAGCGGCTCAGGTAAGCTTCCTGGAAAAACCCGAGAGAGAATCCTTTTTCCCGGGTATTTTTTTCTGCGAGCCATCCATCGGAAATACTTTTCAATTCGGGCAGAAACGAAGCAACCTGCCCGGCGGGAATCACCTCAAAGAGGCAGCCCTCTTTTTCAAGCTTGTGCCGGGTATGCCGCAGGTTTTTACGGGCGCTTCCCTCAAGGGAAAAACTATCAAGGTTGACGCGGCCCTCCATGCCGAGTTTCAGGAACGTGAGGCCGAGATCAAGGTAAAGAGGGAGCTTTTCCCCGTCCACTTCGTAAAAGACAGGCCATCCATCGTACTCTTCGCAGAGTTCGCGAAACTGCCACACCAGTTCGGAAAATTCTTCGGCCTGACCTATGGGATCTCCCATGGCGATCCAACTCCTCCCCTCGATTCGGTACATGATAAATGATTTTCTGCTTTTACTGAAAAGGAACGTTTTGTCCTGTAGCAGGGAAAGGTTGGCGTAGGTCTTCGGTGATTGCCGGGCAATGGAGGCACCCTGCTCCATGTCTTCCGCCGAAGGCCGCGAGGGTCTCGCCGGCAGGGGACGGAGCAGATGAGCGGTAGCAAAAAAGAACAGCATCACGAATATGCCGACGGTGGCCCGGAGAAAACGGGGCGCATGGCCGGCAAGGGTGAAATGCCACCAGAGTTCGTTCGAATATTCCACATGCTTGTAGGCAAATAATCCGAGCCATATCGAAGTGAGTACGACGAGAATAATAGCGGCGATCCAACCGGGGGTGAAGGGGCCGCTCACAAGGGATGCCTTACGATAAAAACACTTTCGGCAACTGAGGAGGGCGCCGAGCATGATTGTCAAGGCAATCGCTTCTTCGTAATCCAGGCCTTTGACAAGTGAAAAGGCGATACCACCTCCTAGGAGGACAGCGGTCAGTACGTAAGCGCTGTCAATCCGGCGTTGGAGGCCTCTGGCCAGCAGCAGGAGTCCAGCGCCGACAAGACTGGCGAGAAAGTGTGAAGCCTCGATGATCGGGAGGGGGAGCAAATCATTGATCCATGCCAGCCTGGTGGCCTGTCCCGGTGTCGCTCCGGAAAAAAGGAGAATGGCGCCTCCCACAAAGGTGATGAAGGCAAATATATTCGCCACCATCGAGGGTACCCACGCGACGACTGCCCCGGCTATCTTGAAGAACCCTTCTTTCCTGAGGATAATCTCCTCGATTCCCAGGAGGACGGCCGCCATGAGGAGGGGCAGAAGGTAGTAGAGTCCCCGGTACGCCACAAGGGATCCGAACACAACCGGTCCGGGGAGTACGGGAGTCAGGAGGAGCATCATCACTGTTTCGAATATACCGAGCCCCCCCGGTATCTGGCTTGCAAGGCCCGCGACCTGGGCGAGAAGATAAAATCCCGTAAAATACATAAAATTCAATTGCGGTGAGGCAGGGAGAAGGACGAAAAGGACAGCTCCCGCCAGAACCCAATCCAAAAGGGCGACCGCTATCTGGCCGAGAAAAAAGCGGGACGAAGGCAGGGTAAACTCCCAATCCTTGATTTTAAAAGGCGTTTTGTGGATCAGGCTCAGGATCAGATAGGATGCCACAAGGGCAAGAAAGAGCACGCCCAGGAGTTTGACGGAGGTAAATGGAAGGTGCAGGATTTCAGGAATCACTAAGGGTTCGCAGAGAAACACGACACCACCGAGGAGAAAAAACCCAAGCCAGAGTGTGATACTGCAAAAGGCGATCACTTTGGCTATTTCCATTGCGGAGAAACCCCAGGCAGAATAGAGCCGATAGCGGACGGAACCCCCCGCGACAAGAGAGAGGCCAAGATTGTTACTGAAGGCATATCCGGTGAATGAGGCAAGGGCAATCCTTCTGTAAGGAAGGGGGTGACGCAGGTAGCGTAGCGCCAGGGCATCGTAAAAGGTCATGATAAGATAACTCAGGGTAGTAAGGGTTATGGCCAGAACGATGCTGCGACCGGGAATGGCGTGCAGATGATGGAGGATATCGCTAAAATGATAGGATTTTAGCTCACGGTCAAGGACCCACAGCGCCGCCGTGAAGAGCAGGACCCCCAGTACGGGTTCGATGTACTTCACTATCCCCTTTTTCATGACGCCTCTTTATTGTGGGCTTAGGCCACTTCTTTTATGGTCTTCACCATGGTAATCACTCGTTAACAAAGTAAGTACATCGGTTGTCAATGAATAAGCCTCACCGACTTCCGCCGTCGATCCCGATAACTTCGCGCACCTTTACCTTGGCGTCAATGAGCTGCCGGTGAGTCAGGCGGAGCAGATTAGCCAGTTTATGAACAAGAAAATCCTCATGCTTGTCGAGCCTGCCATCCGTGTAGGCAATATGCCAGACCGTTTCGATTATCTTTATCTTTTCCTCTTGTGTGTAATTTTGATTGATAAGATTGGTAAACTGCCACAGATCCAGACTTTCCTTCAACTCTTTATCGGCAGCCTCAATGATCGCGGTGACATGTTCATCGTCCGACCCATAATCCCTCTTAATGATGGAAATGATGTCCTCTCTCTCGGACTCGCTGAACTCACCGTCTATCTGAGACATTTCAAGCAGGAGGGCACAGGTCGCGATTCGAAGATCATGAACGGCCTCTTCCCTCCCTGCGGGGGCACTTTTTGTACTTTTTCCAAAAAACTTCTTTGCAAGATCGATCATTACGGAACCTCCTGATTCCTCTTTTCATACGCCTCTGACTTTGTTGCCGGGCAGGACTACGTGTAGATGCTCAGTAACCAGGTAACTCATTTGATCTGTTTTATAAAGGGAAAACTCATCTATGAGATATGACGATCTCGTACCGGCCGCAGATAAACGGCAAGATCGAACCCTACAGATGTGATTGATTAAATTATGAAACACCCGTTGATAAACTCGAAAAAGGTGCCGATCTGTTATTTATTATTTCAGGATGCCCTTGTCACTTACGAGCTGGTCGATGGCCCGGTGCAGGTCGGCAAGGGTGCCGTTGTTGGCTATGGAATAGTTCGCCTGCCGCCCCGCTTCTTCGACATGAAAGAGGTCCTCTTCCGCCCTGTCCAGGGCCAGAAACTGTTCATAGCTGTGGGGGTCGCGCTCTTCGCCCCTCGTAACCATCCGCTCGTAGCGCTGCCTGGGATCATTCATCGTAACGTGTATCAGGATAAAATCATCTCCGAAAAAATCTTTCAGGATGGTGACATCGGCAAGCGATCGTATCCCGCTGATTCCGACAATTTGAGCCTCTTCCCTGCCGATCTTCTCCGCCAGGAGTCTGACGAAGCACCCCTCGCCCCGTTCGCGGAAGTAGCGTTCCGAGATGGCGCGCAGGTTGTCCCGCGTCGCCTCCACCCCTTCCTTGCCCGCAATCTCTCTTACCATGTCGCCGGTGGAGAAGAAGGGGACTCTGCAGGTGGCCTTTAGATATTTTAGGACCTCGTCCTTCCCCGAACCGTTTTGCCCGATGGCACCGATGACCTTCATAATGCATCCTCCTTACAATATAATATAAACAGGGCAGCGCAAACTAAAACCCCTGTCCGCAGCTCCTGGGCCGCGGACAGGGGTTTGCAATGCCCTTGTTGGTTACTTGTTTACACCTCGGCGTCGCAGCGCAGGCAGCGTGACGCCTCCTTGATAGCCGTTTCTATGTCGTAGCCGAGTTCCACTTCGTCGAAGTTTGTCTTCCGTTGTGCCGCATCCAGTTCCGGCATTGCGGCCTGAGGTTGCTCGGTTGTCTCTTCGTCGATCTCGAAGGGTATGTCGATTTCTTCCTCCGGCGCCTCCCAGGGAAGTTCGCCATTCTTGGCGCGTATCGCGCCGTCGATATCTTGGGCGGCTTGGTGTCCCGCTGCGATGGCGCCGACTACGGTCCATGGCCCCGTTACCGCGTCACCCCCCGCATAGAATTTCTCGCTGGTGGTCCGGGATTTGCTCCCTTCCGCGAGATCGAAGCAATCCCACCGATTGACCGACACATCGCTCTTCTTCGGCACGAATGAGAGATCCGAAGTCTGGCCGATGGCGGCCACGACGGCGTCGACACCGAGGGTGAACTCGGAACCTTCAACAACGACAGGCCTTCTCCTCCCGCTGTTGTCGAAATCTCCCGCCTTCATCCTCTCGCAGGTAATGCCGGTCACCTTGCCGTTCTCCGCGACGATCTTCTTGGGGGCCACGAAGTACTCTATCTTTATGCCTTCATGCTCCGCCGCGACGATTTCTTCCTCAGCCGCGGGCATATCCTCGCGTGTCCTCCGGTAGAGAATCGTGACGTCCGCACCCAGACGGACCGCGCACCGTGCGGCGTCGATGGCGGAGTTGCCTCCCCCGATGACCGCGACCTTGGCGCCGAGCGTCTTTTCGCCTTTCAACCAGGCCTGTTCGTTGAGATTGAAGTCTCTCAGGAATTCTACACCACCGAAGACACCGGTCGCGTCCTCTCCTTCAACCTTCATCCGCTGGCTCTTGTGCGCTCCGGGAGCCAGATAGATGTAGTCGTATTTCTTCTCTACGTCCTTGAATGATATATCCTTGCCGACACGGGTATTGCACTTGATCTCCACTCCCAGTGCCCGTATGCTGTCGATCTCTCCTGCGAGGATGTCCCGCGGCAGCCGGTATGATGGGATGCCGTAGCGGGTCATCCCGCCAGGTTCGGGGAGTTCCTCGAAGACGGTCACCTGGTAGCCGCGCAGGGCCAGGTCCTTCGCTGCAGTAAGGCCCGCAGGCCCGGCTCCGATGACCGCGATCTTCTCTTTTCTGTCGGCCGGCACGGGGTTGACCACCGGATGGGCGGCATGGTCGGTGATAAACCGTTTGACGAATTTGATGGCGAGCGCTTCATCCAGCGTGTTGCGCCGGCACTTGAACTGGCACTGGTGATCACAGACCCTCCCACAGATGGCTGGGAAAGGATTCGTCTTCATCATAACCCGGTAGGCGTCGTCAAATCTCCTGGCACGTACCAGCGCCATGTATTGGGGAACGTCCATGCCGATCGGGCAGGCGTTCTGACAGGGCGATTTGAAGAGCGCCGCGCAGACGCCGGCCGGGCAGTGTTTGTCCCTGATGTGGGCCTCGTATTCGGCCCTGAAGTACCTGAGGGTGCTCAGAACGGGGTTGGGGGCGGTCTGGCCGAGACCGCAGAGGGCCGAGTTTTTGATTACGTCGGCCATCTCTTCCAGGCGTTCGAGGTCCCCCTCCCGGCCTTTTCCCTCACAGATATTGGTGAGGATCTCCAGCATCCTCTTCGTCCCTTCGCGACAGGGCGTGCACTTGCCGCAGGACTCATCCTGGCAGAAGTCCATGAAAAAGCGCGCCATGTCGACGGGGCACATGTCCTCATTCATGACGATAAGACCGCCGGACCCCATGATGGCGCCCAGCTTGGCAACGTTCTCATAGTCCACCGGCGCGTTGAGATGCTGGATGGGGATCATTCCACCCGAGGGGCCTCCCAGCTGCGCTGCCTTGAACTTCTTCCCCCGCGGTATTCCTCCGCCGATATCGTATACGATAGTTCCGAGGGAGGTCCCCATCGGCACCTCGACGAGCCCGACGTTGTTGACGTCCCCCGTGAGGGCGAAGACCTTGGTCCCCTTGCTCGTTTCGTTCCCGACATTGGAGAACCACGCGCTCCCCTTCGCTATTATCTGGCCGACGCTGGCCAGGGTTTCCACGTTGTTCAGGACGCTCGGTTTCTGCCAGAGGCCGGCGACGGCGGGGAAGGGGGGCCTGGGCCGCGGCATTCCACGGTTCCCCTCGATCGATGTCATGAGGGCCGTCTCCTCGCCGCAGACGAAGGCGCCCGCGCCCTGATAGACCTCGAGGTCGAAATCAAAGCCGGTATCCAGTATGTTTTTGCCGAGCAGGCCGTATTCCTTGGCCTGTTGTATCGCGATATCCAACCTGCGAAGCGCCAGCGGATATTCCGCCCGGCAGTAAATGTACCCCTTGTGGGCTCCGATCGCCTTCGCGGCGATTACCATCCCTTCAAGGACGGCATGCGGGTCCGCCTCAAGGACGCTCCTGTCCATGAACGCCCCCGGATCGCCTTCGTCGGCGTTGCAGAGGACGTATTTGACGTCGTTTTGTGACTGGGAGGCGAACTTCCACTTCAGACCGGTCGGAAACCCGGCACCGCCGCGGCCTCGAAGACCGGAGTCGAGAACCTCCTTGATGATTTCCTCCGACGTCATCTCGGTGAGGGCCTTTGCCGCACCGGCGTAGCCGTCCCGTGCGATGTATTCGTCGATGACCTCCGGGTCGATAAGGCCCTTGTTCCGCAGTACCCGCAGTTCCTGGAGGGCGAAGAAGGGTATGTTGTTCATCGCGGGGATTGTCTCCTCCGTGGACGGTTCCTTATACAGGAGGCGCGCCAGCGGTCTCCCCTTGAGTAGATGCTCTTCAACCAGTTCGGGCACGTCTTCCGGCTGCACCATCATATAGATGATCCCGTCCGGATAGACGACCATGATGGGCCCCATGGCGCAGAAACCGTTGCAGCCCGTTTCAACCAGCTTTATTTCATCGGCAAGGCCCTGTCTGTCCAGCTCCGCAACGAGGGCCTGTTTTACCTTCGCGCTGCCCGTGGCGTGACATCCGGTACCCCCGCAAATCAGTATGTGAGACCGAAAAACTTTCATCGGATATGTATCCTCCTTCAGTATTGATTGGTTATATCTCCCTGCCCTATTCCGTTACCTTGGCCAGGACAAAGGGGGTCTGAACCTCACCCTCGAGGATGTGTCTCTTAAAAACCTGCCTCATCTTGTTGGGATTCATAAACTCGTACAGTATGGGGTTCTGGCCCAGGATCTCAACGGTTATCTCCGGCTCTCTGCTGCACAGCCCCATGCATCCCGATGTGGTGACGACGACGTCGTTGACTCCTGCCTCTTCAATCTCGCTCATCAGGGTATCCATAACCTCGCGCGCCCCGGCGGCTATACCGCAGGTTCCCATGTGGACGGTTACCTTGACCCGTCTCTCTCCAGCCCTCAGAGCGGTCTCACCCTGCACGCGTTCCTTGATCTTTTTCAGATCTTCTATCTTTAATTTCGCCATGTCATGTCCCTCTATCGTGCCTAGTTGTATTGTTGTAATATCTCTTTCAGCTTGTCGGGTTTGACCCGCCCGTGGATGTCTTCATCGACCACAACGACCGGTCCTAACCCGCATGCCCCGAGGCATCGGACGGTCTCGTACGTGAACATGCGATCCGGTGTCGTTTCGCCCTCTTTTATGCCGAATATCTTTTCCACGTTTTCGGCGATCTTTTTCCCGCCCCTCACGTAGCAGGCGGTACCCAGACAGACCCGCACCGTGTGCTTGCCGCGCGGCTGCATGGTAAAGAAAGAATAGAAGGTGACGACGCCATAGACGTGGCTGAATGGTATGCCGAGTTCCCTTCCGACCCTTTTCTGTACGGGGACCGGAAGAAATCCCAGAAGCTCCTGAGCTCTTTCCAACACAGGGATCAAGCCCCCGGGCTGACACTTATATTTCTCAATGATTCCGTCGAGTTTGTTGATCTGTTCCGGGGTAAACTCCGCCAAAAGCTCGTTGTACTCTAAATCCATATATTCCTCCTTGATGGAAGATCTGACCGGAGGGGGGGAGCTAATATCCGGCCCCGATCTCCTTCAGACCATCCCGTATATTTTCTTTTAGAAATTGAATCACCGTCGGATGATTGATGGGAACATCCTCAAGTTCATTCTTCACCTCGCGCGTGTCCAACAGATAGGACTCGCCCTCACTCAGATGCGTGTAAACAAAATCCACCCCCGGATTACCGGCTATCATGGTTGTCATGGTTGTCGGCAGATCCCCCAGGGGCTGGCGGTCGATGTGACGATACCCGAAGTCCGCGGTCACCGCCGTCCCTTTTCCCTTTTTCGATTCGATCGTACACCTTCCACCGGTGATCTTCGCGGCGTGTGAGAGAAGAGGAAGCCCCAGGCCCACCCGACGTACCGTCTTGGATGTGTAAAACGGGTCCAGGGCCTTCCGGGCGACATCCGGGTCCATCCCCTCGCCGTTATCGGAGATCTCGATACGCAGGATATCATTTGTTCTGTCTTCGGTGATGCCGATCCGTACGAGGGTCGCTCCCGCCCTTGTAGAGTTCTCGACGATGTCGAGGATGTTCATGGAGAGTTCCTGCATGGGCTATTCCTTGACGTACCGGCCCTCACGCCCTTCGAGGGCCATCTTCAACTCGGAGAGCGAGGGTTCCTTCATGCATATCCTCGTAACCCCTTCTCCAATGTCCCGTATAAAGTGGGCATCGGATGATTCGATAAACGGGTAGCCGCCCAGATCGGGATATCTCTTTCGCGCCTCCCCCAGCCCCATCCTGCGGGATATCTCGAGGGCATCGAATCGTATATCGGGGGGAATAAAACCCAGCTGGCCCAGGACACTGAAGCTCTCCCGGTCGATGTGCGCGGCGATCGCTATGCCGCCTGCGGCATGGACCGCCTCGACGATCTCCCGGAGCGAAAGATCAGCGGAACCTATCAGCAGCCTGTCATTAAAACCCTCCACCTCGTCCGACGCATTGACGACGGCCTGACATCCGAATATCTCTTCCCGGTTGGAGCCGGAAAGAGCGGCGTAGACGACCTCTTGAACCTTTAACAATTTGTCGATATTTTCAAAGAGCGCGATAACGTGAGCCTCTTCCCTGCTGGATATCTCCATGCCGGGAAAGACGTGAACCGGCTTTCCTCGGGACGCCTCGATCACATACCGGACGTTCTCGGAGGCGTTATGGTCGCAGATGCCGATAACATCCAGCCCCTTAGCGGCCGCGCTTTCTACCAGAGCGGATGGATACATGTCCAGATCGGCACAGGGAGAAAGACAGGTATGTACGTGAAGGTCACACCGAAACTCCTTTACCTTCTTTACCATAGACGCATACCCTGATTCTGAAAAAGCGTTGTGCCGCAGCGGACTTCTCCGAGGTGTCCGGGCACAGGGCATCCATGTCGTCAGGGATGCAGGAGGCCGTATATCCTGCCGGCTATCTCGAATCCGGAAAGTTCGGTTACCAGGAGTGGTATTCCCTCCTGCGATGCCCGCTGGATGGTCTCCTTATCCGGCTCCCTCCCCTGGGTAAGGATGATGCCCGAGTGCTCTTTCAGTACGCTCACCGCCACGATGTTCTGGTGCGCCTGACAGGTGACCCACACGTCGCCGCTCTTGCTGCCCGCCATGACGTTGCTCAAGAGATCACCCGCGTACCCGCCTGACACCTCTCTGTCCAGCCTGTCACCGCCGCACCGTACCTTGAGGCCTAATTTTTCCACCAAAAAAGCCACGTTCATTGTCATCTCACCTGTTGATTGTGATCTTGAGGTGGGTTCCCTTACCCTCTTCCGATGACATCTCAAAGATGTCGGAACAATTCTTTATGTTGAAAAGACCCATGCCCGCCCCGAATCCCATCGCCCGTATATGATCGTTCGCTGTGGAATATCCCTGTTCCATCGCCTGTTCTATATCGGTTATGCCGGGGCCGACGTCCTGTATATCGATCAATATGTGGTCATCTGTCACCTGAAGACTGGCCGTTCCATGAATGGCATAGGAGATGATATTTACTTCCGATTCATAGATCGCGATTGCGGCCCTTCTCAGCACGGCGTCCGGTATGCCGATCTTTTTCAATATCTGTTTTACTTGAACGGAAACCTTGCCGGCTTCATCAAATCTTTCGCCCTCAACAGGGAAAACGTAGTTATGCCCTTGAGTCATAACGGGACAATGCTTTCCGGACCTTCGATTTTTCTGACGCAACCGACTATCCCGCTTGCGTACAATCTCCCCGATGTTTCAAAGAGTATGTACTTTGTGGAAAGAACGGGAATGTCCAGTTCTTCCGCCAGAGCCAGCGTCTCCCGGGGGGGGATCTTACCCCGGACTACCAGGATTGCCGAATTATCCACGATGCTCGCGATCCTGACGATCTGGGGATTGGTAAGGCCGGTGATCATTATGCTTCCGGGCTTTGCAAAGGCGAGGACATCGCTCATCAGATCGGCGCTGAAGGCGGTTTTTACCTCTATGCCCAGGTGATCCCCTCCTACCAGAATCTTGGCATCCAATAGCTCAGCTATCTCGCGAAGGGTCATCTTTTTTCCTCTTTTCCCTGTCAGTGCCCCTCTGCTCCGGTTTCTACCCCCAGGAAGGTCTCCCGGTGAGGCAATTTGCAAGCCGAAACAAAATGGCAGAAGAGGGTGAACTTTCCTGCTAAAGAAACCGGCTTCTACTAGCATGAGGCTACGATCATGTCAATGTTTTTGGAGCCACCTGGTGATACAACGTCGACGGTGCCATCCCCGGACCGGATTGGCAACGAAAAGATCTCAAAAAGAGTAGGGGCGCCTGGTGGAAGAGGAGACGACATTGAGGGACACCCGCTCATTTTGCCGTTGACGGCCCGATTTTTCTCTGCTACTTGGCGTACAAAATGTGTGGGGTTTGATGTCTGTTATGCATTGCTGCGACGACTGCATACCCTTTCTTCTCTCGAAGGCCCATCAGAATGTCTATGGAAAATACAAAAAACGGCTCCAGAACTATGGTCTTACCCCGTCTCAGCATCTGGTAATATTTGCACTATCCGAAGAGGAGGGTGTCTCAGCCGGCGAGCTGGGGAAACGGTTAACCCTTGACAATTCAACCCTTTCAGGGATGCTGGATCGGCTTTCCGACGGCGGGTGGGTCATCAAGGAGTTCTCTAAAGAGGATAAGAGGACGCTGAAGCTCTGCCTTACGACCAAGGCAAAGGAGCAGATACCTCTACTGGAAAGGGAAACCAGTGAGTCAAACCAGGAGGCACTGAGCAGTTTCGGGCTTGAGTAAAGGTTGCTGCTCAAGCGGCTTCTGAAGGACATGCAGCGCTGATTTTTCGGGATTTATATTTTGTATGCAAACTATATAGGGGGGAAGATGTGGGGATAAGATCGGAGAATTCGGTGACCAGTTGCCTGTCCGGTCAAAAGGGTATGAGAGGTTCGATTCTGGGACAAAGAAAAAAATGGGGGGATGAACTTCATCCCACACTGAGAAATAGCAGGTGAGGCAGCACACCATGAAAGGAGTTTGGCCATGAGTGAACTGAACAATATCTTGTCTCCTATCACCTTGAAAAAAATGGAGATACCGAACCGCGTCGTTATGCCTCCAATGGGGACGGAGTTGGGCAACGCGGACGGAACGGTGAGCGAGGCTACTATCGCTTATCTTAAACGGCGCGCCCGGGGGGGGCCAGGGCTGATTATTACCGAGATCGTTGCCGCCCACCCGGACGGGATAGCAAACAATAAGCAGATCAGGGCCTACGATGACCGGTATATACCGAGTCTCGCGAAGCTGGCGTCCGTTGCCCACAAGGCGGGAAGCAGGATATTCATGCAAATCCACCATGCGGGGCGTGAGAGTCTGTATATGTTGAGGAAGGGGAGGGCCGTGGGGCCTTCAGCGATTCCCAGTCTCATCTATCAGATACCGCCGCGGGAGATGACTGTCGATGACATCGGGGAGACGATCGCCGCCTTCGGATCAGCGGCACGGCGGGCCCGTGAGGCGGGCTTCGACGGTGTGGAACTTCACGGCGCACACGGCTACCTTCTTACCCAGTTTCTCTCGACCCTGTCGAACCAGAGGACCGACGAGTACGGCGGGACCACCCTGAAGCAGCGGGCTCGCTTTGTCGTTGAGGTCATCCGGACGGTTCGCGGGGAAGTGGGAGATAACTTTCCCGTATCGATAAGGATCTCGACAGAGGAATTCATCAATGGCGGCTACACGGCCGATGATATGCAGACAATTCTCCCCGATTTTGTTGCCGCAGGGGTCGATATCGTTCATGCTTCATTTGGGACCCACGGGAGCCCCGGAAGCATTGCCATCGCCCCCATAGAGTACAAACCGGGCTTCAACGCCTGGCTTGCCCGGAAGGTAAAGGACGTGGCGGGCGTGCCGGTCATTGCCGTGGGACGTTTCAGCGATCCGGCGCTGGCCGACGAGGTGATCGGCCGGGGGGATGCCGACATGGTCGCTTTTGGGCGGCAGTTCCTTGCTGACCCTGACTTCCTGATCAAGGCCCGTGAAGGGCGATCAACGGATATCAGAACGTGTCTTGCCTGCAACCAGGGGTGTATCGAACGGGTGATGCTCGGCGAGGGGAATATCCGCTGTGCCATCAACCCTGAGACGGGGCAGGAGACGATCTATCCCGAAGGACCGACGGAGAACCCGAAGAATGTTTGGGTTGTTGGGGGCGGCCCCGCCGGTCTGACGGCGGCCTTCGAGGCGGCGCGGCTCGGGCATACCGTGACCCTCTATGAAAGGGCTGAAGAATTGGGCGGGCAGATCCGGTATGCCAGAAAACCGCCGCACAAGGCAGTCTACGGTGACTGGATCGATTGGCTGATCGGCCAGGTTAAAAAGGCGCGGATTACCATTGTGACGGGTACGGAGGTCACGCCGGTGATGCTAAGTGAGGAGAGCCCCGAGGCGGTTATCCTAGCCACGGGTGGCGAAAAGATCAGACCCGAGATAGCTGGGATCGACGGACCCCACGTCTGTGACGCCTGGCAGATTCTGGGCGGTACCGTAAAGCCGGGAAAGAACGCCCTGGTCATTGGCGGCGGCCTGATCGGAATGGAGACGGCGGACTACCTGAGCGAGCAGGGGAGCAAAGTGACCCTGGTTGAGATGCTCAAGTCCTCACCGGTACAGGAGAGTACTGCTCATGGGTACATGCTGCACGGCCGTTTGCGTGACAAGGACGCCATCTTGCTCTTCAGCACGACGGTACAGTCCATCGGCGACCGGAGCGTGGATATCGAGACGGCAGGAGAGAAGTCAACGGTGTCCCCTATCGACCAGGTGGTAGTTGCCGTGGGGCTCAAACCGAGGGACCATCTCACGGAGGTCCTCAAGGAGGCGGGGATTCCCTACACGGTGATCGGTGACGCCTCCAGCGCCCGGAGGATTATCGAAGCCACGGAAGAGGGGGCAAGGGCTGCCTGGGAACTGTAACCTTCTGGCAACTCTCTCGGGGGAGGATACCCCTGGTGGCAAGCATGGTGGATGTCCCATTGATCGCGGCAGGTGGTTTTTACGACGGCCGGGGACTGGCGGCGGCGTTCGCCCTGGGGGCCGACGGCATATCGATGGGAAGCCGGTTCATGGTGGTCAAGGAGAGCATGGTCCACGACAACTTCAAACAGCTGTGCCTGTAGACCACGGAGCAGGACACGCTCTACGACAACGTTTTTGACGGGATGGACGGCCGGGTCTTTAAGACCAAGGAAGCCGAGGCGATGATGAAACGGGGGTTCCCGATTGTCGAGTCAATCAAGGGGGCGCTCCTAGTCAAAAAGCTGTTCAAGATGTCCTATTGGAAGTTTATGGGTCTGTCCATCGAGATGATGCGGGCCGAGGAAGGGCATCCGCTCCTTGTCCTGGCCCGGCAGGCGGTGGGGAACATGAAGCACATGAAGGCGCTCAACGAGGGTGATGTTGAGGGCGGCATCCTCTTTGCCGGTCAGTCCTGCGGTGGGATGAAGGATATCACCACGACGAAGGAACTGATCGATCGGATCATCGTAGAGGCGGAAGCAGTGCTGGGGAGATTAAATACCCTGAAGGTGTAAACGATACCCGTAGCAGCGGCCCCTCAGGAATGTTCCACGGATCTCACCCGGTTATCGGATCCGATCTATTTTCAAGACGTTCATGCCCCATCGCGCTCTCATTAGGAACCGCGGACCTGATTGGTGGATATGTTACCCTTCGTAGAGACCAGGCTTTGCCCCGTTGGGGCTATTGTGTGGGGATGTGTACAGGTTTACACGGGAGACGAAAAGGGGGTGACTACGGTGGTCCCGGGGCTTGCCCTGCGGGCTGTCGGTGCCGGTCTGAAGGTGTGCTTAGCGCCCATATTAATGCCCATCAGGCCCCGGCATCTACGATGGTATCATCCTCGATAGAAGCCAATATCGCAACCTACCATAACCTTTTTCCGGGAGAAGACCCGCTCGCGATTCATCTGTAAGAAGCCGGCTGGTGTCGATCCGGTCATCACGGGAAAAGTGGTCGACGAGAGGACCCTCAGGCGGTCCGATCCGGTATAGGCGTTGCGACCGGTACCATAGATGGAAGTGTGAATTTTCATACGCAGATACTGGGTATGAAAATGGCCAGGTCCGAGGAGGTTGCGGAGCAAAATGTCCGGACGTCGTTCCTGTAGGTCGAAGAATCGGGGCTTCGGATACGGTAGTTAGACGGTCCTGTTGGCCGGTATATCTATAAGAATAATAATGGTATACGGCAAGAGCCCTGCGGATTTGCCATATCGAATCGGCTCTTGAGGAACTGGCGGGGGACGAGGGCAGGTTGGTAGGTAAAACGGCTTAATGCGGGTGGCACAAAGATTGCGTTCGTACACCCAAGGGTCACCGGTCGGACATTATTGGAATTGTGTCAGAGGAGTTGAGTTGAATCGACCGGTCTTTTTAAAGTATTGGCATGTCCCGGAAAGGCTCTGCTCGGTCGCTTTTCGGCGGTGGAGTCGAAGTTTTTCATGTGTCTCGACACCGGTCATCTCCGAGGCGGGAAGCGGGGGTGGCCACTATATTGGGAGGATAGAGGGAATGACGAATCAGGAAAAGCTTGATTTACTGAAGGAAAAGGCAAAGAAGGTCGAAGCGGGTGGCGGAGAGAAGGCCATCGCAAAGCTGCACGCAAGTGGGAGACTGACCGCTCGGGAGCGATTGGCCCTGTTGTTTGATGAAGGCAGTTTTGTGGAGCTGTATAAATTTGTCGAGCACCGATGCACGAACTTCGGTATGGGTACAAAAGAGAGTCCGGGGGAAGGGGTGGTAACCGGCTACGGCACCGTCAATGGGCGCACGGTATTCTCATACGCCCAGGACTTTGGCGTCATGGGTGGATCATTAGGCGAGATGCACGCCACCAAGATTGTTAAGTGCCTGGAGCAGGCCACCAAGACGGGATGTCCGGTTGTCGGCATGAACGACTCCGGTGGTGCCCGTATTCATGAGGGAATTGATGCACTCGCTGGATATGGCAAAATATTCTACAAGAATACCATGGCCTCCGGTGTCATTCCTCAGATCTGCGCTATTATGGGCCCTTCAGCCGGTGGGGCGGTGTATTCGCCGGCGCTGATGGACTTTGTCTATATGGTCAAGAAGGATTATTCCCAGATGTTCATAACTGGCCCGGTCGTGGTGAAGTCCGTAACGGGTGAAGAGGTCTCCGCCGTCGAACTTGGGGGTGCTATAACACACAACCAGAAGAGCGGAAATTCTCACTTTGTTGCGGACAGCGATGAGGACTGCATCGGTCAGATCAAACAATTGCTGAGTTACCTGCCGTCAAGCCACAACGAGCGGCCGCCCGTCATTGCCTGTGATGATCCGGTCGATCGCCGGGAAGAGAAACTCAACACGATCGTTCCCGAGAGCAGTAAACGCCCCTACGATATGAAGAAGCTGATCAGGATGGTAGTGGACAACGGTGAAATCTATGAGAGCCAGGCCCTCTTTGCCACTAATATGATCACTTGTTTTGCCCGCATGGATGGCTCTACCGTGGGGATCATAGCGAACCAGCCGCTTTCCATGGCGGGGTGCCTGGATATAGATGCCTCCGATAAGGCGGCCCGTTTCATCCGGTGCTGTGACTGTTTCAACGTACCGCTTCTTACCTTTGTCGATGTCCCCGGGTATCTGCCTGGAATCAATCAGGAGTTCGGCGGGATCATCAGGCATGGGGCAAAACTGCTGTACGCATATCCCGAAGCAACGGTTCCCAAAATAACGATCGTCACCCGTAAGGCCTACGGAGGAGCCTACCTGGGGATGTGCAATAATGAGGCCGGCGCCGATATGGTGATTGCCTGGCCGACGGCCGAGATTGCCGTGATGGGGGCTGACGGCGCGGCGGATATCATATTCAGGACTGAATCTGCCGACGTAAAACAGCAGATGAAAGATGAGTATATTGAAGAATTCGCCACCCCATACCGGGCAGCCTCGCATGCCCTGATTGAGCAGGTTATTGAACCGAGAGAAACGAGACCGACGATCATCAGCGCATTGAAGATGCTGGAGAACAAAGAAGAGGAACGTCCCTACAAGAAGCACGGTAACATCCCCCTGTAGGAATACAGGGGAGCAATCGATTCATCGACAGTTTGGGGAAATATAGATAGAAATATGGTAGAATCGGTCGCCGTGTGTGTATGTGATCTTCAGCGCCGGTTGCTTGCGCAGATAACACAGTATGTAGTTAAATTTATCGGGAGGAGTGGAGATGAGCGTAGAGATATCAGCACCCATGCCGGGAAGCATTGTCGGGATTCTGGTGAAGGTCGGCGATGAGGTCAAGGAGAACGACGAGTTGATAACCCTCGAGGCGATGAAGATGGAGAACCCCATCTTTGCGCCGTCCGATGGGATGGTCAAGGAGATCAGGGTAAAGGAAAAGGATTCCGTTGAGGCCGGTCAGCTATTGATAGTCATGGAATAGCTGAAAGGAGAAGGGATAAGAGTTGGTGACATGATCCTCGTGTCCCTTTCTGTTTTTAATTAATCGTTCAAACTATCCGGGTCTGGCTTGTCCGGACGAGAGGAGCTTGTATTGACATGATCGACTGGGGCCTGGCGATAAAGACGGCGATCGGCGGATTCGGCCTGGTGTTTGGCATACTGATGCTGCTGTGGGTATCGGTGGAGTTGACGAGGGTAGTTACCGAAAAGATTGCCGGTAACAAGAAATAGACTGGATGAAGGGTTCTGAGAGGAGGAACAGCCGTGCTTTTGGGATTACTTGAGACCGGATTTCCCCTGTTTTACTGGGGGAACGCACTTATGATAGTCATAGGCCTGGGGTTCATATACCTGGCTATTGCCAAAAAGATGGAACCCCTTCTGCTGGTCCCCATAGGGTTCGGGATGATACTGGTCAACCTGCCCCTCGGGGGCATGATGGACTACGAGATGACGCTGAAGGCCCCGCAGGCCGGCATTGTAATGGAGGTGCCGATGCATGAGGGGGATGCCTTCGAGAAGGGCGGCGTTATATATAAACTCGATACGGGGGAAGTGACGGCTCCCGTTTTCGGACGGGTTGACAGTCTGAAGGTGTCCCAGGGGCAGAGCGTTGAGAAGGGGCAACCCCTGGCTTCTCTCATAACGATGGAACAGACCAACCAGGCGGAGGTACCCACACACCCCGTAGGATTGTTCTCCCGGATATTCAAGTTCGGGGTGATGTGGCAGATTCTTCCACCTCTGATGTTTCTTTGCCTCGGAGCGCTGACCGATTTTGGGCCCATGCTTGCCAATCCCAAGACCATGCTTCTGGGGGCCGCTGCGCAGTTCGGCGTCTACCTGGCATTCTTCCTGGCCCTGATCGTCGGATTCAGCATGACGGAGGCGGCATCCATCGGGATAATAGGGGGGGCCGAAGGGCCCACGACTATATATGTCACCTCACTGCTCGCCCCGCATATCATAGGCGCCACAGCAGTCGCGTGTTATTCGTACATGGCTCTGGTCCCCATTATCCTCCCCCCTGTGATACGGCTCTTGACCACGAAGGAGGAGCGTGGGATATATATGAAGCCCTCTCTCAGGAAGGTGTCGAAGCTGGAGAAGATACTCTTTCCGTTGATTACGACCATTGTTGTCATATTGATCGTCCCCTCCTCCGCTCCCCTGATTGGGTGTTTCATGGTGGGGAACCTCTTCAATGAATGCGGTGTTACAGAACGGCTCAACAAGACCGCCCAGACGACCTTTATTGATATTATCACCATATTTCTGACCCTTGCCATCGGGGCCTCGATGCCGGCACAGATCTTTCTGCAGTCTCGGACGTTGCTCATTCTCATCCTGGGTGTGATCTCATTTGCCAGCGCCGCAGCGGCGGGCGTGATCCTTGCGAAGATCATGAACCTGTTTCTCAAGGAGAAGATCAATCCGATGATAGGGGCCGCCGGTGTATCCGCCGTTCCCATGTCCGCGCGGGTCGTCCAGGTGATGGGGCAGAAGGAAAACAAACAGAACTTTCTCCTGATGCACGCTATGGGACCGAATGTCGCCGGCGCCATCGGGGCGGCGATTGCGGGAGGGGTGTTTCTGGGAATACTGGGATAGCCGTATGGGCCGGACTGATACGGCATTAAAGAGTTCTATATGAGAAAGCCTGTTCGTGGAATCGGTGGGGAGCGACTCTGTTTTTATGTCCTCCCCCTTTTTCTGTACATGCTTCTGATCTATGTCCTTTCCTCCGTTTCGCGCTATCCGGAGATCCTCCCTGAGATTTTCAATCTTGACAAATTCATCCACACAATCGAGTATTACATCCTGGGCTACCTGTTCATGAGGGTATTGGTCACATCCCCACGCACTGTCTTTACGAGTGCTCCCGCTGTCTTTGCGATTGCCTTTGGAATGATGTACGCAATAAGCGATGAGTGGCATCAGTCTTTTGTCCCCGGGAGGGACGCGTCGGTATATGATGTCCTCTTCGACATACTCGGTATTGTGATCGCTGTCGCCACGTACCGGCTTGCCAGGCGCAGGGTGAAATGGATAAGGAGAGTAGAAGACGTGATTGAAGCGGGAAAAAGGAAACTGGTCATTACGGTGGATGGCCCTGCGGGTTCCGGCAAGAGCACGGTGAGCAGGATACTCGCGAAAAGGATATCCTATACGTATTTGGATACGGGAATCCTCTACCGGGCGGTTGCCTGGCGGGTGATGAAGCGGGGCGTACCCATAGCGGACGATAAGGCGCTGGGGGAGGTGTGCAACGGCATCACCATTCACATGGAGACGAATGGCCAGATGAGGGTACTGGTAGAGGGGGAGAATGTCTCGGGAGATCTCAGGACCGAGGAGATCGGGATGCTGGCCTCTTCGGTTTCGGCGATCCCTGCGGTGCGGGAGGCCCTTCTCCCGCTTCAGAGAAGCGCCGGATGGCAGGGGGGAATCGTGGCTGAGGGAAGAGATATGGGAACGGTGGTATTCCCCGATGCGGATGTGAAGTTTTTCCTGGATGCCGATGCCGATGAACGCGCACGACGCAGGTATCTCCAGTTGGTAGAAAATGGAAAAAATGCCGACCGTGGCGAGATCAAGCGGGGATTAGAGGTGAGAGATCATCAGGACACTACAAGGGAGATAGCCCCGCTGAAGCCGGCGGGCGATTCTGTTGTTATCGACACCACCGGCATAGACATAGAGGGGGTGGTCGAGAAGATGGCGATGATAGTGAAAGAATGTGCCCGCAGGGCCGCATGCCGGGTTTCATGAGATCGCTCCCGCGTTGCTTTTTCAAAAAATCACCTCCGGGTATGCAATCGTGACCGGCGCCTTAAAAAGTGCTTGAAAAACCCCGGGGATAATTGCTAAGTAGCGCATGTGAAAATGAAGACTGGGACTTCTTTTGTAGCCACAAGGGGGGATAACGTCATTTCATGGAAACCATTGTATCTCTGAAACCACTGTTGGCTGTTGTCGTTTCGCTCTTTGGCTCACTTCTTATTATCCTCTGCGGGAGGAACTCCAATCTGAGAGAGTCCTGCTCTATTACGATCGCGCTGATCAAATTCGGTATCATTGTTTCCATGCTGCCGGTGGTCCTCGCCGGAAAGACGTTGGCCTTCAACCTTATCGAGGTTCTTCCGGGTGTGAGTATCGCCCTTAGGGTTGATCCTCTCGGGCTCCTGTTTGCGCTGGTGGCCTCCTCTCTGTGGATCGTCACGACCATTTATTCGATCGGTTACATGCGGACGCTAAAGGAGCACTCGCAGACGAGATACTTCGCGTTCTTCGCGCTGGCACTTTCTTCGGCTGTCGGTGTCGCGTTCTCCGCCAACCTCCTCACGCTGTATATGTTTTACGAGATGCTGTCGCTTTCCACCTATTCTCTGGTCACCCACCATCAGGACCCGGAGGCTCGGTTTGCGGGAAGAAAGTACCTGACCTATCTTATGGGGACATCCATAGCGTTTTTTCTTCCCGCGATGATCATCACATATTATTTTGCAGGCACTCTGGATTTCGCGGACCAGGGCATCCTGGCGGGGAAGGCGGGAGGGCCGATACTCATCCTTACCTTCGTGCTCTTCATCGCGGGTATCGGTAAGGCCGCCATCATGCCCACACACTCATGGCTCCCCTCCGCCATGGTGGCCCCGACACCGGTCAGCGCGCTTCTGCATGCCGTCGCGGTTGTCAAGGTGGGAGTCTTTTCCGTTCTGCGGGTGTGCTTTCACATATTCGGGATCGATCTCATGCACGCCCTTTCTCTCGATGTGTTTCTCCTCTACCTCATATCCGTTACGATTATCGTCGGTTCCCTGTTCGCCCTCAAACAGGATGACCTGAAGGCGCGGCTTGCGTACTCGACGGTAAGCCAGCTTTCATACGTCGTCATGGCCGGAGGGTTGCTCAGCGTCATGGGGATGACGGGAGGTGTTATCCATATCGTCATGCATGCCTTCGGGAAGATAACCCTCTTCTTCTGCGCCGGCGCCATCATTGCCCATACCGGTTTCAAGAAGATCAGTGAGATTAAGGGGATAGGAAAGATGATGCCCGTCACCATGACGGCGTTTTTCTTCGGATCACTGAGTGTCATCGGCATACCCCCGATGGGTGGTTTCATCAGCAAGTGGTACCTCGCGCTGGGCTGCATCGAGGCAGGCCAGATTCCTATCCTGGTCGTTATCCTGACCAGCTCTCTTTTAAATGCGGCCTACTTCCTGCCGATAACGTACAACGCCTTCTTCTCCAGCGGACCCAACTTTGATGCCTCAACGCGGTTCAACGAGGCCCACATCTGCGCGGTTATTCCACCCGTACTGACCGCCGCCCTCTCGTTCCTGTTGTTTGTCCGTCCCGGGTTCTTTCTTGAACTTGCGCGGATGACCGCGAGGGCCGTCATGGGCGGATAGTGTTTTTCTTGTCATTCCTTGCCGTTTGCGGGGAATAGGGGGCAGATATCATGACGGATATCGATAAAGACGAGCGCATACTGACAAAGGCACGGGCCTTTGATACGGCGAAGATATTCTTTCTGCTTATCGTGATCCCCCTGGCGCTTATAGCCCTTCTCCTGATCGAGGGCGTCTTCACGATAGAAGAACCTCTGACGAAGCATGATACGACCTTCCAGAATGGAGGCCAAGCGGCAGGCATTACCACCGAGGGGGGAGAGCGCGATACCAGGGCCTGGCTTAAAGCCGTTGTCATAATCCTTATCCTTTCCGTTATTCTCCTTCTCCTTATAGCCGCGCTCCTCTCCCGGGGCATATCCCGGCAGTACCGGGTCATTGTCAAAGAGAGGGCTCGTCATCTTGGCATAATGGAGCTGAAATTTGAGGAAAAGGAGAGGACCCTCCTACAGATAGTCCAAGGGAGCACCATCCCCACCTTTGTTATCAATGAAGACCACGCGATCACACACTGGAACACCGCTCTTGAAAGGCTCACCGGTCACAGGGCCGAAGAGATGATAGGGACGAAGAGACACTGGCAGGCATTCTACACGGGAGAGAAGCCTATAATGGCGGATCTGATAGTGGATGGCGCCGGTGAGGCCGAGATACGGAAATATTATGGCGACCGGGGACGCCGGTCCCTCCTCATCGAAGGGGGCTACGAGTCGGAGGACTTTTACCCCCAGATGGGCGAGGGCGGCAGATGGCTGTACTTCACGGCCGCCCCGATAAAGGACCCCGATGGAAATATTTACGGCGCCATTGAAACCTTCTGGGACAGGACCGATTCCAAGCTCCTGGATGATGAACGCGAAAAAAACCTCCGGTATCTCTCGATCTTGTGGAATGTGACCTCGGCCCTGAGCGCCACGCTTGACCCTTTTGAGAGAATCCGCGTAGCCGGTGTGGGGATCTTCAGAAGTTTTGATGATATCGATAGCCTGGGGATATATATGCGCAGGAAGGGAGGCGTGTTCCGCGCTACATATTCCTTCGGATATACCCAGGAATTTTATCGGGAAGGAAACGATGTCGGTCCCGATGTCGTTATCGCTCAAGTGGCCGAGAAAAATAAGATGTTGTTTTTTGAGGAGATAACCGGCGACAATGCGCCCTGCAGGGAATTCCTGGACGAAGGATTAAAATCGGCGGCATATATGCCCCTCGCGTCAAAGGAGCGCGTCTTCGGCGTCATGAGGGTGTCCAGCCACACATCACCCCGGTTTTCTGAAGATGACAAAAACCTGTTCCCCGTTATCTGTAATCACGTCGCCCTGGCGATTGAAAATGCCGGACTCCACTCTGCGACCGCAAGGTTCAGCCAGAGACTGGAGCGAAAGGTCAAAGAGAAGACGAGAAAACTGGAGGAGTCGTATCACGAGCTGGAAAAATCTGAAGAAAAATACCGGACTATGTTTAACGCCGATCCAAGCCCCATCATCATCGTCGACCGGGAGAGCCTGAAGATCCTGGACGTGAACGCGACCGCTCTTGGGTGCTACGGATACTCGAAGGATGAGTTCCTGAAGATGTCATTTGCGGACCTTGGGGCCAATATTGATCAGGAGGTGCTTGAGGGGCTTGAGGCGATCTCTTCCAATCAGTCAGCCTTCTATTCCAGTAAACTCTACCGGAAAAAGGATAGGACCTCCTTCTATGTCAACCTGCATGTCAGCGCGGTCATCTTTATGGGGAGGGACTGTCTGATTGTGGTTACGCCCGATGTCAGCGAGAGCGTGGAGAAAGAGACACAGCTGATACAGGCCAGCAAAATGGTCACCCTTGGGACGATGGCTTCAGGGATTGCCCACGAGATCAGTCAACCGCTCAATGTGATCCAGGTAGCGTCAGACTTTCTGGCAAAAACAGTTAAAAAAAACGAAGAAATAAAAAAAGAGGATCTCTATACCATTGCCGGGCAGATTGAGAAAAATGTCCAGAGGGCGGCCCAAACTATACGACACATGAAGGACTTTGTCAGAAAATCGGATGTCAAAGGGAAGAGGATAGACATAAACAACCCCATTAGAGATATCTTCAAGATACTGGGGCAACAGCTTAAGGTGCACGAGATAGAGGTGGACCTGACCCTTGCCGAAGGGCTTCCCCCTATCCTGGCCGATCACAACAGGTTGGAACAGGTCTTTATGAATCTTGTTGTCAATGCGAGGGACGCCCTGGACGAAAGCGGCCAACATGGTGAAGGGGACGCGAAAATGCTGAGGATAAGCTCTTTCCTGGAAAAGGGTCTGGTTATTGTCACCGTCTCCGACAATGGAACAGGTATGTCTGAGGATGTAAAGAATAAGGTATTTGAACCCTTTTTTACAACCAAAAAGCCGGGAGAAGGGACGGGACTGGGAATGAGCATCAGCTACGGTATCGTCACCGGTTATGGCGGCACCATTGCGGTGGACAGCGAGGCCGGCGTGGGAACAACGTTCAGATTGACCTTTCCCGCAGTTCCTTAACGTCTGTCGTGAGGTGAAAAGCTCGCTGAGAAAACAGGGGGCACGAGAAAAACAAGAAATAGTTACCTTTTTATGCCCTTTTTAGTACTTCTGATATTTGCGCTTTTGTGGTAGCTTTCAGCACCGCACTTTACCCGGTTGAGATACCGTTATGAAGATGGACAAAATTTTATTGATCGACGATGAAGAGGATATCCTCGAAGTCCTTTCCCTTTCTCTTAGGAGTGACGGGTATGATGTTATCACCGCCGCCTCCGGCGAGAAAGGTCTCGAGGCCTTCGAGAGGGAATCTCCTCTGATTGTCCTGACCGATCTGAGGATGCCGGGTATTGATGGGCTTGATGTCCTGAAGAGGGTGAAGAACACCAACCCTGACGCCGAGGTTATTGTTATTACCGGTCACGGAGATATGGATTCCGCTATAGATGCCCTGCGGTATGGTGCTTCAGATTTTGTCAACAAGCCGGTCAGAGAAGAAGCGCTACAGATAGCACTGAAGAGGGCCAAGGAAAAGCTTGTTATACGGGAAAAGCTCAGGGCGTACACGCTGGATCTGGAAAACATGTGTCATATAGCCATAGGGGAGGTAAAGAGAAAATCCGATTTCCAGGATAAACTGATAACCAGTTCCAACGATGGGATTGTCGCCACTGATGAAAACGGCATCATCGTTGTATTTAACCCGGGGGCGGAAGCCATCTTTGGTGTTTCCCGAATTGAAGTTGTGCGGAAGACGGATTTTGCGAATCTGTTCCCCCCGGAGATAGCGGATGTCTTCAGTCTGATGTTCAAGAGCGGAAAGGATATGGGGGATGTGGGGTGGAAAGAGATCACCATTTGCCGGAAGAATAAGAGTGATGTGCCCGTGAGGTTTTCCACAACGCTCCTGTATGATGGTGAAGATATCATCGGAAGTGTCGGTTTTTTCCAGGATCTCAGCGAGATAAAGCACCTTGAACAGGAACTGGTCAAGTCCGAAAGACTGGCGGCGATCGGCCAGACGGTTGCCCGGCTGGCCCACTACATCAAAAACATATTGACCGGTCTCAAGGGGGGGACCTATATCGTCAATATTGGTCTTGACAAGAATGACACCGATAAGCTAAGAGCGGGCTGGTGTATGGTCGAGAAGAATGTAGGGCGGATTTCTTCCCTCGTTTTCGATCTTCTCGCATATTCTAGGGAGCGTGCGCCGGAATACAGAAGTTGCCATCCCAATGACATTGTCGAAGATGTCTGTGAACTGATGGAGGGGATGGCAATGGAGAACCAGATTAAGGTTGTGAGGGATTTTGGTCCACGTGTAAGAGAGGTGTCGATGGACCCGGACATGGTTCATCGCACGCTGCTTAATCTGGTGTCGAATGCCATTGATGCCTGTATATTCGATTATGACAATACCAAGCAACATGAAGTTAGGGTGAAGACGCGGCTTGAGAAGGGCAATATCATTAGATTTGAGGTGGCCGATAACGGCTGCGGAATGGACGAAGAGGTCAGAAGCAAGATATTTACGGCCTTCTTCAGCACAAAGGGGGGGAAGGGCACCGGCCTGGGCCTGTTGGTCATTCAGAAGTTGGTATATGAACACGGCGGCAGCATAGATATTCTGTCCGAGGTGGGGAAGGGATCCGCCTTCACCGTACGGCTTCCCTATAGGAAGGTGCCGTAGGGAGGGTAAGGGCACAGTTTCCTGGTCCTCGTGGACCATAGATAGGACCAAAGTCAGATATAAAAATTCCGAGACTCACAACGCGAGACTCGAAACAATTAAGGGATAAAGGAGGCCTGTAATGTCGAGAAGAGTTCTTACCGTTGATGATGATCCCGATATTACCATGTTTGTCAAAACGGTTTTGGAAGAGAATGGATATACTCCCCTGGTAGCAAGAAACGGTGAGGCAGGACTCTCCATGGCGAGAGACGAGTCCCCCGATCTGATAATACTGGATGTCCTGATGCCGAAACAGAGTGGTATCCGTATGTATCGGGAGCTTAAGAGTGATGAGTCCCTCAAGAATATCCCGGTTATTATCCTGTCCGGAATCGCGAAACGCACCTTCCTCCGTTCTCAGGAGGCGCTCACGGAGTTTGGCGATCAACCAATACCGGAACCGGATGTTTACATGGAAAAGCCGGTTGAACCGCTGGAACTGGCGGAGACCGTAAAGGGTCTGATAGGTTAAAAATTAATAGAATATCGGTAGGCAAAGGATACAATGAAAGACAAAAAATTGCTTTTTGTGACCCAGTTTGAGGAGTTGTGGTTTGATGCCCTCCAGTCTTTGATGGATCTGAGAAAGGCGGGTTTTAACCATGCGGTGTTTCTACATGTCATAGGGCGGGACAAGGTTGCCATGCACCGCGGCAAGGGATACCTCAAGGATGAGGAGGTAAAGCTCCGTGAGATGGCGAACGTCCGCTTTATAGACTGGGCAGAGAGTCTTTTTGAGCAGGGAATGGAAGTAGGCGCCTATATTGTTGTAGGGAACCCGCTTCCGAAGATAATATCTACGGCGGCTGAAGAAAAAGTGGACCTCATCGTTACGGGCCGCCACAAGAGGGGGACATTTGAAGAACTGTATGGCGGTTCCGAGACCCTGGAAATACTTGAGCGAACGTCTACCCCGGTCCTGGTGTACAAATACATGCTTCCCTCCGGAAAGGTGAACGAGCGTCCGTTCGAGAGGCCCCTGCTTACCATGGACTGGTCTCCCGCCAGTGAAAAAGCCGTGGAGTATCTCCTTTCGTTCAAGGGTGTTTTGAAGAAGGTGATAGCCGTTCATGTGATTGGTGAGAAGGAATTCAAGAGTCCGTCGGCGATGGAGATACAGTCCCTTCGGAAGGAGAACAAGCAGAAGCTGGAGGAGGTTTGCTCCCGTTTTGAGAAAGAGGGCATAGAAGCCGAGTCGCATCTCTATGTGGGCAGTACATTCGAGCAGATAGAAAAGGCGGCGAGTGAACGGGAGGCCACAATGATTGTTGCAGGTACGACAGGTAAAAGCCCCCTGAAAGAGATGTTATTGGGATCTGTTGCTACAAAATTGACCAAACATTCAGTGCTTCCTAGTCTGCTGGTTCCTGCGAGTGTCACACTGTAAGGCTACATAGGGTATATTTTCACCAAGGGGGAAAAGGTAAAATTGCTGTATGTGACTGATCTGAGTGAGTGCGATTCGCCTTTTGGTCTCTTTAAGGGACTCTTGCCGCTGAAAAAGAAGCTGTTCGACCGTGTTGTATTCGCGTTGCCTGCCTCCTCGGAGGGGCGGACGAACGAGTTCCCCGATCTGGAAATTCAATTCAAAACAAAGACAATCAGGGCTTTCTCTTATAGAGAGATTATGGCTGCCGCACAGCAGGAGAGGGTGTCCTGTATCGTAATCGACCTTGACAAGGGGTTTCATGAGGCCACCTTCAGAGATCTCGCCCTGAAATCACCGCTGCCGGTCCTTGTCATAGACCGGAGCACCTCAGGCGACGGGTTGTTGGACCACGTCATCTTCGCCACCGACTGGTCCCCCGCCTCTGAAAAGGCCATGGTACAGATTCTTGAGCTCGGTGAATTTGTATATGAACTTGATATTATCCACGTTATCAGCGAGAAGCTCACCGTAAAAGATATGAGAGAGCTGAAAGAGCGGTTAGAACATACCCGTAAGATCTGTTTGAACGAAGGTATCAACGCGGAGTCGCATATCTATGCCGGCGATGTGGCGGAAGAGATCGTAACGGCATCCGAGGATTACCGGGGAAGCGTTATTGTCGTGGGATCAGACACCAGGAGATCCGTCATGGAGCGAATATTCAAAAAAAGCAAGGTCGATACTCTTATAAGAAATGCGGCTGTTCCGGTATTCTTTGTACCGCTTACCGCTGAGGGCGATTGAGACTATGGAAGTAACGCTTTTTATCCATGCGGCGGATGATGCCTTTCGTATCCTGGAAAACGCGAAGGTGCAGGCCGTCGGCCTGCTTGATACGGCCACGAGGTTGACATCCGAGACGCGATGGATGGAGGAGAAAAAGGTTCAGGGCATCCTGAAGGGTGCCCAGGCGACACGGTCCGGTTTCCAGAACTTCTTTGCCACCTTCGTGATGCTGCTGGCATTCTGGGCGCTGCTGTCCGGGAAGTTCGATACCTTTCACCTCTCTCTCGGCGTCATCTGTTCGCTGATCGTCGCGTATCTCAGCCACGATCTGCTGTTCGCCAATGTGAGGGTAGGGGATGGCCGTGTTATTGCTCAGAGATTTCTTTTTTATATCCCCTGGCTCCTGCGTGAAATCGTGACGGCCAATTTTTATGTCGCCTATCTGGCTCTATCGCCAAGGATGCCGATAGATCCTCAGATCATTACCTTCAGGACGAAACTGGAAAGCGACATATCATGGGTGGCGCTGGCCAACTCCATAACCCTTACCCCGGGCACCATAACGATAGATATAGAGAATCGTGAATTCATTGTGCATGCTCTGGACAGAAAGGTGGCTGGTGACTTAGATACTGGCGAAATGGAGGACAGGGTGGCACATATCTTCATGGAAGCTGACCACATATATATTCAGGACGTGCTTGACGTATCCCGTGTATTTGCGGCCTTGAAGAGGGGTATGTAGATGATTGCCAGTAGCGATGACATTATCATAAAGACAATTGCGAGAATTTTTGTTCCCTTTATACAGCTGTACGCCCTGTACGTTATCATGCATGGCCACTACAGCCCGGGGGGAGGGTTTCAGGGGGGTGTTATCCTGGGTGCAAGTATGGCTCTGCTCCTGATAACCCACGGCTATGACGAGGTAAAGAGGCGGTTTCCAGAAAACGTTGTCCTCCTGATGGGGAGCGTTGGCGTCCTGATTTATGCGGGGATCGGGCTCACCTGTCTCCTTCTCGGCGGAAATTATCTCGACTACGGTCAGCTGTCCGTCATCCTGCATGTCGAACCCGCGCATGCCCGGTCTCTGGGGATACTGGGTGTTGAGCTGGGCGTCGGGTTCACGGTCATGGCGATCATGTACTCCATATTTTTTGATATATCGACAGGCGGAATACTGCCTGGGGATGACAAGCTAAACGGAGAGTTGGAAGATAACGGGTAGATTACTGACGTTTGGGGTTCCATATGAATGAATTTTTTGTTGCGGTCGGCCTCGGTCTGTGCCTCCTTGTTTTTCTGGTGCTCTACCGGGTTATATTCGGTCCGGGGGTGTTCAACAGGATAGCCGCCATCTCCGCTGTCGGCACCAAGACCTTGATCATACTCCTTGTCCTGGGCTATGTGTACAACCGGGTTGATATGTTTATCGATATCAGCATGGTGTACGCCCTCCTGAATTTCATCGGGTGTATCGCCGCGGCAAAATACCTGGAAATGGAACGGTAGAAATATGGGATATATAATAGCTGCTCTTTCGGTAGTGTGCCTTCTTGGTGGCCTGTTCTTTTTCGCGACCGCGACGATCGGGCTTCTGCGTTTCCCCGATTTCTTTACGCGGCTCCACGCCACGGGGAAGGGCGATACGCTGGCCGTTTTCCTGTGCCTGATCGGGTTTGCAATCCATGAAGGATTGTCCCTTACCGCCATGAAGATCGTGGTTATCGCGGTGTTCATGTTTCTGGCCCAGCCGACGGCAACGCACGCCATTTCCAGGGCGGGGATACGGCATGGACTCAAACCGTGGGTAAAAGGGGAAGAACGACAATGAACATACCCTTTGATATTATTATTCAGTTATTTGTGGTTATGTGCGCCATCGCGGCGATAACCGTCAGGGATCTTCTGAGCGCGGTTATGATCCTCGGTGCGTACAGCTTCTTTATGTGTCTTATGTGGGCGCAACTCGGCGCCGTCGATGTCGCCTTTACGGAGGCATCGGTGAGCGCGGGGATAGGAACCATCCTCCTGGTTGCCGCCGTGCTGAAGACGACAAGGAGGACAAAAGATTGAAGACCCTGGGCCTGATTGTGTCGATAATTGCGGGGGCCTTTCTTATGTACGGCACCATTGACATGCCCGACTGGGGTGATCCCAATTCGCCGGCCAGCATTCATGTGTCGCCCCGGTATATCACGAATACCGAGATAGAAACGGCGACGTCGAATATGGTCACGTCCGTCCTCGCCGACTACCGGGGGTATGACACCCTCGGCGAAACAACGGTCATATTCACGGCGGGCATGGCGTGTATCTTATTGTTGAGAAGACGTGGCGGGGTCAGGAAGGCCAGACGGTAGGGAGAACAGTCGATGGACTTTATCATGGCGAAGTACAACTACTGGATATATATCATCCTTATGATGGTAGGTTTCTATGCGATGATAGCCAAGAGCAACCTGATCAAAAAGATCATCGGGATGAATATCTTTCAGACGGCGATCATTCTCTTTTTCGTCTCCATCGCCTATAAGAAGGGGGGGGCTGACCTGCCGATCCTGACACACGCGGACGCGCATGGTGAACATGCCATACAGGTCGCCCAGTACCTGAATCCCCTGCCGCATGTCCTGATGCTGACGGCGATTGTCGTCTCCATAGCGACGCTGGGTGTTGCCCTGGCCATCGCCATCATGATGTACCGGAAATACCATACCCTGGAAGAGGATGAGATACTAAAGGCAATCAGATGATTATAGAACAAGCCCCCGTCCTGATCGTTGTCATATCGCTGATGTCCGCGGTTGCCACGCCGCTGATCGGTTGGTTGAGAAAGGACCTGTGCTACCCCTGGGTTATCCTTGTCCTCCTGATCGTTACCCTCTGCTCGGTCCTGGTGTTGAACACCGTTATACACGAAGGGGTCATTCACTATTACCTGGGCAACTGGCTCCCGCCCTGGGGCATTGAGTATGTGATTGACCACCTGAACGCCATGATGCTGGTCCTGATAACCGGCGCCTCTCTGCTCGTTGCGATATACTCCAAGAAGAGCCTTGAGGCGGAACTGCCTGACAGGACGGTCTATTTTTACACCCTCTTTCTTCTGCAGGTGACGGGATTTTTGGGGATCGTCATCACGGGGGACGTGTTCAACCTCTACGTGTTTCTCGAGATAGCATCCCTGTCCGGGTATGCCCTGATAGCGACGGGAGAGGAGGGAGCCCCCTTTGCCGCCTTCCGATATCTTATCCTGGGCACCATCGGGGCCTGCTTCTATCTCCTCGGCGTCGGGTATCTTTACATGGTCACCGGTTCTCTGAATATGGCGGATCTGGCCGAGATCCTGCCCGGACTTTACGGGTCCAAGGTGATACTTGTCGCCTTTGCCTTCTTTATGGTAGGGATAGCCCTCAAGATGGCCCTTTTCCCCCTGCATATGTGGTTGCCCGATGCCTATACCAAGGCTCCTTCAGCCGCCAGCGCCTTGATAGCGCCACTGATGACCAAGGTTGCCATCTATATCATGCTCAGGGTCATGTTCACCGTCTTCAGGCCCTATTTCTCCATAGACCTCCTGCCCGTGACGAAGATCATGCTGTATGCCGGAATCATAGCCATCTTTTTTGGGGCGGTGATGGCCCTGGCCCAGAGAGACTTCAAGCGGATGCTGTGCTATGTCGTGATAGCCGAAGTCGGCTATATGGTTGGCGGCGTGGGTGTAGCCAACGCCGTAGCGATCAAAGGAGCAATCCTGCACGTTATGAACGATGTAGTGATGACACTCGGCCTCTTTGCCGTGGCCGGTATCCTGACCTATAAGATGAAGAGTCACGATATTTCGGCCTTCAAAAATATATTCAAAAAGATGCCGTTCACCACGGCCGCCTTCCTCGTTGTGGCCCTGTCGGTCATAGGCGTACCGCCCACCTGCGGCTTTTTCAGCAAGTGGTATCTGATTCAGGGGTCCGTCATGGCCGGAAACTGGACTTTTGTGATCGCGCTCCTCTTTTCCAGTCTGGTCAATATCGTCCTGTTCTTCAGGATCATTGAGACCGGCTACTACGATTTTGGTGCCTCCGGGTCGGGGCACGCCCATGAGGAGGGCTCGTTGGTGAGTGAGGCACCCCTGAGTATGCTGATCCCCACCTATATCGTGGCCGCGGCAATCATTCTCATCGGTCTTTACAACCAATCCATCATCGTCAATGTCATCGATTTCGCTGTACCGAAATTATAGACTGCTAACGATTGCCATGTCATTGACTGAGCCGGTGGATGATTGTGTGGCGTTGCGCTCCGGAGGGAGACAGGCATGGATAAGCAGACGGTTCTGGCACAGCCCCTCCTAGGGGCGCATATATCCATCGCGGGCGGCCTTGAGAAGGCGCTCCTCAGGGGACAAGCTCTTGGGTGTACGACGGTCCAACTGTTCACCAAGAGTTCGAACCAATGGGGGGAGCGGTTCCTTAAGGAATCCCAGACACAGCTGTTCCGGGAGGTGAGAGAACAAACGGGGATCGATCCTGTTATCTCCCATGCCGGTTATCTGATCAATCTCGCTTCGCCCGACGAAGAGATATATACGAAATCCCTGGATGCCATGGTACAGGAGATCCTCCGGTGTGAACAGCTCGGCATTGACTATCTGGTCGTCCATCCCGGTTTTCATAAGGGATGCGGCGAGGCATGGGGGCTTGGCAGGATAATCGACGCACTCGACCGCGTCCACACCGATACCGCGGGGGTAAAAGTAAAAATAGCCCTGGAGACGACAGCGGGACAGGGGACCGCCCTCGGGGGGAGTCTTGAGCAAATCGCCCATATTATCGAGCGGGTGAAGGAAAAATCCCGTCTGGTATTTTGTCTTGATACGTGCCATATGTTTGTGGCAGGATACAACCTTCGGACGAAGCAGGACTATCTTGATTTTTTTAGAAGTATTGATGATACAATAGGCAGGGAGAAGCTGAGGGTTATTCACCTGAATGATTCAAAAAGGGAAATGGGTTCCCGGGTGGACCGGCACGAGAACATTGGAGAGGGGATGATTGGAGAGGGACTTTTCAGACTGGTGATGCGGGATACATCTCTCACTGGTGTTCCAAAGATTATAGAAACCCCTGGTGATATTGAAAATATTCGACTGCTCAAAAGTTTTGCTTAACCAAATGTAAAGGAGATTGGAATGAAGAGGTTTGTGTTTTTTTTCTGTATCTTAGGTGTCATTTTTTCCGGACTGGTCTGGGCTGAGGAGGCAAAGAACCAGGCGAAAAGGGTGGCGGTTCTCCCCTTTTCGGTACATAGCTCTGAGGACATAAATTATGTACGGGACGGTATATGGGATATGTTGATCTCCCGTCTCTCTGTGGGCGACGGGATACGCGTCAGCGCCAAACAGGAGGTCAAGGAGGCCCTGGAAAAATTAGAAGGGAAGGAGCCGACAGCTGCTGATGTCTACGGCCTCGGCAAGAGGCTGAACCTCGATTACGCGGTATGGGGAAGTATAACGAAGATCGGCAACAGCATAAGCCTTGACGCGAAACTCCTCGATGTGTCCACCTATAAAACGACGGTGGGTGTTTTTGAACAGTGTCGGGGGATGGATGATGTTATACCCCGGATAACCGATTTTGCGCAAAAGATACAGTACCATGTTCTTGGGATAACTCCTCCGGTTACCGAGGCCGCGACCCTGCCGCCGACCGGACAGGTTCGTTCTCCCGACATCCCTTTACCGGGCACGGATGAGGGCAAGGTTATACAGGCCAAGCGGGGCACTTTTACCTCTGCGACCAATCTCAATCCCGACTTTATAACGGACGCCAACCCGCTTGCCCAAAAGGGGTTCTGGATAAGCCCGCAGTACAAGAAGACCTTCAAGGGGATGGATATAGGGGATGTGGATGGTGACAAGAAGAACGAAGTTGTCGTAATTGACCGCAACACGGTAATGATCTATCAGAAAACTGAAACAGCCTTCGTGCTGCGCAATAAGCTGTCGGGGGGATTCCATGACCAGTACCTTGCCGTGGACGTTGCAGATATAAACGGCAACGGGATCGCGGAGATTATCGTGACGAATTTTACGAAGGACAGTCCCACCTCCTTCGTTATGGAGTTCCGGGATGGGAAATTTGTGAAGATCGCTTCCGATCTGGAGTGGTTTTTTAGGGTTATTAACACGGATGAGGGCCCCGTCCTGATGGGACAGGAACTGGTGGTCGGAGGCCACCCCTTCTCAGGTCCGATTTACGAGGTCGTATGGGAGAATAACACCTATAGAGAGGGGAAGGAGATGTTCGTACCCAGGGGATTGTCGGTCTTTGGAGTGCTGGTCGCAAAGGTCGACGGGGATACCGAACGAGTCCTCGCCCTTGATGAATACGATCATATCAACATCTTTCGAAAGACTAAAACGCCCCTCTCAAAGATCCAGATCATCGGCGGGAGCGATGATCTTATATGGAGAAGCGATGATGTGTTCGGGGGCAGCAACAATAAGCTCGACTTTATAAGACAGCCAGCCGATACAGACGGCGAGGAGACCGATGCCAGCGTATATGTCAAGGGGCGGATCCTTTCATACGACACCGATGGGGATGGAAAGAGGGAGATGGTTGTCATCAAAAACCTGTCCCCCACAGGGAGGGTATTCAAGAACGTGCGGATCTTCACGAGCAGTGAGGTATACGATCTTGAGTGGGACGGGCTGGGTTTGGCCGAGAACTGGAAGACAAAGAAGATCCAGGGATACGTCGCCGATTACCAGATCAAGGATATAGATAATGATGGTAGAGACGAGGTCGTCCTTGCCGTAGGACTTGGGACGGCCATGACAAGGAGCGCGATAGTGGCTTACGACCTAGAGGCCGAACAAGCCCCTTGACACGCGTGTAAAGATGGGGTAGGAGTACGTCGCAATTTCACAGAGGCGGTGTAGCTCAGATGGTTAGAGCATACGGCTCATATCCGTAGTGTCCCCCGTTCGATCCGGGGCACCGCCACCATAAAAACAAGGACTTAGGAACCCTCCTAAGTCCTTTTCGTTTTCCGTGTCACTTTTCGTGTCATTTCCTTCCGTGAAAACGTCATCCAAAACGCTGACCGCAGCCCTCCGATTCTCCTTTAAGGAGTAGAGATACTTCTTCGTGGTAGCAAGATTTGTATGACCGAGCAGGTCGCTGACTGTCTGCACATCGGGCCTTGTTTTCTCACTTCCCATTGCAATGGTAGATGCAAAGACATCACGAAGGTCTTTTGCCGTGATCCTGATCCCTGTTCTTTTCGTGATCTTCTTGAAAAGCTTGTCACGTCGCAAGATTCTCTTTCCGTCCGGGTGATGAAAAATCCAAGGGGTGTTAATCCTGTAATCCTCAAGGGCCTTGAGAGTCCCATAAAGGCCGTTAGACATCGCAATTACTCTTAGAGACCCTTCCGTCTTGGTTCCCCTTAAAATGATCTCTCTGCCCTCATAATCCACGTCATCCCATGATATGGAAAGTGCTTCCTTGAGTCTGGCGCCCGTAAACAGCAAAATCCTAAAGAAGAGCTGTTCTTCACCTTCAAGCGCCGCCTCACATACTTTTATCTGATCCGGTGTGAAGCCCTTTTTGATAACTCGTTCCGGTCGTATTCTTTTTCGTACCACCCGTATCATCGGATTAGAACCAATCAATTCCTCTTTTACCGCCCAGTTCAGAAGGGCGTTAAGGTCAGTCACATAGTGGTTGATCGTTGTCTTTGATATGTCCCGCTTCATCTGATGATCAATGAATGTCTCAATGTCCTTATGGGTTATGTCTTTCAGCCTCTTTTCTGCCGTGAAGAAGGGGAGAACGAAGCTTTTAAAATTGGAATACAGACCCCGGAGCCTGTTCTCAGATTTTCCGATTCGGGCCGAATATTTCATGAACCCGTTGACTGCCTCGACTAACGACAGGCTAGGCCCCCTTTCAGCCATTGATATTTCTCTTCTAAGTCTGCCGAGAAGTTCTTCGCCTGCCTTATGGGCATCATCCCGCGTGTTCCATCCGCTCTTCCTGAATCTCCTTCCACGGAACGAGATCGCGTAGCCCCATTTTTGGGTATCTTTCCGTTTTTTGATTATCATCGAGCGTTACCTCCTCTTCCACCCCTGCATTTATGTAGCTGATCAGGTCAATCTTTCTGTAACGAAGCATGGCCCGTCCGTTTCCGATGTGTGTTTTCCTCAGTTCCTTTAAACTGTAAACAGTGTTCGGTTTTAGCCTGAGAATTTCCGCCACTTCATTAACCGTGAGAAGGTCGGGGCAATCAGCCAAAGAATCCATTTATGTATTGCTCCGGTGGTTGAATAGATCCATCATGCTGCATATGCAACCGCCGGATGCTTGAAGTATTTTTTTACATGCTGCGGTCGCTTCTGTAGGGTCTTCATAAAGGAACGTGTTTTGCTGACG
>JAQULO010000005.1 GCA_028718565.1 Syntrophales bacterium | reverse complement strand
GTACACTCACTTCCAGTTTCATGGCGCTTTCTCCTTTTTATTTAGGTTTTGGGATAAACCCTTTTTTAAAGGAAAAGCGCCTTTTTCTACACCTTTTTAAATTTACACAAAATATATTACACTGCCTCAAAAAAATGTATACCTCACCTCATAAAGAAATAGCTAATGTCAGCCAGACTTAAATGATCGAAGGAATTCTTCATATTCTTGAAGAACTGACTCCGTGTCACCTTCGGCCCGGGTAACTCCCTCTTCGATCCAGACGGTCCTGTCGCATAGTTTCCGTATGGTCCCGACGCTATGGGAAACCAGGACAATGGTTTTTTTTGAACGGATCTTTTCCTTCATCACCGCAAGGGATTTTTTTTGGAAATCAGCGTCCCCCACGGCCAATACCTCATCCACTAGTAATACATCAGGATCCAGATGGAAAGCCACTGAGAAACCGAGACGGGCTTTCATTCCTGAAGAATAAGTACGAACAGGCTGATCGATAAATTCTTCAAGCTCCGCGAATGTCACAATTTCATATAGCTTAGCTTCTACTTCCTCCTTGGTAAATCCTAAAAGCATCCCGCTCAAGATCGCGTTGTAAAACCCGGACAACTGAGGATCAAAACCCGCTTGAAGCGATAAGAGAGATGTCTTGTACCCATTATTAATGAGAGTTCCTTTGTCAGGACGTGTAATGCCGCCTAAAAGACGTAGCAGGGTGGTCTTTCCCGCACCGTTACGGCCAATTATACCAAGAGACTCTCCGTGAAGGAGATCGAAAGATACATCTTTTAGTGCAGCGAATCGATGCCGGTGCATAAATCCATTTCTCAGCCAGAAGTAGACAGCTACATTTCGCAGTGAAATCGCAATGTCACCATTTTGTTCTTGTCCAATCATTGCATTGTCACCCGAGGATATACATGGTCGAAATGGCCAATAAGGCGATAAGCCGCGTAAACCCCGAGCGCGGAGAACAGACATATAACCGCCAGCGCGTTCAGGTCAGGCCAGAGGTTGTGCATCAGCACATTTCTATAATCTTCAATAAGGGTTGCCATGGGATTGGCGTAGAAGTAGGGCTGGTAATGTTCCGGGATTTTGGAACCGTCAAAAAATATTCCTGACAGGAAAAAGACCAACTGTAATACGGTTTTCACCAAAAATTTGAGATCCGGAAGAAAGGGAATTACGGCGGCCAGCAGATAGGTCAGCGCCATAGTAAAAAGGAGTTGTACGCCAAGAATCAGGGGCAATGCCAGATATGCGGAGCTTACGCCAAACCCGTAAATCCAGAGAAAGATGAGAACCAAAAGAAAAACAATGAAAAACTTAAACGTATCCATTAGTATTTCGATACTGGGGAAAATCACTTTCGGCAGGTGCACCTGATTCATCAGTTGGATATTCCCCTGGATAGTCGTCATGCCGTGGTTTACCGTGTTGGTAAACCATTGCCAGACAATCAAACCGATAATCAGGAAAGGGACATAGTCCTTAGTGCCCCGCTGAAGCAGGATGGCGAATACGACATAGTAAACGATCATGGAAAGAATGGGGTCAATGACCCACCACATAAAACTGAGGTAGGTGCGGGATGCCTCCGAACGAAGGTTAGCGTATGCTTTGAATAGAATTATTTCCAGATGACGTTGGTTTAGTATCATGTTTCTGTCTGGGGACACGATCCCAATTTACAACTCCAAATTGGGTCATGTCCCCGGGTTTTATTGCAGCACGGCATATATTTTTTCTAAGAAAATCCCTTTGTCGAACAGACGCGCTCGGGTTTCGCAAGCGTCTTTCATCGCCCGGGCTGTTTCTGTCCCCATTTTCTGAACCGCTTCGATGATATCTTCCTCCGATGGATTCGAAGAAATCAATAAACCTGTCTCGCCATGAATAACGGTTTCAAGAAGCCCCCCTTCACGGACCCCGATTACCGGTTTTCCTGCGGCCATGGATTCCACCGGCGACATCCCGAAATCCTCATCAATAGGAATGTATACAGTGGCGATTGCATTACCCACCAGCTTCAGCAGTTCTTCCTCGCTCGTCCATCCGGTGAAGGTGATGTTGTGAGAGTCCTGGGCCAGGCGTTTAAGACGATTCAGTTCCGACCCTCCGGAAGTAACTACAAGCTTTTTATCCGGCATCCGAATAAATGCGCGGATTATCAATTCTACCCGTTTAAAGTTTTCCAGGCGGGCGGTTGATAGATAATACCCACCTTCACCCAGCCATTGAAATTTCCCGGTTTCGCAGGGCGGGCATATGACCTGTGAATCTACTCCTAAATAGGTTTTTAACCGTTTTCGGACGTTTTCAGAATTTACAATTATCGTGTCCATTTTTGAAACCGCGGCTTCGTATCGAGGCCTGGTATATTCAATAAGAGCCTTCAACAAAGGTCGTTGCCACCCCGGAAGCAGGTTCATGTAGTAGTCTTTCAGATCATAAGCAAACCGGGGAATAGTGTGACAGTAGAGCAGATTTCGCCCTTCCTGATGGTTTGCTACCGCCAGGGGAGCAATGGCACCGCTGAAAAGAGCCCATTCATAACCGGACAAGAATTCTGTCTTTGAAACAAACGCCCTCATCAATTTGATCGTTCGCAAGGGAGGGATATCGCATTTTTTTGAAAGCTCATAGCATTTGATTCCGTCCATCTCCCTATCGGTTATACCCTTGGCATCCCGGTAGCCAAGGCACAAGTCCACATGGTCAAGCGCCTCTGCCAGTAGCAGTATCACCCGTTCGGCCCCGCCGGCTACCGCAAAAAAATCGTAAAGTATTATCCCCTTTTTATTGGTCAAATCGGTCCTGTCTGGGGACGCGATCCCGATTTGATAAAACTAAATCGGGTCATGCCCCCGAGGGTTAATCCGCTCCTTCTCCGTCCCCGGGTTTCTTTCCATTATAACCCTGACTTGTCGGGGTGAAGGAGCTTTTTGTGAAATTGCCATTTCGCGATTTAAAATGATCTCGCGGTAAGCTTCCAGGTGTTTTTGTACTGTATTATCCCAGCGGTACATTTTTTGTTCACCAGTCTCATACTTTTCCCGAAAAGTTTTCACCACCCCATCGGCCAACGCTTCAGGGTCACGCGGGGGCACCAGAACATACCTTCCGAAAATTACTTCAGGAATAGATCCGACATTGCTCGCCACCACAGGTTTTCCCATCGTGCAGGCCTCTACACAGGTAAATCCAAACCCTTCATTTAAAGATGGAACAACCACACAATCGGTTGCCTGGATATAACACGGCAGCACTTCTCTCGGAATGGAGTCATGGACAATCACATTATCTAACTTCATTGTTCGGATAAGGTGTTCCATCTCTCTATATTTGGTTGGCGGATCTTTTGATAGAATTAAAAGGAGCTTTGAATCAAAAATTTCTTTTTTAATCAGAGGAACAGCTCGAATCAGATATTCAAGCCCCTTTACCATTCCCGGCCGTCCGTAATAGGAATATAGAAATGTGGAATCCTTAATCCCTAATTTTCTTCGGATCTTTTTTGCTTCTTCATCTGGTTTTGGTTTGAATAATTGATTATCTATACCCGGATAGGCCAGAAACGCCTTTTTTGAATCTATTCCCCAATCTGTCAGGCAATTCATGGTGTTTTTGGAATTACAGGAATAGCCATCGTAAGGAAGGTGGAGAATCGTATTTTCAATCAACCTGCACGAAAAAGCGGCCAGGAAATTAAAGTTTAACTCCATCCACTTTTTTCCCAAAACCTCGTGAATCGTAATCACCACCGGTTTTTTCCGCATCCCGGCGATTAACCAGGCCGGAAATGCCCCGTTGTATGTCATGGTATGGATGATGTCCGCCCTTTTGGCAATTTTCCAAGCCAGAGGAATACTCATGAAGGTAAACCAATATCGGTCCGCACATCCGGGAACCCGAACCCTGTAGATATTTACTCCATTTACCACCTCAAACTTTTTTGTTCCTGGAATACGGCAGGTAACCACATCACACCGGTGTCCCTCTTTCACAAGACCTTCCGCCAGCTTTTGGAAGAGGACTTCTCCTCCTCCGACATGGGGATAATAATATTCGAGGATAAAACAGATCGCGAGCTTTGGGGAATAAGTTGCTGGGGTCATATGAACGTTCAGCCTACGAGAAAAAATCTGTAACTGATCATAAAGACATGAAAAAGGGTAGAGATATAGTACTGCTACCTCAAATAGAAGGCCTTCGAAACAATCAGACGCTCAACGTCATGTGCCGTGGTTTTCTATGATTTACTTCGCCCTTTCAACAGGACGAAGGATGGATAACATGTTTTTCAAAAAAGAGAAACCAAAAAATTGCTAAACCTTTAATTTCATCCGGATTATACTTACCATGCTGCCGACATTGTTCAATATCCACTTTTCCCCGGGCAGGGTGCCGACGCATCCTTCATCTTGAGCTGGATGCTGCTCTTTCCGTTCCAGTGGTTTATCTGGGGGGTAAAGACGATATCGGTCGTTGATCCGGCAAGAAGGTCGGACAGGTGCCCGTTATTGAACCATATGGTATCGCAGTACGTACTGTTTTCATTGGCGCGCATCTTCAGATGATTGTTCCCGACCATCACAGGGGAGGATATCGTTACCTCTTGTGCGCAGAGGAGGGGCTCGGGGTTCATGTTTCCAAAGGGGGCCAGCATCTCTATTTGAGAGATGAGGGTATAATCTATTTCGTTCAGAGCACAGAGGGCATCTATGACGGTCTGGGGAGCCAATCTTTCGTCACCAATATCTTCACGTACCGCGGTGCTTAAGAGCGCCGAGAATTCCTCTATATCCTTCTCCCGTATGGAGATTCCGGCCGCGTACCGGTGTCCGCCGTAGGAAAGCAACAGGGAGGAACAGTTTTTGTCCAGTCCTTCATACAGGTTGAATTCGACGATGCTCCTGCCTGATCCCTTTCCTACGCCGTCTTTCACGCTGATCAGTATAGTAGGCATGTAATAACGGTCCACAAGCTTTGATGCCACGATGCCTATGACGCCCGGATGCCACGTGTGAGACGAGAAAACAAGAGAATTTACACTGCCAATATCAATGTTTGCATGTATCTCGTCAAGGGTTTCATCCAGGATTGTTTTCTCGATCTCCTGACGTTTTCTGTTATATGAATCGAGGCGCTCGGCAAGCAGCGTTGCCCTGCCTGCGTCCTCAGTCAGGAGCAGTTCCACGGCATCTCCGGGAGATCCGATCCTGCCCGCGGCATTGATGCGGGGGATCAGTCTGAATGCCGCCGATTCTGAGTTGACGTCACGGCCTCCGATATCGCTTATCACCATCAGCGCCTTGAGCCCGATCCTTTCGGTATTGTTCACCACGCCGAGCCCTATCTTTGCGAGGACCCTGTTTTCGTCGACAAGAGGGACAACGTCGCCGATGGTTCCGATGGCAACCAGATCCAGATACTTCATGAGATTCGGGTATTCCCTGTCTTTCCAGAAACCCAGGTTCCGAAGTTTCCCGCGTAGCGCGATCAAGAGATTAAAGGCTACGCCGACCCCGGCGAGAGCTTTGAAGGGGAACGAGCAGTCACGGCGATGGGGATTTATGACGGCGCTGCATTCGGGCATGATATCGGGGACTTCATGATGATCAGTTACGATCACATCGATGCCCGAGGTGATTGCGTAGGCGATTTCCTCATGATCGGAGATTCCGCAGTCCACGGTTACGATAAGGTTGGTTCCATCTTCCCTGAATCTGTCTATTGCCGCCTTGCCGAGGCCATACCCTTCTTTAACCCTTTCGGGGATGTAATAGGTTGTCCGATCATGGATTTCCCGGAGAAACTTTACGAGAATTACGGTGGATGTAATGCCATCCGCATCATAATCTCCGTAGATAACGATTCGTTCTCTTTCCTGGATCGCCTGTATCAGCCTGTCGACACCCTTTTCCATATCTTTCATAAGAAAGGGGTTGTGCAGGTGTTCCAGAGAGGGGAAAAGAAACCTCTTGGCGTCATCCGGGGCTGTTATGCCACGATTAATCAATATCTGCGATATAAGGGGGGCGATCCCCAGTTCCAGGGCCAGGAGAGATTGGGCCCCTTTGTTGGTATAGGGGAGTTTCCAGCGGGTGATTGGCAGCATGATTTTCTATTTTCTATCCTGATCGGATTAAACCCGGACTATAGTCAAGGCGTCCGGTCGTGTCAAGGAGGGATTTATTCCTTGATGTTTCAGGAGCCTGATGTTACGAGTAATTCATGCAGGAAGGGGATGTGATAACAAAAAATCTGAGATTGGACCGCAAGGATATTGCATATATCAAATATATCCTTGAGGGGTATGAAGGCCTTGTGACAGTTACAACTATCGACAGAAACGAAGCGGTGGTGCAGCTTTCCATAGTACCTGACTTCGGTTCCGATGTTGACGGAATACTGGAAGCGTTGAAAGGAGAAATCGATATGTGCGAGATTGATGGAGGGGAAAGAAAATGAAAAAAGTATGCAGGTATTTTTTGGTCATGCTGTTTCTTCCGTTTATTTTTGGTATGGGATCCATAACGGGGAGCGATACGCCGGGCAAGGTCCCTGCTACCGAAAAGAAGTTCAGCGCTACCTTTGTCGATCAGATGGATATCATCACTAAATGCACTGAGGTAAGCATAGAGGGAAAAACCTTTATCGAGGGAAAAAAGGGGAAAGGTGCATACACAATTCCCTTTGAAGAGGTGGAGGGCGTCGTGTTCCTTTTAAAGGGGAAAGAGCTGAGAGGTCTGGTGCGCCTGAAAAACAATACCAGCGATGAACTAATACTGGACGGAAGCCATAAGGCATACGGCAGAACGGCGCACGGAACATTCCAAATAAGCCTCGCTGATATGAAGAAGATGGTAATCAATGAATAATTTAGGGAGGGTGGATATTGTATCCGTCTGACGGTTCAGACGGATACCGGCCATTCTTAGACGGCCTTCCTGACGGCACCCGAACGCAGGCATCGGGTACAGACCTTCATCCTCTTTACGGCGCCTGTCTTCGGAACCACAACCCGCAACTTCTGGAGGTTGGGGTACCAGACCCTCTTTGTCTTGTTGTTCGCATGGCTGACGCTGTTTCCTACGACGGGCCCCTTACCGCAGATCTCACAAAATCGAGACATAATAAACTCCTTTCAGAAAATCAGGCTGTTTCCTAGACGCTAGCGGGCTAGAAAATCAGGCTGTTTCCTAGACTATAACGAGGATTTTTGCAAGTGTTTTTTTGGTATTACTTCGGTTTTCTCATCCGGCAACGTTAATTCTTCATTGATGCCGGTTGCCCCGTCGCTTCGAGGACACGCATCCACAGATTGCCCTTCGTATTTACCTTTTTACGGGATGCTACCGATTTAAGCGGCAGATGAACATATTCTCCCTTGAAGAGACCCACTACCAGGTCTGTCTTTCCCGCCATCCCGGCGTGTACGGCGAACTGCCCCAGAAGCTCGCAGTATATACTGTCACTGGCATTGGCGGGGACACTCCGTATGGTATAACTGGGATCGATATATTTGAGATTGATCTCCAGGCCTGTCTCTTTAAAATACTCTTCGATACGTTCCTTCAGATAAACTCCGATATCCTGGAGCCGTATATTTCCGGATGCGTCGGTCCGTTTCAGGCTGCTTCCGGCGCACAGATCCTGCCCGGCGCCTTCCGCTACCAATATGACGGCGTGTTTCCTCTCCAGAAGGCGCTTCTCCAGTAGCCTGAACAGGCCTTTTTCGCCTTCCAGGTCAAAGGGGACCTCGGGGATGAGGGCAAAATTGACGTCATTCTGGGCGAGCGCGGCGTTCAGGACGATATGACCCGACTCCCTCCCCATTATCTTAACAAGACCTATCCCCATGGGCGCGCCCTTCGCCTCTACATGGGCACACTGAATAGCATTGACCACCATGGAGATCGCCGTATCAAATCCAAAGGTCTTATCGATCAGATTCAGGTCGTTATCGATGGTCTTCGGTATGCCGATAACGCCCATCTCTATGCCTCTGCTCCTTATTTCTTCCGCTATGCGTTCAGCCGCACGCATTGTCCCGTCGCCGCCCACGCAGAAAAAGAGATTAATGTTCATTTTGCACAGGGTGTCGACCATTGTCGCGATATCCTGGCTGCCTCGTGAAGATGAAAGGATACTTCCGCCAAGTGTGTGTATGTCCTTGACCACCTCCGGCGTCAGGGCTACCGGTGCGTGGCCGTACTCAGGGACAAGACCCTGGAAGCCGTAGCGTATGCCGACGATCTTTTCAACACCGTACCGGTAGTAGAGTCCCATGACCACCGCCCGTATGACATCGTTGATGCCGGGGCTCAGACCGCCACAGGTGACGATGGCGGCCTTTGTCTGTGCGGGATCGAAGTAGAGGGTCCTTCTCGGGCCGGCAACTTCAATGGATAGTGGGGTATTTCCTGCTGCCCGCAGAGAATCGGGATGTAGGTACGGATCGTACAGAACCCGCTTGTTGTCCGACATGAAGTACGCTGAAGTAATCGGTGATGAAACGGTCGGTTTCCCCAGCCTCCGGATCTTAAAATTGGGCGATTCTTTCATAGCTACTCTCTCCCTGTTGCAAGTCTCGCAGCGTTTATCCCGGACATGATTTCTCCCTCGAATCCAAGCCCTGGAATAAGAATGTCTCCTGTCAAAAAAACGTTTTTCATGGGGGTCCTGTTTGACATAAACGACATCCCCATGAGAGGGCTTTTCACCGTGTATTTAGAACCAGTGATTTTTTGATAGTTCTTTGATATGTTTATAGATTCTTCGGGGTTGATAAAGTCGATATTTTCATTCAGGAAGGGGAGGAAAAACCCCAGGTTGTTCAACATATCTTTCGCGGTCTTTTTGAGGTCGTCGTCGGCTGATTCCGAGGGGGCATTCTTCAGAAAGGCGGTAACGCTGATGGCTCTCTTTCCATCAGGCGCCCGCAGGGTGTTTCCCGGTTCGCTCGCCTCCATAAACAGGAGATTCCCGTCTTCAAGGGGTTCGTTTTCATCCGGTACAACGGCAACATATGTCCCCATTTTTTCCGGTATACATCTGTCATATACTCCCATGTGCAGGGTAAAGGGGTAGAGGTATGGCTTTCTCCCGTTATAGAGTTTTCTGAGCGATACAAGCTCTTTGTTTTCCTCAAGGAGAGAAGCAAGCTTTTCATAATGTGTACTTATTATTATGTTTCTTCCATAAACTGTTGGTATGTCATCGCCCTGTGCATCGTAAGATTTCAGATTGGCCTTGATGACCCGTTCCATATCGAGCGTTGAGAGGGGACGTGTCTCTATAACGCCTCCGTCGGCCTCGAATTTTTTCTTCAGTCGCGCTATAAGGAGGTGCTTGCCCTCCCCGTAGTAAGACAATCCCCGCAGGGCCACGGAGAGTGTCCGTGCAAAAGAGATCGGGCTTCTACCGCGAGGATCGAGATGGGACAGGAGAAGAATCTGGGCCTCCAGCATCTTGCCGAGTGATGGTTGCTTTCGAATCGTTTTGAGGTTTGCCGTAAAGGTCATTTTCTTGAGAGCAATTAAGGGTTTATTGAGAAGAAGCTTGATATGGTCCTTCATGGTTTCCGGTCGGAGGTGCAAGCCCTTGTCGATCAGGCCCGATGCGAACAAACCGCTCTTTGCGATGGAGGTGTAAAGACCGAGTATCTTTTCGGTCTCGCCTGGAAACTCGCGTTTCATCTCCTTTATATCCTGGGTCACCTCCCCGCACAGTTCTATTCTATGCTTTCGAAGAATTATCTGGAGCGGGGGATTTTCAACGAGATCTTCCTGGGGCAGCCCCAGGTGGGAGAGGAACTGTTTGAAGACATTGCCCCTGTTGAACCCGGTCCAGGGGAGGGGGTCGATATCGAACGTGTACCCCGATTCCGAGTAGCATGGAGGGGCATCATCTGCCAGGAGGAGTGTCTTTCTCCCCTGTTTTGCCAGGGTAACTGCGGCTACCAGGGAGCCCGGATCATTCCCCAATACAATGGTATCATACATACGCTACATCACCTGGCCTACAATGAATTTCAATTCGTCCTTAATCTTGTCAGATGATATGACCCGTACACCGTTTTTTCCGAGAAGGGCCGATGTGACGCCCGACCCTCGAACGATTGAGCCGCTACTCTTTATATGAAACACCCCGCAGGAGGGGCTCTTCTCTTTCATAATCGCGGTTTCTATACCCATTAGTTCCATGAAACGCATCACCTCATGTGCGCCCCGCAGGAAACAGTTCGTAACGTCCCCCCCTGAGGCAGAAACAACCCGAGAGCGTCCTTCAAGCACATCCAACCCATCCCCGCCTTTTATCTCCGAGGGGGCACGTGGCGTGGAAAGCCCGCCGAGTTGCTCCGGGCAGACGGGCACAAGGAATCTTTTTAAAGCGGGCACGAACAGGGCTTCCTCAAGGTGAGTTCCCCCGTCATACCTGCAATTGAAGCCAAGGAGGCACGCGCTCACAATAATCATACTAAAACTTTTCCAGGGGGGGGTTGTGCAGGGATGAGGTTTTCATCGGAGGGGTATCTTTTATGTGTACCTTCCGTCCGGTGACCTCAAGCCTCCCCTCTGCGTAAAGCTGGATTGCCTGCGGATAGATTCTGTGTTCCTCTTTCAATATCCTCTGCTGGAGCATCTGTGCCGTGTCGTCGTCGTACACGGGAACAACAGCCTGGATAATGATAGGTCCGGTATCAACCCCCTCATCGACAAAGTGGACCGTGCACCCGGAAAATTTCACTCCGTAATTGAGGGCCTTCTCCTGGACATGGAGACCCTGAAAGGAGGGGAGGAGGGCCGGGTGGATGTTCATTATCTTCAGGGGGAAGGCCTTCAGGAGGGGCGATGTCAGTATCCGCATGAATCCCGCCATGATCACAAGATCTACGCGATGGGTCTTTAAGACGGCAACAACCTCCCGGTCAAATTCTTCCCGTGCGGCATATTTTTCGTGATTGATCACCACTGCGGGGATATTATGCTTCTTCGCCCTTTCCAGCGATCGAACACCGGGAACGTTGCTTATTACCACCCGGATTGTCGCGTCCAGTTTGTCCGCTTCGATGCTGTCGATTATGGATTGCAGGTTGGTCCCGCTGCCGGAAACCAGGACGCCCAGGTTTATCTTTGTCATCTCTTTACTCGAATGTGATAGCCGGGCTCTCTTCATCCCGATTTGTGATATGACCGATTATATAGGCTTGTTCTCCAAGCCTCTCCAGATGAGAGGCGATCTCTTTCGAATCCTTTTCCGGAACGATAATTATCATCCCGATACCCATATTGAATACCCTGAGCATCTCAGCACCATCAACGCAGCCCCTGTCCTGAATAATCCTGAAGATGGCGGGAGGGGTCCAGTTTTCCCGAATGATAACCGCCCCACATCGCTGAGGCAGTATCCTTGGGATATTTTCCGTAAGCCCTCCACCTGTAATATGTGCTATCCCGTGTATGGTGAAGTTTTTGATAAGGTTCAGGATCGGTTTTACGTATATCTTTGTCGGACGGAGAAGTTCCATGCCGATGGAACCTTCGATGCCTTCTACTGAATCGTTTACATCAAGGCCTGCCTGTTCGAACAGTACTTTTCGGACAAGGGAATACCCGTTGCTGTGGACTCCATTCGACGCCAGACCGATAATGCTGTCTCCCACCCTGACCTCGGAGCCGTCAATAAGGTTGTCGTATTCAACAACGCCTACACAGAACCCGGCCAGATCATATTCATCATCCTTGTAGAACCCCGGCATTTCGGCGGTCTCTCCACCGGTAAGCGCGCACCCTGCCTCGACGCAGCCCTTTGCTATCCCTTCGATTATCTGTACGCTTTTCTCAACACTCAGTTTTCCTGTGGCTATATAATCCAGGAAAAAAAGGGGTTCCGCACCCTGGACGATCAGGTCGTTGACACTCATTGCAACGAGGTCGATGCCGATAGTATTGTGAATGTTCATCATGTGGGCTATTTTAAGCTTTGTGCCGACTCCATCCGTCGTTGAAACGAGCAGAGGGTTTTTGTACTTGTTGGTGCCCAGGTGAAAAAGGCCGCCAAAATTGCCTATCTCCCCGACAGCTCCCTGGCGCGCAGTGGTCTTTACAAGCGGTTTTATCTTGTCGACGAAGGCGTTGGCCTTGTCGATATCCACCCCCGCCTCTCTGTATGATGTCTTTTTGCCTGTCATATATATTTCAATTCCTCCCGGTGTATAAAGTACAATAGCGTCCGGTCTCAACAACGCGGTCTGTATGAAACATTACACTCACAATCCCCTTAAAGTTTCATCAGGACGCCATTAAGAACCGTTTAAAGGCGGAGGGGAGCTTTATAAAGCTAGCACCGACCGCGTTTCTTGTAAAGGGCTTTGGGGGTACATTCGTATGAAAAATAGGATATAACGAGGCGTAGCTGCGTGTGCTTTGCAGTCGGGCAGGACAGGGATATCCCGCGTTCTTCTGCTTCCGGACAGGATGCGATCATATATGATACAGATCGGAACCCCATACCCTTACCCAGTTATCTTCCATAATCTTCACAGCTTTTTTGACCGGTCCCAGGCCAAGTATGACGATTGTGGTGAGGCCGGTTCCCATGCAGGGATATATGTAATCAAGATTGACCTGTGCCTTTTTCAACAACTTTAAGACAACATTAATTCCCCCGGGGTGGTTCGGTATCTCGCACGCTAAAACCTGTTTTGTCTTTATCTTGTAGCCCGCAGACTTTAATACATTTACCGCCTTATCGGGATCGTTGGCGACAAAATAAAAGAGCCCTTCCTCTTCCCGCGTTTTCGTGTAGCAACAGGCCAGCATGTTGACCCTGTTGTCACTCAATATGTCACTAACATCGGAGACCTGACCCGGTATGTCTTTCAGCCAGAGCTCGATTTGTTTTACCGTCTTCACTGCAAATCCCCCTTCAGAATATATTCAGCACCCCTGTCCAGGCCCTTGCGATTCAGCTTCATGACCGAAGGATTGATGTCCTTCACGATTTCGGAGAGACCATTCATGATCGAGTCAAGAGACGTCATCTTCGTATAGGCCGCAAATGCCCCCAGCATAATCATGTTGACGACACGCTCACTCCCAAGTTCCTTCGCCAGCTCGACGGCAGGTATCCGTATAGAGTTCAAGTCTTCCCTGGTCAGAGGCCTGCTTACATGGTTTGAATTGAGGAGGACGACTCCTCCTTCTCTCATTATCCCCTCATATTTCAGCAGAGAAGGTTTACTCATAATTACCGCAAAATCGGGTGAAGAGGCTACAGGGGAGAATATTTCTTCATCCGACACAACGACCGTGCAATTTGCCGTACCTCCACGCATCTCTGCTCCGTAGGCGGGCAGATAGGTCACTTCCTTGCCGTCACGCATTGCCGCCACCGCAAAGACATAACCCATCATCAGGACACCCTGTCCACCGAATCCCGCAAAGACAGTTTTTTTCATAAGAGACAACCTTCTTTAAGCTGTTTCGTCTTTTATAACTTTAAGGGGAAATGTCTGCGTAACCTCTTCATCTATCCGCCTGCAGGCATCTACCGTGGACATCTTCCAGTTGGTAGGACAGGGTGAAAGAATTTCGATGAGCGAGAACCCTATGCCCGCCATCTGTACCTTGAAGGCTTTTGTAAGGGCTTTCTTGGTCTTTATTATGTTTTTTATGGAATTTACCGCTGTTCGCTCTATATAGGCGGCCCCCTGGGTTAGGGCCAGCATTTGGCTCAGATCGATAGGCGCTCCATCACGATCTTTATTGCGACCACCCGGTGTGGTGGTGGATTTCTGGCCGAGCAGAGTCGTGGGAGCCATCTGTCCGCCCGTCATCCCGTAACAAGAGTTGTTGACAAAAATAACGGTAATATTTTCGCCTCTGTTGGCGGAATGGATAGTTTCAGCGGTTCCTATGGCAGCTATATCTCCGTCGCCCTGGTAGGTAAACACTATTTTGTCGGGGAGAATACGTTTTATCCCCGTGGCCACCGCCGCGGCTCTTCCGTGGGGGGCTTCCCCCATGTCAACGTCGAAATAATCGTAGGCGAGGACTGCGCACCCAGCCGGTGGAACACCAATCGTTTTGTCCCCTATCCCGAGTTCATCGATAACCTCAGCCACCAGTCGGTGGATGATGCTGTGCCCGCACCCGGGACAGTAGTGGAAGGGCGCCTTTTTCATGTATCGTGGTCTGGTAAAGACAAGCTTTTCCATCCATCAACCCTCTTTTTTAAGATTCTGCCGGTAATACAGGCTGCTGATCGCTTTGGCCAACTCATCCGGGGTGGAGACGACCCCCCCCGGCCGACCGTAGAAGTGTACGTTGCTTCTCCCTTCAAGGGATAGTTTTACATCGTCAATCATCTGCCCGGTATTCATCTCAAAAACCATGAAATCCTTTACTAATCTACTCATTTCCCGGATGGCGCGCTCAGGAAAGGGCCACAGGGTGACAGGCCGCAGGAGCCCTACCTTGAGTCCCATCTCACGTGCCCTTTTGATACCGCCCCTGGCTATCCGCGCGGCGGTTCCATAGGCGATGACCACGAGCCGGGCATCTTCCGTCATATACGTTTCCGCGCGAGGAATTTCATCCGAGATCATTTTGTATTTTCGTTCGAGCTTCCAGTTGTGCTCCTCCATCCCCACCGTGTCGAGGATCAGGGACCTGATTATCCTGCTCGGTCTTCCCTGTGCCCCATCCAGGACCCATGGTTTGGGGGGCAATGTGTCCAGATTGACGGGGTCGGGAAGTATAACGGGTTCCATCATCTGGCCCATCATGCCGTCGGCCAGGATCATGACGGGCGTACGGTATCTGTCTGCATATTCAAAGGCCTTCTCTGTAAGATCGGCCAACTCCTGCCCGTGGGCCGGAGCGAGGACTATGGTGCGATAGTCGCCGTGTCCGCCCCCCCTGGTGGCCTGGAAGTAATCCCCTTGGGAGGGGGCTATATTCCCGAGGCCTGGGCCGCCCCGCATAACATTCACGATGACCGCAGGAAGCTCCAGTGCCGCCAGAAAGGATATGCCCTCCTGCTTGAGGCTTATGCCCGGGCTGGATGAACTGGTCATCGCCCGCGCCCCCGCCATGGATGCTCCGATCACCATATTGATGGCGGCGATCTCACTTTCGGCCTGGATAAATGTGCCGCCCTCCAGACTGGCCATTGCGCCGGACATGAATTCGGGAAGCTCATTCTGCGGCGTTATAGGATAACCCGCGTAAAACCGGCATCCTGCGCGTATGGCCGCCTCACCGATTACCTGACTTCCCCTCATCAGCAGCTTCTTATTCACGATAGACCTCTATTGCGATATCAGGGCAGATACATGCGCAGAGGGCGCAACCCGTACATGCGCGGTCTTTACCATCCTTCGTTTCCGTGAATTCGGCCGGATGATACCCCTTTTCGTTCGATTCCTCGGAAATAACGATGCATTTGTTCGGGCATACCGATATGCACAGATAGCAACCCTTGCAGAGTCTGCTGTCGATCACTATCCTGCCTTTTTTGGGTTTCACGGTCATGATGTCTGAGATTACCTGCTCTCGGAAAATTCTAGTCACTCCGGTTTCAATGAGTCGAACCCTGTCGTTGCACGCCGCTACTTACGCCCTCGGTCCCATTTTGTCAAGGGCTTTAAAGCCTGTAGTACGCATTAACAAATGATGACTTTCTACGAGTGCATCAAAGACAACTGCCCCACAAAAAATCAACTAGTGTCCCGTGGCAACCTTGCCGGTGCTATTTATTCTGCAGTAGTCTGAAAGTTCAGTGGAACAGGTGTCAGGCCCAAGGAGGGCTTCCATCTCTGCGGGGGCAAAGGGGCAGAAACGGAACAGACGATCTTCCAGGTCTTTAGCTCTTTCTCTGAGCACGTGGATATACCCCCTGCGCTCGGGTTCTGTTCCATACCGCCCCATAATATACTCTATCCGCTGCGCGAGCGTTGCCACTTTGTCGTGAACTACCCGTTTGTCGGCGTAATTAACCACCTCCGCTTCCGTCGGGGTATTGGAAGTAACGTGCCCGTCCAGAAGGACATGCTGTCCGACAATAATTCCAACCTCGGGATACCCCAGATCTACGAGGAGTTGCTTTCCGGTCTGTGCGTGATTTTCCCGGGTCTGTATCCCCCTCGTTTTGGTGATGTCGTGCAGCAGCGCGGCCGCCTGGACGAGATCCGGGTTGAGATTCGCCTCAAGGGAATCGGAGAGGAAGAGGGCTACGCGGCAGACCTGAAGAGAATGGGCCACGATATGATCCATCATCTCCATCATATGCATGATGCGATAGCACTCCTGTCGCCCCGGTATTCGCATAGAAACCCATCCTTTACGGGCTCTTCTAACAGATAGCGGGAGAAAATACCAGGCTGTTTTTAACCGACAGGCATCTCGCAGGTATTGAAGATTCCTTGGGTGTTTGAAGGACTGCCGCCTTCAGTAGCGTGTCAGATAGCCCATGATGTACGATCTTACACGTTCCTTCGAACGGAAGATCCCGAAATGCCCTTCGCAGAGGATATCGGCCTCCAGGTTGAACAGTTTCATCATGGACCTTTTCCACGCTCCGATGTCGGAACCAAAATCGGGAAGAAAGGGGCCGTGTATGTCCTGCCCGAATAAGATGCGTTCGTCCCCCCGGTCGCAATAGATGCTCAGTGAGCCGGGTGTGTGCCCCGGGGTATGTATCCAGTGTATCTGCTCTCCCCCAAAGGAAAGGGTCCCCCCATCCCCGCTAAGCCGTGTGTCTACGTGTGTCGAGGGAAAGGTCGTTCCGTACAGATTGGCGGCGGTCGCTACCGGATCGCCGCTCTCCACGGCGTCCGCATCCAGATTGTGGATGACCAGCGTACACCCGAATCTCTTCTTGAAATAAGGTGCCGCACCGATGTGGTCTATGTGGCAATGGGTGAGAATCAGAGTTGAGAGGTTTCCCGGGTCGAGCCCCAACCCCTCTATATGCTCCACGAGAAGGTGCTCCGTTTTGCCTGCTCCCGAGTCAATCATAACGAGTTCTGTGCCGCATTCAACAATGAAGGAGGTTGCATCGGCGGCATGCGTGATGCCGGGACCCCCTATGATGTAGATTCCTTCTCCTATTGTTCTCTCTTGGTTCATCCCGGACCGTGCCTTGTGGTGTTGTTGAATATGCTCGACATCGTCTGTCCCTTATCACAGACAGTCACGCGTCTTCAAGGACAACAGGGCGTGATATCATGCCGCAGCCTTGCTTTTTTACGAGTTTAAGGGTGTTGAAAAGGACAATAAAAAATCCCGGGAAGCCCTAGGGCTTCCCGGGAAGGAGGAGGTGCGCCGATCAAGAATGGATCTGCCTGCCTTGACCGGCTCTTTCAGGGTTTAAGCTTGAATCGGAGGAGGTTAACTTCGACTCGCTTGCCTATCTAGGTTAGCAATTTATGTGCCAGAAAAACAAAAGGCCAGCCCTTCTTTAACTAGCTGTAATGTCTATACGTTTGTTGTTAGATGCTTGTTGCTGCTTTTTGCTTATGCCAAGGGGGTGACCAAAATGTCGAAACCTGGCAGGGGTACGGTGAAAATGACGCACGGACGTGAGAAGCACATGTAAAACTTTTGGACGAAGATCGACATAATTGTCGGGGCAAAGTATCGTGCATGATGAGCCAGGCCGACCAGTCATACAGCAAGGACCGGCACAACTTGCCTGATCAGCTACAGCAGTGCATTCAATATTCCCCCGACCGCGATAGAGGAGAAGAGCATTATGGCGGACGATTTCAGGAAATCCTTCAGGCCGAGTTCTCTGAGCAGAACGACAAACGTGGCGATACAGGGGAAAAACATGGTCAGGACAACGCTGCCGATAACCATCTGTTTGGCCGTCATTGCGGACAATGCCAGCATGCCGAGCGCGGCATCCTTGCGGAACAACCCTATAACAACTGCCGTGACCGATTCTTCGGGCAGACCCAATACACCCCTTATGACAGGTGCGGCAAAGGAAGCTATAGAGTCGAATATTCCAAAAAAGAATAGTATGTTGATGACCAGGACGGCGGCCAGGATTATGGGAACAGCCTCTAGAAGAAAACCGCGTGTCCTTCCCCATAGCTTCTGTATGATCGCACCCCAAGGGGGAATACGGTAGGGAGGGATTTCGATAAGGAGTTCGGGACTGAATCCTTTTAAGAGGCGATGGAGAAGTACCCCAAGTATGATCCACACGGCAAGGAGTGTTCCATAGACAAGCGCCACGTACTGTCCGCCGTATTTTCCAACCAGACCGAAGATCATTGCCTGCGCGGAGGCGCACGGTATGGCTATGCATACCAGGGTTGCCGCTATGAATCGTTCCCGTCTGCTCTCAAGGACGCGCGTTGCCATGACGGCCGGTACGCTGCACCCGAATCCCAGCAGGGCAGGTATAACAGCAAAACCGTGCAAGCCGATCTTATGCATGGTGGTGTCAAGAAGGACCGCCAAACGTGGCAGGTATCCCGTATCTTCAAGGATCCCCAGTACCAGATAGAATGATACGATATAGGGAAGTACCATGACGAAAGGCACGTACAGACCGCTGCTGAGCAGTCCGAAGGACTGGACGAAATCAATTTCCCCGTTTATGAGCTTTCCCACGATGACATCATGTAGCAGACCGCTTGTTCCCATAAGCGCGCTAAGCTTCATCAATAAAGGCAGCCAGAGGGAATGAAACGGCGGGTCAAGCAGGTGATTTATCAGAAATTCGCCTATGAAACGTATTACCATAAAAGAACACGCCAGGATTGCTACAGCTACCAGTAGACCCGTTTTGGGTCTTACGCTCGCGTCCTCCAGACGCTCAAACCATTTGTGGTGACGGTGTGATATCTGCTGTACCTGGTCTGTTATGCCGCCGACAAAAGCCCATCGTTCGTCGCGGCTTCTTATCTGAGAGGGGGGGGATACGGCCTGGGGGATATGGGTTGCCAGTTCCTTGATCCCCTCACCGTTCAGGCCGGATGTGGGGATAACCGGTACTCCCAAAATTTCTCTTAATTTTTCGAGATTGATCTCTATGCCGCGGTGCCGTGTGTCATCCCACAGATTTAGTGCGACTACCATGGGGATCTTCATTTCCATTAGCTGTAGCGTCAGGTAGAGATTCCTTTCGAGGTTTGTTGCGTCAACGACATTGACTACAATATCACCGGTCTTGAGCATTTCAGAGGCTATTTTTTCCGCCTCACAGGTGGGCTCAAGGGTATACGTGCCGGGGACATCGATGACCTCGACCTTCCGACCGTCTATCTTCATGAAACCACTTGTGTAATTAACCGTTGTTCCCGGATAATTGGAAGAGACCACGCGCACCCCGGTGAGCCGGGAGAAGATGACACTCTTGCCGACATTCGGGTTCCCCATGAGCAGAATTCTCGTCATGTCTGCTTGTCCACTTCAATAAATATCTTGGCGGCCATACCGAACCCGATGGCAACTTTAGCCCTGTCTATCCGGATAGTAACGGGCCCACGCAACAACATGGAGCTTATTTTTGTTATCTTTTTCCCGGTCCTGATTCCCAAAGCGTCGAGGCGATTGATCAATTCCGGCCCTCCCTTGATTTCATACACGACGCCACTTTCTTCCGGGTGCAGGTTGTTGAGAGATTTAACCACTGATATACAAATTTCCTTCCTTGAAACAGTAAGGGACAGAACTACTTAAACACAACAACTCGAGTCAAAGCAGCCTGCCCCCTTTTGAGTACACCAACTCAGCTATGCGATCAACGGTAAGTATCGATACCGGAATGTACTATTTGTGATACCTGTTGGAATTAAGCCGGTCTTTCTCTAGGGTTTCGTGACATTCTTCGCCTGAAACCCGCGGTCGGTTTCCTCTACGTCAAAGATCACTTTATCTCCTTCGACAAGTGTCTTGAAACCGTCCATGCTGATCGAAGAATAATGAACGAATATATCCTGGCCATCCTCCTGATGAATAAACCCGAAGCCCTTCTTCTCATTAAACCATTTTACGATTCCACTTGCCAAGACTCGCATCCCCCTTTTTTGAAAATGGCGGGCGCCGAGCAGGAACGTTCTTCTATAACGGCACCTATCGTAGCAATATTTATACCCATGTTATGTCACCCGTCAAGGGAAAAGTGCCTCAATTACCTCTGAAATCAGCATAATTCTGCTCTTTTAACACGTATACTGCGCAGAGAACCCGACCATTCACAAAAAACTTTTGTGCCTTGCCTTTTTCCAGGTCGTATTATACAAGTAACGTTCTGCCATTAGTGAGTTTTTAAATCGAGGCAAGTCGAAAATAATACAAGGGTTTCCTGCAAAAAAACAGGTAACGAACGGGATTGATCAGTACCTTTGGGCGTTTTACGTGGTCGCTACAGTTTAGAGGAGGAATACGAAAGGCGCTAATGAAATATGAAGGAATGATGATAAGGCCCCCGAGCGAGGCGAGGAGCCTTTTATTACAGGTCAGTGTCGGTTGCTCACACAACAAATGTACATTTTGTTCGGCCTACAAGGGAGAAAAATTCAGGATTAAGACCTTTGACGAGATTGAAGAAGATATCATAGAGGCATCAGGATACGGCTATATAGAAAAGATCTTCCTCTGCGATGGTGATGCGCTGATTATTCCCATGAAAAAGCTGGTGCCTATCCTTAAATCCATCAATACACATATCAAGGGCGTAAAAAGAATAGGACTCTACGCGAACGCGAAGAGCATTCTGCGCAAGACCCCTGAAGAACTTGCACAACTGAGAAGGCTGGGTGTAGGGATAGCATATCTGGGTATGGAGACGGGGAATGACGATATTCTCCAGGCAGTAAACAAGGGGGCGAATTCCCGTCAGATGGTGGAAGCGGGTCTAATGATCAAGGGGGCCGGTATGAAGCTTTCCGTCACGGTGCTCCTGGGAATCGGAGGAAAGGCAAAGAGCATGGAACATGCCTTGAGTACGGCACGGGTGCTGACGGAGATCGACCCCGATTATGTAGGGGCGCTTACCATTATGGTGGTTCCGGGTACCCCCCTGTATGAAGAACAGGTTTCCGGAAAATTCGAACTGCCCGACACATTCGAATTTCTTGAAGAACTGGGAGTTATGGTGGCTAACTCCAATTTTACGAACTGTCTTTTTACCTCGAATCATGCTTCAAACTATCTTCCGATACGCGCCCGGATGCCTCAAGAGAAGGACAAAATAGTACGCCTGATACGACACGTCATCGAATCTTCAAACAAAAAGGTGCTGAGGCCCGAATATCTGAGGGGGTTGTAGAAACAGGCTTTTCGTTATTTTCGAATATCAATCGAATGGAGGGATGAGATATTTTACCAGAGAAAATCAGAGAGTGGATCGGCGCACTTCTCCCCCCGGCAGTCGGAAAAAAAAGCCTGACGTTGCTGGAGAAGAAGATACAGTCTATTATTGACTCGGGCGAAGAGGATGGCCTGATCGACAGGCAGTCGGGTGAGATGATTCACAGCATTCTTGAGTTGCGTGAGACGGTGGCCAGGGAGGTAATGGTGCCCAGGACGGAGATAATTGCCGTCAGCGACAGCTCAACCATAGAGGACATCCTTTCCCTCATCCTCAAACATGGGCATACGAGAATGCCTGTGTATAATGAGAACATCGACAATATCGTCGGGATATTGAATGTGAAAGACCTGCTGAGATTTTGGTCGAAGTCCTTTCAGAGGGAGGACGTCGTTTCGATTCTCAGAAAGACCTATTACATACCCGAAACCAAGAACGTCCACCGTCTCCTGCACGAACTCAAAGAAAAAAAATCGCATATGGCCATCGTCATCGATGAGTATGGCGGAACCTCCGGACTTGTGACCCTGGAGGATCTGATAGAGGAGATCGTCGGTGAGATTCATGATGAACATGATATCGAGGATAATTCCTTTACGAGGCTTCCGGGCGGTGATGTTCTGGTGGACAGTAGGGTTGATATCGAGGAATTTGAAGAGCACTTCGGCATAGAGGTTCCCGATGGGCAGTTTGAGACACTGGGGGGATTTATCTTCTACCTTATCAAGAAGATTCCCGTTACGGGAGAAACCCTTGCGTACAGAGACTTGAAAATCACCGTAGAGGAGGCCGATGAGAGGAGCATAAAAAGGGTACGGATACAGAGAACCGGGGAAATGACGTTGCAGACCGGCGAGGTGACAAAAAAAGAAAAGACGCGCACACACGATGAATAAAAAAGATCTGTTACTCTCTCTGCTTTCCGGGCTTCTTGTGTGTCTGTCCTTTCCAAAAGCGGATCTGAGCTTTCTCATATGGATTGCGCTGGTACCGATCCTGTATGCCATCAGAAACAAAGACCTTCCGGGTGCGTTCCGCGCGGGATTTGTTGCGGGTCTTGTCTATAATACCGGTCTGGTGTACTGGATCGTGTTCGTTGTTGTACGGTATGGGCACCTGCCCCTCTATGCCGGCGTTTCGGTCATGCTTCTTTTGGTCATGTACCTGAGCCTCTATCCTGCGCTCTTCTGCGTGGGCGTTGTATATTTCAAAAGGAGGTCGATGGTGCCGGTGGTGATGGCACCCCTTCTCTGGACCTCCCTCGAGTACCTGAAGGCCCGTCTCTTTTCGGGGTTTCCGTGGGAGGGCCTTGCCTATTCGCAACATGGGCACCTCTCCCTGATACAGGTCGCCGATATTACGGGTATCTACGGTATAACCTTTCTGATAGTCCTTCTGAACTGCGTCCTTCATGACTGTATGATCGGCCTGTTCCTCTCACCAGGAGGGAGAAGAAAAACGCCCCTGTCCGAGATCGTTGTCGGGGTAGGTCTGCTCCTGCTGGTTTTCGGGTACGGGATGTACCGCATCGATGGTCTCAAGAACACCGAAGAGGACCTTGATTCTGTTAATGTCCTTATTGTTCAGGGGGATATTGACCAGTCCGTCAAGTGGAGCCCTGAATTCCAGACGAAAACTATGGACATATATCGGGATTTGTCCGCCGATGCCTCCGGAAAGGGCGTATCGTTGATTGTCTGGCCGGAAACGGCAGCGCCATTCTGCTTTCAGGACTATGATGAGCTGTCCAGGGGCGTTATCAATGTAGCACAAAAGACGGGGGCGTGGCTCCTGTTTGGATCGCCGTCCTATGACAGGGAGGGGGACGATGTCTCCTTTTACAATAGTGCCTATTTGTTGTCCCCGGAAGGGTCCATCTCCGGGAGATATGACAAGGTGCACCTGGTGCCCTTCGGTGAATATGTGCCCATGCGCAGGGTTCTCTTCTTTATCGACAAGCTGGTTGCGGGTGCCGGAGACTTTAAGCCGGGTGACGAGATTGCACCCCTTACGATGGGGGATGAAAAGATAGGAGCCCTTATCTGCTATGAGGGGATATTCCCTGAAATCAGCCGTGAACATCGCCTGAAGGGCGCAGGTCTTCTCGTCAATATAACCAATGACGCGTGGTATGGAAACACCTCCGCCCCTTACCAGCATCTGACGATGGCGATCTTCCGGGCAATAGAAAATCGTATCTATATGGTCCGAGCCGCAAATACCGGGATAAGCGCCATTGTGAACAGTTCCGGCGAGATTGTATCCGAAACAGGTTTATTCGAAAGGGCGGTGCTGTGCGGCGCGGTAAAATTCACCCACCACAGCACCTTCTATTCGCGGTACGGCAACATATTTGCTTGTTTCTGTATCGGGTTTCTGCTAATTGGCTCTCTAGTTTCATTGAGGAGGAAGAATATATGATCGCAGATATTTCCGAAAAGATACAGGATCTGAAGAAGAGAATAGACAATCTCAGGGGCTGTCTTTGACGTGGAAGCCAATGAAGAAAAAATAGGGCAGCTGGAAAAGCAGACCCTTAAAGAAGGTTTCTGGGATGACACCGCAGCTGCCAGGGAGATAGCAAAGGAGAAGAGCAGGGCTGAGGAGACGGTCCGTGGCTGGCACGGTCTGAATAAGGCCCTCCGGGATCTGGAGGTGCTTTTTGAGATGGCATGTGACGAGGATGATGAAGGCGTCCTGGAAGAGATAGAAGGGGACGTTGCGGCCCTCGAATCTTCGGTCAGAAATGACGAATTCAGGATGATGCTGGGCAGTGAAGAGGATCCGGGCAATGCCATTGTAACCATCCATGCAGGCGCCGGTGGTACGGAAGCCCAGGACTGGGCTCAGATGCTCCTGCGCATGTACCTGAGGTGGTCTGAGCGAAGGGGGTTTGAGAGAAAAATCATTGATCTCCAGCCGGGTGATGAGGCGGGCGTTAAAAGTGTAACTATGACAGTGGAGGGAAGATACGCATACGGGTACGCCAAGGCAGAGGTCGGAATACACAGGCTTGTGCGTATATCTCCCTTTGATACAGGAAAGCGAAGGCACACTTCATTTGCCTCGGTCTTTGTATATCCTGAGGTCTCTGACGATATAGATATTGAAATTGATGAGAAGGACCTGCGGATAGACACCTACCGGTCCAGCGGAGCCGGAGGACAGCACGTCAACAAGACCGATTCGGCTGTCAGAATTACCCATATGCCGACAGGAACCGTTGTACAGTGCCAGAATGAGAGGTCTCAGCACAAGAACAAGGCCATGGCCATGAAGGTGTTAAGATCCCGTCTCTATGAAGAGGAACTCCGCAAAAAGGCTGAAGAGATGGACGAGGTCAACAAGACAAAGAAGAAGATAGCTTGGGGAAGCCAGATACGTTCATATGTTCTCCATCCCTACAAGATGGTGAAGGACCACAGGACAAACAAGGAAGTGGGGAATGTGGACAGGGTGTTGGATGGCGACATAGACGATTTTATAGAGGCGTATCTGATAAGCTGATTGCGGGCAAAGGCCGGATATCTCGGCCCTGCGTATTACTCGTATTTCTCGATGAAACAATCTAGACACGGGCACACAATAATGAGGGGGGGGTATGTTCAATGTCATCTCCGGTGAGGGTCACTGTATGTTTATATTAAAAAGGCTTATAATAACAATCTTTCTTGTGTTGTTTCTATCTTCATGCGTTCCGCAGTACGGGTCCGTGCGGGTATCACCTCCCGACCTGATGGAGAAGGTCCCTGTAGTGCGGACGGACGAAAGTCCTCAGGCATCTCAGGTTGGTAGCAATTCTAACCCTGCCCAGGACGACATTTCAGGGAACGCTGCCTCTTCCGATACGGAAACCTCCAACCAGGAAGAGGTTAATGAAAAGGATGATGCCTTAGATGACTCTGTCTCTTCCGATGCGGAAACTTCCAACCAGGAAGAGGTTAATGGAAAGAATCACGGCCAGAACAACAAGCAGGCAATCATGGATGAGGCCCTTGCTTTTCTGGAACAGTCCCAGCTTCTCTGGGAAAAGGGGGAACCGGACAACGCCCTGAAGCTTCTTGACGAGGCATATTCCCTCGTGCTGTATGCAAATGGCGACCCCGAGATTGCCTGGCAAAAGGATGACCTGCGTGTAATGATAGCAAAGAAGATCGTCGAGATCTACACATGTCGAAGCCATGTTGCTGCAGGGTATCAGAGTGCAATCCCGCTGGTTATGAATGAAGATGTCGAGGCGGCGATAAAGCGTTTTCAGAACAATGAACGTGACTTTTTTATCTCCTCATATTCCCGGGCGGGCAGACATCGTCCGATGATACTGAGGCAGTTGAAGGAGGCGGGACTTCCGGAAGAGCTTTCCTGGCTTCCGCTTGTTGAAAGTGGATTTAAGATAAAGGCACTCTCAAAGGCCAGGGCCCTCGGTCTCTGGCAGATAATACCTTCAACCGGCTACAGATACGGGCTCAAGCGCGATCTATGGATTGATGAACGTATGGATCCCGAGAAATCAACCCGTGCTGCCATAGCCTACTTGAAGGAACTCCACGAAATATTCGGGGACTGGCTTACGGTCCTGGCTGCGTACAACTGCGGAGAGGGAAGGGTGCTTAAGACCATATCACGGCAGCAGATGAATTACCTCGACAACTTCTGGGATCTTTATCGTCAGCTTCCTCTGGAGACATCGAACTACGTTCCGCGCTTCCTCGCAACGGTACAGATAATGAAAGATCCTAAAAAATACGGTATTGACCTTAACCTTGATCGGGATAAGCCCTTGCCTTTCTACACGGTTAAGACGGAAAAGAGTGTAAGCCTCAAGGATGTGGCACAGATGCTTGAGGTGTCGGAAGAGATATTGAATTTTCTCAATCCGGAGCTTCGCTATAAGACGACCCCGAGTACTTACGAGTTGAAGATTCCTGCGGGGATGGAAGGAAAATTTGCCCTGATTATTGACAAGGTTTCGGAGGCAAAGAAACCTGGCGCCGCCGCGCGGTATGTTAACTATAGGGTAAAAAGGGGCGACACCATCTCCGACCTCGCACGGAGATACAAAAGTTCGGTCAATGCGATACTGGCGGCGAACCACCTCACCAGCAAACACAACATCAGGGAGGGTATTTGGATCAAGATACCCTCCCAAGGGTATGATCTCTATGCTGATACACGACAGTCGAGCCCCGTGTCCAAAGGGGGCGCTGTAACGGCATACAGCGTAAAGAGGGGGGACTCCCTCTGGCTCATTGCAAAGCGCTTTGGCACAACCATCTCAGAGGTAAGGGCGTTGAATGGCCTTCAGAGCAATACCCTCAGCATAGGTCAGATCATCAAGGTGCGTGGTGGTGCTGCGGATAGGAAGACGAAGGCCGTATCGTCAAAGACCTGTGTTGTCGGAAAAGGCGATACCCTATCCACGATAGCATTGCGAAACAAGATTGGTCTCGACAGACTTCTTGACTTGAACAATCTCGCCAGAAATTCCATCATTCGACCGGGGCAGAGGATAAGAATAAAGTAGTGCTTCAAGTACTCAATGCCCTCCGCCTAACGAATAAAGGGGGGAGAACCCCCCTTTTGTACGCTGTGTTTTTTTGGTATTTTCCACCCGTCCTGACCGGTTCAGTGGTCCTGATGAACAGGTCAAACGACCTGTTCAGAATTTCCATGATGCTGGAACATTTGAACAGAAGAACAATAGCGGCCGCCATTTTGGGGGTGCCGTTTGTCCGGCGCGGTGAGCTTCACGGCAAAGGCCCCGGCGCTACAATCCCGGTAAACGGATTCAACAAATTTGCCCGAGAAGTTTCCGATTTCGATCCGGCATTTGGCGGTTTTGTAGCTTTCCTCCTCCTCCTCCTCCTCCTCCGTCCGTCTGAGGGGGGATTAGGGTCTCTGAAGGTCGATGGCCAGTTGCACAAGTTGAGTGACCTGGTCGTCCGGCACACGACCCCGGACGATGGCTCGGCACACGCCGTTCTTATCCAGGAGTATCGCGTTTGCGCTGTCTTCCCTGAGACCCCACGCGTTCCTTAATGATGCGTCGTAATCAAACAGTATAACGGTTTTGTATTTCTCCGCCTTTGCGGCGCCGAATGACCTGATGAGCGCATCCGGCTTCCATGATGCCTTGCAGTCGGCAATTCCTATCCCGGTGTAGGTTGCCTCATTAAGAAGCCCGTCATCGTTTGCCTTTTTCATGGCATCGGTGAAATGCTCGTTCATGTCTTTTTCATCCGGGTCAGTATAATTAACCAAAAGTACCTTGCCTGACCAGTTTTGCATCGTATACATCGTGCCATTCGTGTCCGGTAGAGACCAGTCCGAAGCACTGTCTCCTACCTTTAAATCGCCTGCGATCCCGCCTGAAACTGTCCATAGCAGCACCAGCAAGACTGTAAAAAATATCTTTTTCATCTCACCCTCCTTGTAATAAAAAATTGTGCAACGATAGGATGGCAAAGACTGCGCGTCAACAGGTTCTCCGCAGGCCTTCCACCCCTCCTCAATACCTGATACTGAAATCATCGAAGCCGGCCGTGGGTGTCTCTTCCACGATCTCCACCCCTGCCACATGGGAGAGATTCGGACCCTTTCTGCACCAGTCTATCATGGCCCCGATATCACTTTCGCTGCCTTCGAATACGGCCTCGACCCTCCTGTCGTATAAGTTTCTCACCCAGCCTTTGAGACCTAATGCTGACGCCTGTTTCTTCGTTTCCGCTCTGAAGAATACCCCCTGGACTCTTCCTGTAATGAAAACGTGAACCCTTCGGATGGCTGATTCACAGGAGGCCCGTAGTTCATCCGAATCCCGGCAGCTTTTCATTGTTCCTTACCCTGTAATTTCCATAAATTTCTCTTCATCGATAACAGGTATCTCCAGGTGCTTGGCCTTGTCCAGCTTCGAACCGGGGGATGCGCCGGCGACCACGTAATCGGTCTTCTTTGTCACGGACGATGAGACCGTTCCCCCCAGAGATTCGATAAGCTCCTTTGCCCTGCTCCTCGAGAAGCTTTCGAGCGTTCCGGTCAGGACAAAGGTTTTTCCCGAAAGGCTCCCCGATACCGCAGAGCCTTCCACCGGTTTAACCCCGGCCTTCCTGAGCCGTTCGATCGTACGGAGGTTGGAGGGTTCACGGAAGAATATCGTGATGCTCCCGGCAATCTCGGGCCCGATTTCCTTTACGGCGAGAAACTCCTCTTCGCTGGCGTTCATGATGGCATCCAGTGTGCCGAACCGGCGGGCCAGCATCTTCGAGACATGCTCGCCCGTGTGCCTGATCCCCAGGGCGAAGATGAATTTGTCCAGGGGAGGGGCCTTGGATCTCTGCAGTGATGCCAGGATGTTATCGGCAGATTTGGCGCCCATCCTCTCAAGGTTGGCCAGGTCATCCGCGGTAAGGTCGTAGAGATCGGCCGGGTCCCTGATGATCCCGCTGTCAAGCATCTGTGCTATCAGCTTCTCTCCCAGGCCCTCTATGTCCATGCCGCCCCGGGAGACGAAGTGCTTTATATTTTCCCTGATTTGTGCCGGGCAGTCAAGATTGATGCACCGGTGCGCGGCCTCGCCTTCCAGGCGCACGATTCCCGATCCGCATACCGGACAGGTGTCGGGAATCCTGAAGGGGCGTTTACCGTTATTTGTGTAAGGTTCGACCGTTTTTACCACCTCCGGTATGACGTCGCCGGCCCTCTGCACTATGACCGTATCCCCGATGTGGATATTTTTTTTGTCGATTTCATCCTGGTTGTGGAGGGTTGCGCGGCTGACCGTAACCCCCGCAATGCGGACGGGTTTCATCTGCGCGACGGGGGTCAGGACACCCGTTCTTCCGACCTGGATGATGATGTCTTCAATGATTGTTGTGGCCTGTACTGCGGCGAACTTGCAGGCGATGGCCCACCGGGGGCTCCTCGAAACGGTGCCGAGGCGTTCCCGGATATCCGTCGAATCAACCTTGATGACCGTGCCGTCTATCTCGTAGGGAAGCGTTTCACGCCGCACGGCCATCTCCCGGTAATAGACTATGCAGTCTTGTATATTCCCCGCCTTCCGTATGAGGGGATTTACCGGGAATCCCCACGTGGTGAGGGCCTGAAGGAACTCCCAATGGGTCTTAAAGGATATCCCATCGGCGAATCCCATGGCGTAGCAGAATATCGCCAGCGGCCTATTCGCGGTGATCCGTGAATCGAGCTGCCGGAGCGAACCGGCCGCGGCATTCCTGGGGTTTGCGAATGGATTATCACCGCCCGTCATTCTCTGCCTGTTGAGTTCTTTAAAAGTGTCGGTCCCTATGTAAACCTCCCCCCGTATCTCGATCAGGTCGGGGATTGGCGGAGTGCCGGCGGATTGCATCTTCAGGGGTATCGTGCGGATGGTCTTGAGGTTCTGTGTGATATCCTCTCCGACGGTTCCGTCCCCCCTGGTTGATCCTGATCTGAATCTGCCTTTCTCGTACACCAGGTTGACTCCGATACCGTCGATCTTTGGCTCGACCACGTAGGATACATCCCCTTGTACGTCCAAAAGCCGCCTGAGACGTTCTTCGAATGATATAATCTCCTCTTCTGAGAAGGCATTGGCGAGGCTCAACATGGGGGAGATGTGGAGGATACCGCCGAACTTCTCAAGGGGGGCGGCCCCCACGCGCCTGGTGGGGGACGCACTCAGGTCGACACGATCGGCGAATTGATCCTCGAGCTCGATCAATTCCCGCATCAGCCCGTCGTATTCAGAGTCGGATATCTCCGGATCATCTAACTGGTAATAACGCCTGTTGTGATGATTAATGAGATCCCGGAGCTCTTCTATCCTTTTCAGGGCGACCCTTTCTTCCATTATTTTATTCGCTTGAGATAGGGTACATTCAAAGGCGCCTTCTTGCTTTCGGGCGTTTCACTCTGTCGTTCGATGATCCGTTTATTGAAGATGCTGTTTTTGACCTTCACCGAATTGATGATGAAGAAGATGATAGTCGCTCGTTCCCATTCCCGTGTCGCTTCAAAGTGTTCAAGTTTTGTTTTATATTTTTCCCATAGACCGGTGAGAGATGCCTCGTCGAGGGCGAGTATCTTTTCGGCTATGTCTTCCAGCGCCTTTTCGACCATCACGGACCTTTCACAAAGAGGTTGTCGTGAAGATACTAGTCATACACCGGTAAAATGTCAAACCAAAAGCTCCAAGAACAAGGGTCTTTGTACGGGGAGATTTGTAGGATGAGAGGCAGCCCTTATACGCCTGTGGCGTTTTCAAGATCGCGAGTGAATTTACTTGATGGAAGGACACAAAAAACTAAAATCCCGGCAGGATTATCAGTCATCCAGGTCCGCCTGGGATGTTCTTTCCTTATGGCTCGACAGCAATCGGAGCTCCTGCGACCGCGTTACCGCCGGAAATAACCCTGGCAAAGATGCCTTCCCTGGGCATCACGCAGTCGCCGACTTCAAAAAATATTCGGCACCTGTTGTGGCAGACCTTTCCAATCTGCGTTATCTCAAGGAGGACATCCTATCCTGAGTTTCGTCCCGATGGGAAGAGAAAGAAGATCGATCCCCTCCGTGGTCAGATTTTCGGCGAAATCACCGAACATGACGGACAGACCCTTGTACCTGATCGTTTCGATGCTTTCCTCCGCCAAGAGGCTGACCTGCCTGATATCCGAGCCCGCGTGAGCATCATCCGCTATCCCAAAATTTGCAACCATGCGACACCGATCCACGGGTTGCTTCTTTGAGCCGACTTCCTGCCCGATATTTATGGAGAGTATCTTCCCGGGGCGACTGTTCATACCAAAACACCTCTACCCTCGGCGTATATGCCGACATCCTCCCTGATCTCCTGTTGTCGTTCCATCTCTTCGAGTCGCCTCTTAAGCGCCTCGATCTGCCGACCCATCGATTGAAAGGCCTCGGCGATGGGGTCAGGGAGTTTGTTATCCGTCAAACTCTCCATAGCTCTGGCGGAGAATCCAAGACCTAGCCTGGCGGGAACCCCCACGGCAAGCGCCCGGGGCGGAACGTCGCCTACCACCAGAGAGGCAGCTCCGATGCGTGCTTCGTCACCGATAGTGACGGGGCCAAGGAGAATCGCACCGGCGCCGATCATGACACCCTTTCCGATGGTGGGGTGCCGTTTCCCCTTTTGGAGAGAGACCCCTCCGAGAACGACTCCCTGGTAAATGTGCGCGTCGTCACCTATTTCCGTCGTTTCTCCGATGACGACGCCCGAACCGTGATCGATGAAGAAACGGCGACCGATCTGCGCTCCAGGATGTATCTCGATTCCCGTCAGAAACCGGCTCACATGAGAAATAAGCCTGCCTATGAAAAAAAACCGCCTCTTCCATAGGGCGTGTGCCAGCCGGTGCATCCAGATGCTATGAAGTCCGGGGTAGCACGTCAGGACCTCAAGGACACTCCGGGCGGCAGGATCCTTTTGAAAAACTGTCTGTATGTCTTCTCGCATTGTCGTGTACAAATTCATGGTATCACCTGATTTGTTTGTCTTTTTGTTTTCTCCGGTTAAACTGTCCCGCCAAAAAGTGCCGTGGAGAGGTAACGCTCACCCGTATCGGGAAGGATAACGACAATATTTTTACCTGCAAATTCCGCCATTCCCGCAAGACGAATCGCAACCGCCACTGCTGCGCCGCTGGAAATTCCCGCGAGGATTCCTTCCTCCCTGGCAAGGCGTCGCCCGAATTCAAGGGCTTCATCGCTTGATACCTGCTCCACCCGGTCGACCAGAGACAGATCCAGCGCCTCCGGTATAAAACCGGCACCGATGCCCTGTATCCTGTGCGGCCCGGGAGCAAGCTTCTTCCCGGCCAGTTTCTGCGTTATGACCGGACTTTCCTTCGGCTCCACCGCCACGGAAAGCATTGTTCTCCCCGTGGTCAGCTTTATGTATCGCGACACGCCGGTAATCGTGCCTCCGGTTCCCACCCCGCAGACAAGGACATCGATCTCACCGTCCGTGTCGTTCCATATTTCCGGCCCAGTGGTCCGTTCATGAATGGCCGGATTGGCCGGGTTTCTGAACTGTTGGGGAAGAAAGTACCGCGCGGGATCGGAGGCCGCAATCTCATCTGCCAGGGCAATCGCCCCTTTCATGCCCTCCGCTCCGGGCGTCAGGACAAGTTTCGCTCCGAAGGCGGCCAGAACTCGGCGGCGCTCAACGCTCATCGTGTCGGGCATGGTCAGGGTCAGCCGGTACCCCCGGGCGGCGGCCACATAGGCCAGGGCTATCCCAGTATTGCCGCTTGTCGGTTCCACGATCTCTATCCCAGGCTTCAAGACGCCCCGCTCCTCCGCATCCCAGATCATGGCAGCACCGACACGGCACTTCACCGAGTAAGAGGGATTTCTTCCCTCGATCTTCGCAAGGACCGCTGCCGCAGCACCGGCCGTTATATGATTGAGCCTCACCAGCGGTGTATTACCGATGGACTGCGAGTTGTCACTGTATATTCTCTTCATGTTACGTCTCCTGCTGTTTAATATCTGTACGGTTCAGGCTCCGTCCTGCCGGGACAGTACATATATTGCATTCCGGGCAAAAAGGTTGGGACAACAGGTGATGGTCCTGTGGACGCCCAGGTAAACCTCCTCCAGGACCCGTAACCCTTTACTCCTGCAGAAATCTTCAAAATCCCTGATACTCAGAAACCGGACATCGGGTGTCTCATCCCAGGAATGCGGAAGGGCATGCGTTACCGGTGTTTTTCCCCGGAAGAAGAGGGTCGATCGGGAAATGATATGGGCGAAATTAGGGAATCCTACGATAACCCGCTTTCCCACCCTGAGAGATTCCTCTATGATAAAATCTACCTTTTTCACCTCCTGCAGGCTCTGATTCAGTATGACGTCATCAAAAGACCCGTCCGGGTAATCGGCCAGTCCGCTTTCGATATCGCCATGAAAGACCGTAAGACCCTTTTCCACGCACCGCTGGACCGCCTCGTCGTTGAGCTCTATCCCCTGCACCGAGGCGTGTTTCTCCCGGGATAAAGTCGACATGAGGTCTCCGTTCCCGCACCCGAGATCCAGAATGGTTGCCCCCTCCTGAATCATGCCGCATATAATCCGGTGATCTATTCTCTCTTCCATACCCGTTTCCCTCTTCACGAGGCCCTTCTGCTTTCTTTGTTTTCAACCGCTATTTCATGGTTCGGGCTTCCCGGGGAAGCACCATGAAGCTCCGGGGGCGCGGCGGGAAGACTCCGGAGAAAATTCTTGATAAGCCGCGTTTCTTCCTCGACTTCCACCAGAAAGGCGTCGTGACCCCAGGTCGATTTCAGTTCGCAGTATGTGGCGGCAATCCGCCGCTTCTTCAAGGCCCGTACGATATCCATGGACTGGGACGAGGGATAGAGCCAGTCCGAAGTGAAGGATATGATCAGGAACTTGGCATTGACATGCTGCTTCCCCGGAAGAAAGCTGTCTCCCGAAAGATCGAAATAATCCATGGCCTTCGTGATGTAGAGATAGGAGTTGGCATCGAAACGCTTCACAAAACTATCTCCACGGTATCGCAGATACCCTTCCACCTCGAAGTCGTTCTCCATTGAAAACCCATATCCCTCGTTTTTAAGTCTTCGGGAGAATTTTGTCTCCATGGAAGAGTCGCTCATGTATGTAATATGGCCGATCATGCGGGCAACAGAAAGGCCGTTACGAGGCTGCCCGTGGCCATAGTAGTCTCCCTTCCGCCAGTCTGGATCACCCATTATGGACTGCCGCACCACCTCGTTAAAGGCAATCTGCTGTGGCGAATGCTTCAGGGCCGTGGCAATTGGGATAGCCGATCGCAATTGCTCCGGATAGGCCGAAACCCACTGGAGTACCTGCATTCCTCCCATGGAACCGCCGACGACGGCGAGAAGGCGCTCGATACCAAGGTGATCCACAAGATGTCGCTGGGCATTCACCATGTCGCCTACCGTGATGAAGGGGAAATCGAGGGCATAGGGCTTTCCCGTTTCCGGATTTATCGAAGATGGCCCAGTGCTTCCCTTGCACCCCCCAACCACGTTGGAGCAAATCACAAAGAACCGGTCCGTATCGAAGGCCTTCCCCGGTCCGATCAGGGCATCCCACCACCCGGGATCTTTGTCACCCTGATGATATCCTGCCGCATGGGCATCACCGGACAATGCGTGGCAGACAAGTATGGCGTTGGACCTCTCGTCGTTAAGCCGTCCGTACGTTTCATAGGCCAGTGTCACCGGGCCGAGTTTCCGGCCCGACTCAAGGGAAAGCATATCCGGTGGCAAGGCAAAGGCCAGATGGTTCGTTTCAACAAAATCATCACGATTCACACTCATGGCGGCACCCTCCCTAGCGCCTGCCCGATGTCGCCGGTGATATCGTCGATATGCTCGATGCCCACGGACAGGCGAATGAAGTCGGGCGTAACCCCCGTTGTCAACTGTTCCTCGGCGGACAGTTGCTGGTGCGTCGTCGTTGCCGGATGGATAGCCAGCGTCTTGGCATCGCCGATGTTGGCAAGATGCGATATCAGCCTGAGTGAATTGATAAAGGTCCTCCCCGCGTAGATTCCTCCCTTTACGCCGAATCCTATGACGGCGCCGGCACCTTTCGGAAGGTACTTCCTCGCCCGTTCATATTCCGGGCTCTCGGACAGCCCGGGGTAGTTCACCCAGGCGACCCGAGGATGACCCTCCAGGTAGCGGGCAACCGCCAGAGCGTTTTCAGTGTGACGAGCCATTCTCAGGTGAAGCGTCTCCAGCCCCTGGAGGAGCAGGAATGAATTGAATGGCGCCAGGGCCGGGCCCAGGTCCCGGAGCAGGATAACCCGGGCCTTGGTGATGTAGGCGATATTTCCCATCGGTTTCAGGGCCTCCACGAAATCCAGGCCGTGATAACTCGGGTCAGGATCGGCGATAAGGGGAAACTTTCCGTTCGTCCAGTCGAACCTTCCCGAATCGACGATGATGCCACCTACGGACGTCCCGTGACCACCTATGAATTTCGTCGCCGAGTAGACCACAATGTCGACACCGTGATCAATGGGACGGAGGAGCCAGGGGGATACGGTATTGTCAAGGACGAAAGGAATCCCGTGGCGATGCGCCACTTCGGCGATCCCTTCAAGATCGGCAACGTCCAGCTTGGGGTTGCCGATCGATTCGGCATAGACGGCCTTCGTTCGATCCGTAATGGTCTTCTCCAGAGCCTCAAGATCGTTCGATTTTACAAAGTTTACCTTTATGCCCAGCCGGGGGAACGTATAGTGAAAGAGCGTATAGGTCCCTCCGTACAGGTTGTCTGCCGACACGATTTCGTCGCCTGCCTGGGCGATATTCAGGAGGGCAAGGGTAATCGCCGCCTGGCCGCTTGCCACGGCAAGGGCGCCCACGCCGCCGTCGATAAGTGCTATGCGCTTTTCGAGCACATCTGTAGTAGGGTTCATCAGCCTGGTATAGATATTGCCGAATTCCTTCAGGGCGAAAAGGCTCGCCGCATGGTCAGTGTCTTTGAACTGGTATGATGTTGTCTGGTATATGGGGACGGCCCTGGCTCCCGTCACGGGGTCGGGTTCCTGCCCGCCGTGAAGGACCAGGGTGTCTATATGTAAAGAATCGTCATGTTTCGGCATCTCTTTTCTCCTTGGTAAATCTGATTGTATGAATTATTGCCTGAATGAGGTGTGCGGATTAAATCGCCAAATTCGCTCTTCGCCTCAGTATCTCATCAATGGTCAGCAGGGCTTCGCCGAGGAATGTTTCTCAAATGACTCCATACTGTCTTTCCCCGGCGGAGAGCATCCTTCCAATGCTTCTTCTTGCCCTGATGCGGACACTCTCATCTACGTGAACTTCCTGTGTCATATCTTCCAGCGACCAGAGTATTTTCTCAAGGGTCGTGTATTTCATGTTAGGACAGACGGCAAACCGGGACGCCGGATAAAAAAGCTTTTCGGGATTTTCCTTTTTCAGGCGGTGTATGATTTCCACCTCCGTAGCGACGATGAACTCATCTGCGTCCTTCTCTCTGATATAGCTGCACATCCCACCCGTGGAGGCTACTTCGTCCGCCATGCTTCTGACCTCGCGAGGACATTCCGGGTGGGCGATAACGAAGGCTTTCGGGTGCAGTTCCTTTTCCCTGATAATGTCCTCCGGCAATATTTTAGCGTGGGTCGGGCACCAGCCGTTCCACACGATGAATTCCCTTCCCGTTTCCAATGCAACATAGTCGGCAAGATGCCGATCGGGGATGAAGATGATTTCCTTTTCGTCTTTCAAAATGTCCCGCACCATAGACACGGCATTTGCCGATGTGCAGCACAGGTCGCATTCCGCCTTGACCTGCGCCGATGTGTTTACATACGCTAACACCTTCGCCTCAGGGTGTTTCGCTTTTAATGCCATGAGTTGATCCGTCGTAACCATGTCCGCCATGGGACACCCGGCTCTCTCATCGGGAAGGAGAACTGTCTTCTCTGGAGAGAGTATCTTGGCCGTCTCCGCCATGAAACGAACGCCGCAGAAGACAATAACTTCGGCGTCGGTTCCAGCTGCCTGGACGCTAAGACCCAGCGAGTCGCCAACATAGTCGGCTATGTCCTGGACCGCAGGGGTCTGGTAATTGTGGGCCAGGATCACAGCGTTTCTTTTTCGTTTCAATCCTAGTATTTTTTCAACAAGTTCCATGAGTAACCCCTTCTGCGACTCCGCAAATCATTGCAATCAGGGCCTTCTCCGTCATTACAGAGATCCATCCCTCTTCTTGTGATAGTCCTCGATTGCCTTGGTCAGCGCCTCCTCGGCAAGGACGGAACAGTGCATCTTGATCGGCGGCAAGCCGCCCAGCGCCTCGGCAACTGCCCTGTTCGATATTTTTGATGCTTCGTCGATTGTCTTGTTCCTGATCAATTCCGTCACCATGGAGCTGGTGGCGATGGCCGCTCCACATCCGAATGTCTTAAAACGTGCATCCACGATGACCCCATCCTTCACCTTGATTTGCAATTCCATGATATCCCCACAGACGGGATTGCCGACCTTACCAACCCCATCCGTATTTTCAATTTCTCCCACGTTTCGCGGGTTCCTGAAGTGGTCCATCACTTTTTCGCTGTATTGTTCCATCACTGATGTATCTCCTTTGTCGGATTGATGATCCGTCATGTGTCTCAGGCCGTAGCCTGATTCTTGTTCTTGTAAAGCGGCGACATGGCCCTCAGTCTCCTGGCTATTCCCGGAAGAATCCCTATTACGTACTCAATGTCTTCCTCTCTTGTCTGTCGTCCCAGCGTGAAGCGTAGCGATCCATGGGCCGTCTCGTGGGGAAGGCCGATTGCCATCAGCACATGCGATGCCTCCAGACTGGACGATGTGCAGGCAGACCCGGTGGAACAGGCAACCCCTTCCATGTCCAGAGAAAGCAGGAGCGACTCGCCTTCCACGTACTTGATAGATACATTGATATTGTTGGGGAGACGCAGGCTCGGATGGCCGTTCAGCTGGCTATGCTCAATATTGCCGAGAATTCCCTGTATCATCCTGTCCCTCATGGCTGTCAATCTCACCGCTTCGGCATCCACATCCCTCATGGCAAGCTCCACGGCCTTGCCCATGCCGACGATGCCGGGAACATTATGGGTTGAAGCCCTGCGTCCCCCCTCCTGATCGCCGCCGTGCATGAAGGGTTGGATACGAGTACCCTTTCGAATGTATAGAAACCCAACCCCTTTGGGACCGTAAATCTTGTGTGCCGACGCACTCAAAAGATCCACGTTCAGGCCGTTCACCGTGAGGGGCACGCGCCCGAAGGTCTGCACCGCGTCGGTGTGAAAGGTAATCCCCCGCTCGCGGGCGATTGCCCCTATCTCGGCAATAGGCTGCATAGTCCCTATTTCATTATTCCCATGCATGATGGAGATCAAAATGGTCCTGTCCGTGATCGCTCGTTTCGCATCCGACGGATCAAGCAACCCGTTGGCGTTGACAGGCAGACGGGTCACCTCGAAACCTTGTTTCTCCAGAAAATGACAGGGCTCCAGAACGGCATGGTGCTCAATCGCTGAGGTAATGATGTGATTTCCCTTCTCCTTTTGGCATATGCCACGCCTTTGACCGCAAAGTTATCGCTTTCCGAGCCACCGCTTGTGAAAACGATCTCCTCCGGGTCCGTTCCGATGGATGCGGCGATTGTCTGCCGCGCCGCTTCTACCCCATATTTAGCTTCCTGTCCGAAGGCATGAAAGCTGGAGGGATTTCCGAAGGCCTCGGTAAAAAAGGGCAGCATGGCGGTCACTACCTCCGCATCCACAGGTGTCGTCGCCCCATAGTCCATATATTATATCTTCTTCATTATAATTTTCCTTTTACAAGCGCTCTTGTACTAATGATTTTTACGGCTACCCTTCGGTCACTCCTTTTCCAGGGCAACGATTCGTTTTTTTTCAAGGGAGCTGACAACAAGAGATCCGAGGGTTATTTCCCCCAGTGTTTCCGAAATCTTTTTTCCCACCGTCTGCCATATCTCTCTGGTGGGACAGATGTCAGTCCGGGGGCAGGCGGAGGGCTCCCTCACGCAGTCCACCAGGCAGGCTTCACCTTCCAGGACATCAACGACCTCTTTCAGTGATATCTTCTCCGGGTCCCTTGCCAGGGAGTACCCTCCGTAGGCGCCCCGCGTCGATAACAGCAGACCTGCCGATCGTAGGGGTATGACAATGAGACTCAGGTATTTTTCTGATATGCCCTGTTCTGCCGCGATATCTTTCAGAAACACGGAGCCCTCTCCGAATCTCTCTGCCAGAGAAATCATAAGCCTTACCCCGTACCGTGCCCTCGTTGAAAGTTTCATAAGAGTATCATCCGTTCCTATCTATACTATCGTTTTAGTAGTGATTAAATTATCTCTGTGGTTTTGTCAAGTATTTTGTTTGAATCATGCCATCCGCCTGTAACGTGAGTTACAAGAAAATACTTCTGCATTTTGTGAGAGGCCAAAAGTCCCAAAATAATTCTTGTCTTTTTATCATGGATATAATAGGAGATCCGCTAATGCTGGCTATGAAGATAGGCGTTATTTCCGATACTCATCTCAATATTTCTGACTATAGACTCCAAGAGATTGTGAAGAATCATTTCCGTGATGTTGACCTGATTCTGCACGCCGGAGATATCGTCGACCTGGAGGTTCTCGATGTCTTCGAGAACAAAGAGGTATATGCCGTCAGTGGCAATATGGACCCCGATTCGGTGCGGGAGGTTTTCCCCGAGAAGCGGATACTGGAGATCGAAAGGCGAAGAATAGGCCTGATACATGGCTGGGGGGATCCCTACGGTCTGGAGGAAAAGATACTCCGGGAATTTGAGGATGTTGCGTGTATCGTATACGGCCACACACACCGGGCTGTGAATGAGATGAAAGGCGGGGTGTTGCTCTTCAATCCCGGTTCGCCCACGGATCGAAGGTTCGCAAAACATAATTCCGTGGGGATACTGGATATTGGAGAAGAGATCGTGGGAACGATTATATATCTGGATTGAAGCGGGAAAATGAGTATGGATAGTATAATGGCCCCGGGGAGGATGGAATATATTAAAGGTGATAAGCCAAATGGGTGTATCTTCTGCAGGGGGTCTGCCAGGGAGAAGGACCTCGTGCTGCACGAGGGGAACTCCTGTTACATCATAATGAACAAATATCCCTATACTTCCGGGCATTTGCTGGTGATCCCCTTCAGGCATATGTGTGATATGGAGGAGACGAATGCGGAAGAAAAGATGGAGATGATGGAGCTTACCGCCATGTGTGTGAGAAACCTGAAAAAAGCCTTTGAGCCTGAAGGCTTTAACATAGGGATGAACCTTGGAAAGGTGGCCGGTGCCGGTATCGATAATCATCTGCACATACATGTGGTTCCACGCTGGCTGGGGGATACCAATTTTACCACGGTACTCGGAGAGGTCAGGGTAATTCCGGAGGATATTGCAACGACCCGAAAGACGTTGTTACGTTATTTTGAAAAGAGAGAGGAGTGGTAACATGAAACTTCTGTATACCATTATTTTGACACTGGTTGTGCTGTTTATCATTACCTTTTCATTGGCGAATACGGATACTGTTCATCTCGGATATTATGAATTCATAAATGTCAATGTGGCGACGTATCTGCTTATCTTCATCTCCTTCGGCGTGGGTGTCATATTTACCGGCTTTATGGGAATTGTGGAAAGGCTCAGGCTTTCCAGGGAAGTTACACGGCTGAAAAAGGAGGTTAAGGCGCTGGAGAAAAGGATACCGGCTGAGAAGGTGCCCGCCATTCAGGGGACAACGCCCGGATACGCATCGGACAAGTGGAACCCGTGATGAACGGGGTGGTCATATCCTACCCCCCGCAATCCGATTCGTCCCCCTTTATCTTTTCTATAGCGTGTTTCAGGGCCGGAAGAATGACCGCCAGGTTTTCCCGGGCTCCCCTCGGGCTTCCGGGCAGATTGACGATCAACGACCGTCCCCGTATCCCTGCCACTGCCCTCGATATCATCGCATGAGGCGTCTTCTTCATGCTTTCCCTCCGCATCGCCTCCGCCATGCCTGGGAGCTCCCTGTCCAGTACCTCGAGAGTCGCATCGGGTGTGACATCCCGTGGACTGACGCCGGTTCCTCCGGTTGTTACCACCAGATCGAGATTCTTTGTATCGGTGTACTCTCTTATCTTGTCCTTTATAACCTCTTTTTCATCGGGAATTATTTCATAATCGGCGACCCTGATATCGAGGTCGGCCAGCATGCGAACGACCTCCTTGCCGCTGATATCCTCCCGCTCGCCGCGGGAACCCTTATCGCTTAGTGTTATGACGCCGCCGGTAATCACAGACGCACGTTCCCCATTAAGAATTAATGACTAACGGTTCAAAATTTTTATGAATCTTTCTTTTTCGCTTCGGCGATAACCTTTTCCTGTAGGTGCGCGGGAACCTCATCGTAGCGGGAGATCTCATAGGAAAAGGTCCCTCTACCGCTGGTGATCGATGTGAGATCGGGCGCGTAGGAAAGAATCTCGGCCAAGGGAACCTGTCCCTTGATGACCTGGTTGTTTCCCTCTTTATCCATCCCCAGGACGCGTCCCCGCCTGCTGTTGAGGTCGCCGATCACATCTCCCATGTATTCATCGGGTATTTCAATACTGATATCGACTATCGGTTCCAGGAGGGTGGGGTGACATTCCTGAAAACCCTTCTTGAAACCCATGGATCCTGCTATCTTGAAGGCCATTTCGGATGAGTCCACGGTATGGTATGAACCGTCGACAAGGGAAACTCTGACATTGACAATGGGGTACCCGGCCAGGATGCCTTCGGCCATCGCTTCGACGATGCCTTTTTCCACCGCAGGTATGTATGTTCTGGGTACGACACCGCCGACGATTGCATCGACAAACTCGAACCCGCCTCCGCTGGGAAGAGGTTCTATCTCGAGCCACGTATCACCGTACTGTCCCTTGCCCCCCGATTGTTTCTTGTACTTGCCCTGGACCCTTGTTTTTCCCTTGATGGTTTCCCGGTACGGGACCTTCGGCTGCCGGAGGGTTACACCCACGCCGAACTTTCTCTTAAGTTTTTCTATGGTTATATCGATATGTACCTGTCCGACCCCGGAAAGTATGGTTTCTCCCGTCTCGGGGTCCCGGTGTAGCGAGAGGGTCTGGTCTTCGTCGATCAGCCTGTTAAGAGAGGAGTGTATCTTCTCTTCATCCCCCTTGGTCTTAGCCTCCACCGCGTAATGAACCACCGGCTTTGTCATGGGAATTCTGTCATAGATGATGGGGGCCTTTAAATCACACATGGTATCGCCGGTGGACGTCTCCTTCAGCTTGGCAAGGGCGGCGATATCCCCAGGGATGAGTGATTCTACGGGAACCTGGTTTTTCCCTTCCAGATAGAAGATGTTTCCGCATTTTTCACTCAGGTCCTTCGATGAGTTATAAAAGACAAAATCCGATGTTACAGTCCCCGAAAAGACCCGAAACAGGGTGAGCTTGCCGGCGTAGGGGTCGGCAATAGTCTTGAACACCATCGCGGAAAAGGGCGCCTTTTCATCGGGCGACCGCTCCTCTGTCTCTTCTGTGTCGGGCTTCGTACCGGTGATGACCCCCCGATCCAGGGGAGAGGGGAGAAAATTGACAATCGCATCCATAAGGGACACTATCCCCGTGTTGGTGATGGTCGACCCGCATACGACGGGGATCAGGTCTCCTGAAATCATTCCCCTGCGGAGTCCCGCCCTGATATCGTCGATAGAAAGTTCCCCTTCTTCCAGATACTTATCCATCAACGACTCGTCACACTCCGCTATATCTTCGACCATGGTCTCCCGGGCCGCCGTGGCATCTTCCAGTAAATCTTCCGGAATGTTCTCTCTTTTTGGTTTCCCCTTGGGATCGTCAAAGAGGAGGGCCTTCATGTTTGCAAGATCGATCAGACCTTTGAAGGATTCTTCGGAACCTATCGGAAGATAGCAGACCGTTGTCTTTTTCCCCAGTTTGGTGTTTATGGCTTCCACCGTCTTGAAAAAATCGGCACGCTCCCGGTCCATCTTGCTGATATATACCATGCGGGGGAGTGATATCTCGTCGGCGTAATCCCATACCTTTTCTGTCTGAAATTCGACACCGCCGACGGCATCCACGACGACGATCACACTATCGGCGACACGCAGGCTGTATTTGGTATCCGTGAAGAAGTTGGAATCCCCGGGGGTATCGATGATGTTTACTCGGTGTTTATTCCATTCAAAAAAGTTTACTGCCGAACTGATGGAGATGTGCCTCTTCTGCTCTTCCGGTTCAAAGTCGAGGGAAGATGTTCCATCATCTACCCTTCCAAGTTTGTCGGATTTTCCGCTGAGGAACAGGAAAGCTTCACAGAGAGACGTCTTACCCGTTCCTCCGTGCCCTGCGATCGCAATATTTCTGAGAGAATCGGAACTGTATTTTGCCATGGTGCCCCCTTCCTGTAACTGTTGGTGACGGTACAACCTCGCACGATTAGCTTATTCTGTCTTTCAAAGTCAAGACAATTTTCTCCCTTTGGAGGGGTGCCGGGAGGATTTAATTGACCGGGATGCCAAATTGTGATACATGCTACCTCCTTTTAGACAGAGGACCATTTTTGTTGCAAGAGGCGTAGGGAGATGATGTGTATGTTTAAGGTGGGAGACATGGCGGTCTATCCGGCACATGGGGTCGGGGTGATTGAGGCTATAGAGATCAGGGAGATTATGGGAAACGAGCAGCCATTTTATGTCATGAAGATCCTGGGGAATAATGCAACGATCATGATACCTCAGGACGGCGCCAGGTTCGTTGGTCTCAGGGATATAATCTCGGAGGATGAAATCCCTATAGTCTATAAGATACTGAGAGAAAAGAGTGCGGTTGTAGATAAACAAACGTGGAACAAGAGATACAAGGAGTACTGGGAAAAGATAAAGACGGGATCGGTTTATGAAATAGCGGAGGTGTTGCGCGATCTCTTTACCTTAAAGATTGATAAGGATCTGTCATTTGGCGAGAGAAAGATGATGGATACTGCAAAGAGTCTGTTGATACGAGAGATATCGATAGCCGGTGACTGCGAGGAAACCGAGGTGGAAGAAAACCTGAACGCGATATTCACGGCGTAGTTTCACACTCCGTTCCTTGAAATAGTGACTGATTTTCAGGAGGTGGTATTTGGTTATAAGGCTTTTGCTTATAGGGGCCTGTTCTTTGAGTGGTTATTTTATTGCTTTAAAATATTATACGTTTCCCCTTTCATTAGTAGGTTTGATATCGGGACTTTTCCTTTCAATCTTTGTAATCCAGATAGAACAGGCCATACGAAAACTTTCATTAAGGGTTATATTCGGCGGTGTTGTCGGGACGGTTATCGGGCTTTTGATCGCCTTTCTTTTTACCTGTGGTTTAAAGTTTATGCCCGGGCTGGAAGGGCACGACATAATACCGTGGGGGTATATCTATGTCATCGTTACCTTCATCCTGGGGTACCTCGGTCTGGTCCTGGGCTCGAAGAAGAGCGAAGACTTCCACTTCCTTCAATCCGCTGCTCCGAAAGATGAAAAACAGGATTACCGGATACTGGATACCAGCGTCATTATTGACGGCAGGATGGCCGATATATGCGGTACCGGATTTATTGAGGGAACCCTGGTAGTCCCCCGATTTGTGTTGGATGAGTTGCAGTTGATTGCCGATTCATCCGATCACATGAAACGTTCACGGGGGAGAAGGGGGCTGGATATACTCAACCGGATGCAGAAGAGTGACGGTGTGAAGATTGAGATTGTCGATATCGATTTTCCGAAGGTAAAGGGGGTTGACTCGAAGCTGGTCGCCCTTGCCAAAAAACAGGGGGGCACAATCGTAACTAACGACTATAATCTGAACAAAGTAGCAGAGCTACAGGGCATAAAGATCCTGAACATAAATGACCTTGCAAATGCCCTGAAACCCCTCGTCCTGCCCGGCGAAGCCATGACCGTACGGGTTATCAAAGAGGGAAAAGAGGCGGGACAGGGCCTGGCATACCTTGATGACGGCACCATGGTAGTTGTGGATAATGGAACCAGGTACATGGGGAAGGATGTCGAGGTGGTTGTAACCAGCGTTCTCCAGACGTCGGCGGGGCGGATGATCTTTTCCGGCATGAAAGATGATGAGCGAAACAGCGTCTCCGCCTAGAGAGGAGCGGCGGAGCCGCAACTCGAATACTCCTTGGAACTCATACGGCAAAAACTCGAGAGCACGGAAATAATGATGGTGCAGTCAGTCGCAATTATCGTCGCCGGCGGTTCCGGAAAACGAATGTTGCATGACCGTCCGAAGCAGTACGTTCCCCTTGCCGGCGTTCCCATATTGGCCCGTACCCTTATCACCTTTGAAAAGACCCCGTCTGTTGGCCGCATCGTCCTTGTGGTTCCCAAGGACGACAGGAATTATGTCAGGGATGAAATTGTCGGCAGATACCGCATCCTCAAAGCAAAACAGATTCAGGCCGGTGGGGAGGCGCGGCAGGACTCTGTCAGAGAAGGCCTGGGGATGGTTGACGAAGGAGATGATGTCGTCGTTGTCCATGATGGCGTAAGGCCGTTTGTTACACAGGAGTTGATAGAACTCTCCATCCGGGAAGCCGTTCAGAGCGGAGCGGTGGTCCCGGTCGTCCCTTCCACGGATACCATCAAAATAATTGGTAAAGACGGGATTATTCGAGATACTCTCGACAGGGCGGTTCTGCGGCTTGCCCAGACGCCTCAGTCGTTCAGGAGGGAGATCATCCTGGATGCATACGAAAGCGCGTGCCGGGAGGGCTTTTACGGCACCGACGATTCGTCCCTTGTGGAACGTATGGGCATGCCGGTAAGGACAATCCAGGGCCTGCCGTATAATATCAAGATTACCACACCGGAGGACCTCGTTCTCGGTGAGTTTCTGCTGAAACGGAGCGAGCCGGAGCCGGGCATATGAGAATCGGATTCGGATATGACAGCCACCGGCTGGTCGAGGAGAGGAAACTGGTCCTGGGGGGTGTGGAGATCCCCGCCGAGATGGGACTCCTTGGCCATTCCGATGCGGATGTTTTGCTTCACGCCCTCTGTGACGCCATCCTCGGCGCCATTGGAGAGGGTGACATTGGGCGGCACTTTCCTGACAGCGATCTTGCCTACAAAGATATCCCGAGCAGAGAGTTGCTGATCAGGGTCAAAGAGCTGGCAGACAGGAAGGGGTACATCGTGAATAATGTCGACTCAACACTTGTCCTGGAAAGACCCCGATTAAAAAAATATGTTCCTGCAATGGTTGCGAATATAGCCGATTTTCTCGCCGTGGCGCCGGACCGGATAAACGTGAAGGCTTCAACAAATGAAGGTATGGGGTTTACGGGACGGGGCGAAGGGGTGGCTGCCTTTGCGGTGGTCACCATGAAGAGTCGGGACCTGTAGGATCAACAAAGGTCCCATCTCCCCTGCGTAAAGATAACCCGTATAAAGAATCAAAGAGGGGAGTTCTGCCTTGACCATGTCATCTCAGTATTATATACCGCCTCATCTGAACTAACCTGCGTATGGAATGGAGGAACCCATGAAGTACATAAATGAGATCGATATCAAAGGGAAAAGAGTGCTGTGTCGTTTTGACTTTAACGTTCCACTGGATGACAATCTGCATATTACCGACGACAGAAGAATAAAGGCTGCGCTTCCCACAATTAACTACGCGCTTGATGAGGATGCTAAGGTGATAATAATCTCTCATCTGGGGAGACCGAAGGGGGCGAGGGTGGAGAGTTTCAGCCTTGCACCCGTAGCCAAGAGGCTGTCACGTCTCTTGGGAAAAGAAGTTGCTTTGGCAAAAGATTGCGTTGGCGATGATGTGGAGAGGTTGATTCAGGGTATGGAGCCTCGATGCGTTATCATGCTGGAGAACCTTCGATTCCATAAGGAGGAGACGGAGAACTCACCTGACTTTGCCAGCAAGCTGGCCTGTTACGGAGATGTGTATGTGGATGATGCCTTCGGAAATGCCCACAGGAGCCATGCCTCCAACGTGGGAATAACGAAATTTGCAAAGGTGTGCTGCGCCGGCTTTCTGATGAAGAAGGAACTGAACTATTTCGGCACCACCCTCGAAGATCCCTTACGTCCCTTTGTGGCCATCGTAGGTGGGTCAAAGGTGTCGGGCAAGTTGGAGGCCCTTGCTAATCTCATAAAAAAGGTTGACAAGATGATCATCGGCGGGGGGTTGGCCTTTACCTTTCTTAAGGCGATGGGGTACGAGGTGGGGACCTCCCTCGTAGAGGATAATCTTATCAGTACGGCGCGACGTAGTCTGAAGATAGCGAAGGAAAGAGGTGTAAAATTATATCTACCTGTCGATTGTGTTATCGCCGAAAAGGCGGAGCCAAAGGCGGTGACGAAGATTGTACCCATTCAAGAAATAGATCCCAACTGGATGGGTCTGGATATCGGACCTGCCACGATTGCCCTTTTTCGAGAGGTACTCACCGATGCGAAGACGATTATGTGGAACGGTCCCATGGGTGTGTTTGAGATCGATGCCTTCAGTATGGGAACATTTTCCATGGTTCACGCTGTTGCCCAGTCCCATGCTCTTACCATAGTCGGAGGGGGAGACACGGATGTCGCGGTACACAGGACGGGGGAAAGTGACTCGATCACCTATATATCCACCGGAGGGGGCGCGTCCCTTGAACTCCTGGAGGGGAAAACACTACCGGCGGTAGATGCGCTCTACAAATGCGCGAAAAAAGCCAAGTGATCGTGGACTACCCCTATGAGAAACGTCATGGTTGTCTGCGAATATGACGGGACTGCTTACCATGGATGGCAGAGGCAACCCAATGGCATCACCATTCAAGAAGTGCTTGAGGAAAAAATAAGCATAATTACGCAGGAAGAGATACGGCTGACGGCCTCGGGAAGAACGGACGCAGGCGTTCACGCCCTTAATCAGGTGGCGAACTTCAGAACGAAGTCGGCTATCGGATGTGAAAATCTTTTGAAGGGGATCAACAGTCTTCTCCCCGAAGGTATCGTAATCAAGATACTACAGGACGCAGATGAGGGGTTTCACGCGCGCTACAGCGCTAAGAGCAAGGTATACGTGTACCGGATATTCAATAACCCGGTGAGGAGCGCCCTCTACCGAAGCTATTCCTGGCACCTGCGCACGCCTCTTGACCTGGGCGGCATGGGGCAGGCGGCAAAACTCCTGGAGGGGACCCACGATTTTTCATCCTTCTGCGCCGCAGGGGGGGATGTCGATGATCACGTACGGACGGTTACCGTAGCCTCTGTTGAGATGAAAAATGGTATGATATCCTTTACTATAGAGGCGAACGGCTTCTTAAGGTATATGGTGAGGAATATCGTCGGCCTGCTTGTCGATGTGGGAAAAGGAGTTATTACGCCCACCGGATTCGAAGAGATCATGGATGCTATGGACAGGACCAGGGCTGGAATCACCGCCCCTCCTCATGGGCTTTTTCTCAAAGAGGTAAGATACTTATGAAGGTACTGGTGCTGGGGCACAAGGGTATGCTCGGGACCGATCTTATGGCCGATCTTGGGAGGACGCACGATGTGGCCGGCAAGGATATCGAAGACTTCGATATAGCATCCGCTTCCGGGTGCAGGGGTGAAATTGGTCAGTCTGGCGCTGACGTGGTCATCAACGCGGCCGCTTATACGAACGTCGACGGATGTGAGACGGATGAGGCAGGATCCCTTTGCGTAAACGCCGACGGTGTCAAGAACGTGGCCCTGGCCTGTAGGGAGTCCGGCATCAAACTGGTTCACTTCAGCACCGATTATGTCTTCGACGGGACAAAGAAGGGCCCTTACGTGGAGGATGATGTCTGTAGCCCCATCAACGCCTATGGAAGATCCAAGCTGAAGGGGGAGGAATACCTCAGGGAGATCTCAGATAATTATCTGCTCGTAAGAACATCCTGGCTGTACGGTAAGCATGGAAGGAACTTTGTCGGGGCAATCGTGGAGCGGGCGGAGAGGACGGGAAAGCTGGAGGTGGTCGACGATCAGACGGGCTCTCCCACCTATACGGTGGATCTGGCGGCGGCGGTGAGGGTCCTCATCGAGGGTGGTCACCGGGGCGTTTTCCACCTGACAAACAGGGGGGTATGCACCTGGTACCAGTTTGCCCTCAAGATCCTGGAATACAGAGACATGGGGAATGTCAGTATCGCTCCCATAAAATCGGCACAGCTCGGCAGATCTGCCCCCCGTCCGGAATACTCGGTGCTCAGTTGCAGGAAATTTGCCGATACCACCCACCGGACGATGCGGTTCTGGCAGATAGCACTCGAGGAGTATATGGCCGGTATGAGCTAAAGGGGTGTGACATATGGCAGCCGTGGGCAGAGACAACCTCCGGAGGGTACATCCCGTCCCCAACACGGGCTTTGCCCGTGCCTACCTTATCGAAGGGGAAGAAGGCCTCATGGCCGTTGACGTGGGGAGCTTCGGGTGCGCAAAGGATATAGCCGAGCACATAACCCGTGTATTGGGCTGTTCCCTGGATGATCTGCACTATATAACGGCCACGCACTTTCACATAGACCATATAGGTGGAATCGGCCACCTGCTTGCGATGTGTCCGCCCCGGACACGGGTCCTGTTTCATGCCATGGTGAGCGACTATCTCACGGGGAAGAGGAAGATATCACTGATAAAGAATTGGTTTGTGGGCTTTCCCCCCGCGACGGTGGTGAGCGCCCGCCACCTGAGAAGATTCTCGCCTCTGGGTCCTGAGAGCCTGACGGGGATTCCCCTCCCGGGACTCAGAAATATCATCAAACTCCCCTTCGATACCAACCGGATTGATTATTTTGGAGACGAGAATAAGACGGCCGTCCCCCTTGGCGATTATGGCTTTGGAGAGTGGGAAGCCTTTTGTACCCCGGGGCATACGGAAGATTCGGTCTGTTTTTTCAACAGGACAACGGGGGAGCTGTTATCAGGGGATCTGATCATCAGTATATCCGCAGATGGCAGGGGAGATTTGAATCGGTTTTGCTGGAATAGGGACCGTATAAAGGAATCGTACGAATATCTGCGCAGAACCGTCAACCCCCACTTTATCTATCCCGGCCATGGCGAGGTGATAGCCGGGGGTGATGATACCCTTTCAAAGGTCAAGACCTTTTCCGGAGATGCGGCAGATGGGAATCTTTGAGAAAGAGGAGCGTGTCGTGCAGGGGAAAATAATCGTCATGCCCGAAGAGTTGTCCAACAGGATAGCCGCCGGCGAGGTGGTCGAGAGGCCGGCCTCCATCGTCAAGGAACTTGTAGAAAACGCCCTCGATGCCGGTGCTACCGACATACTTGTCGAACTTGAGGGGGGCGGGAAGCGATCAATTAAGGTTGTGGATAATGGAAGGGGGATCGATCGGGATGACGTGGCACTCGCGTTTGAGCGGCACGCCACGAGCAAGATATACACCTTCGAAGAAATTCACACGATAACCTCCTTCGGATTTCGCGGGGAGGCCATTGCGAGCATAGCCTCCATATCCAGGATTGAAATGTTGACAAAGCGTGCAGGGGCTCCTTCAGGGACGAGGGTTGTGGTACGGGGGGGAAGGATTGAAGAAGTCATCGATGCCGGCTGCCCTGTCGGCACATCGGTACGAGTTGACGATATCTTTTATTCCACGCCGGCCCGGAAGAAGTTTATGAAGGGGGATTCAACCGAACAGGCCCACTGTATAGACGCCATCGTGCGGCTGGCCCTCTCCAACACGGGGGTGAAGATACGGGTCCTTGCAAACGGCAGGCCCGTCCTCAATGTGCCGAAGACGGAAAAGTTGTCCGACAGGATTGCTCTTGTATTTGGTGACGATTTCGGGAGACATGCCCTTCAGATTGAGGGGCGTAAGGGGGATACGACTCTTCTCGGGGTTATTTCCCCTCCTGATCGCACACGATCAAACACAAAAGGGCAGTTCTATTTCGTCAATAACCGGTTTATACGGGACAAGCTCCTGAATCATTCGGTTATGGCCGCGTACCGGCGTGTGATAGAACCCCGGAGGTTCCCGTCCGTCGTCCTGTTTGTTGATATCCCCACCGGCGATGTGGACATCAATGTCCATCCCTCCAAGATGGAGGTGCGTTTCAAGAGTCCGTCGGAGATATATAGTCTTATAAGGGAGACCCTTTCACTCTCCCTCTCCGGTATGCCTGTCGCTCTTCCCGATTTTCAGAGGCCTCCCTCCGAAGGGGGCGCGGATACATATCGGGAAAGGGTCGGAGAGACGCTAAGACGGTACACCCTCAAGTCGGGCGCTGAAAAGAGGACCTTTGACGTGAATGTCCCTAAGGCAGAGGTGAACCCGGCGCCGGGCTCCTTGGGTGGGGAAGAGGGGATCAGCACGCGGCCGGATCTCTTTGGCAGACATGTCACTGCATCGCCGGGGGAGGCGTTATCCTTTTTCTCCCTTACATACTTGGGACAGATTGCGAACACCTACCTTGTATTTTCATCGGATAGCGCTCTCATCCTCATGGATCAGCACGCGGCCCACGAGAGGGTGCTCTTCGAGAAGTTAAGGATATCAAAGGGAGGGGAGCCCGCCGCTCAGGGCCTCCTGATCCCTGAGGTTATAACCCTGCAACCCGGCCGCTTTGATCTCCTGATGAATACCGTCGATGTGCTGAAGGATCTTGGGCTTGGCGTGGAGCGGTACGGCGAAAACACGGTCATTGTAAAACAGGTTCCAGTGTTTCTTACCGGGTGCAATCTCGAAGCGCTTATCTCCGATGTCATTGAGGAGGTCGGTGATACGGGGAGGACCGAAAGCCTGGATGAGACACGGGACAAGCTCCTTGCGCTGATGGCGTGCAAGGGTGCCGTCAAGGCCAATGACGCATTGACCGCCTCAGAGGTCACGTCGCTGTGCAGAGACCTCGATGCGATACCGTTCGCGGCAACCTGCCCGCACGGAAGACCGCTCTATACCGTGATCGGGTTGCGGGACTTAGAGAGGATGTTCAAACGCCGATGACGGATAGTCTTGGCCCAGTAGCAGCTCACCTCGGAGGGAAAGACGTCGGAAGCTCTGCTTCGCCCCCGCAACCGCGCCTTATCGTTATCACCGGTCCCACCGGGGTGGGGAAGACCGACCTGGCGATCAGGCTTGCCGAGAGGTTCGACGGAGAGATTATAAGCGCCGATTCAATGCAGGTCTACCGGCATCTGGATATCGGGACCGCCAAACCATCTTCCGAAGAGCAGGCGCGCGTGCCCCATCACCTGATCGATGTCGTCGAGCCCGACGAAGAATTCAACGCCGCGATGTTTGCCGAGCAGGCCGATGCGGCAATCCGGTTACTTCAAAGGAAAAAGAAGGTGGTGTTTGTTGTGGGGGGGACGGGGCTGTACCTGGACGCCCTGCTCGGCGGACTGCTGAAGGCCCCCGGCGCCGACGCGAGGCTTCGTGATTCCTATAGAGAAGAAGCCGTGCGACACGGAAAGGAATACCTGTATGAACGACTGAAACGGGTCGATCCGGCGGCCGCGGTGGGGATACACCCGAATGATATGGTCAGGACGATCAGGGCGCTTGAGGTCATGGAACAGACCGGGCAGTCGATTGTCGCAATCCAGGGAGAACACCGGTTCGGGAATAACAGCTATGATTGCATAAAGATAGGCCTCACAATTGACAGGGGTCTCCTGTATGACAGGATCAATAAGCGGGTCGAAAGGATGATGGAGGATGGGCTTGTAGAGGAAGGAGAAAAACTTCTGGGGATGGGATATGAAGAGTCGTCCCTCCCCTTGCAGGCCATGACCTACCGGAATGTAATTTCCTATGTTCGGGGGACCCATAGCCGACAGGAAATGGTGAGGCTGATCCAACGCGATACGAGGCGCTATGCGAGAAGACAGCTGACGTGGTTCAAGAGAGACCCGGCCATCAAATGGTTTGCCCCCCAAGACGAAAATATGATAAGCAGGACGGTCAGATCTCGGGTTTGGGGGACTTGAAACACCCTAATCCCGAAACTTAAAACGATAAGAAGGGCATGTTATGGGAAGAGAAGAACTGAGTAAAGTATATGATTCTAAAGATGTTGAAGACAAGTGGTACCAACGCTGGCTGGACGAAGGGCTGTTTCATGCCGAAGACACCAGCGACAAAAAGCCCTTTTCAATAGTGATTCCCCCGCCGAATGTTACCGGTATACTCCACATGGGGCACGCACTCAACAACACCCTTCAGGATATCATCGCACGTTACAGGAGGATGCAGGGTTACAATACACTCTGGATGCCTGGGACCGATCATGCGGGGATAGCTACTCAGAATGTAGTGGAACAGGAACTGGCACGTGAGGGTATGACACGGCATGATATCGGCAGGGAAAAATTTATAGAGAGGGTATGGGAGTGGAGAAAGAAGTACGGCGGCGTCATCATAAACCAGCTCCACAAACTCGGATGTTCCTGTGACTGGTCACGGGAGCGGTTCACCATGGATGAGGGCCTGTCCCGGGCGGTGAGAGAGGTCTTTGTCCGGCTCTACAACGACGGTCTCATCTACCAGGATGATTACATAGTAAACTGGTGCCCCCGGTGCCATACGGCCATATCCGATCTCGAAGTCGAATACGAGGAGGAGGCGACCAGCCTCTGGCACATACGGTATCCCTATGCCGATGGACAGGGCGAAATCATCGTGGCCACCACCCGCCCGGAGACCATGCTGGGCGATACCGCCGTCGCGGTCAATCCAGATGATGAACGGTATGCGGACGTTATCGGGAAGGATGTGATCCTCCCTATCGTGAATAAAAGGATACCGGTCATAGCGGATGATTACGTCTCCAGGGATTTCGGGACCGGCGCTGTCAAGATAACGCCGTCGGCCGATCCTAACGACTTCGCCATGGCTCAGAGGCACAATCTTGAGGTGATCACCATCATGGATGGCGATGCCATCATCAATGAAAACGGCGGAATCTATCAGGGACAGGACTGCTACACCTGCAGAAAAAATATTGTAGAGGATCTCAAAGCAGGTGGATATCTTGTGAAGACAGAGCCCTATTTACATAACGTGGGGCGTTGCTACCGCTGCAAGACCATCGTGGAGCCCGCGGTGTCCAAACAGTGGTTCGTCAAGGTAAAACCCCTGGCACGAACCGCCATCGCCGCAGTTGTGAAGGGAAACACGAAGATAGTTCCCCCCATGTGGGAGTCAACCTATTTCGACTGGATGGACAACATACGGGACTGGTGCATCTCCCGGCAGATATGGTGGGGGCACCGTATACCCGTGTGGTACTGTGGCGAATGCGGAAAAACGATCGTAGCCACAGAAGATCCGGACCGCTGCCCTGGATGTGGTGGGGGCTCTCTCATGCAGGATGAAGACGTACTGGATACTTGGTTCAGCTCCTCTCTCTGGCCCTTCTCGACCATGGGGTGGCCCGATAAGACGGAGGCGCTTGAGACCTTCTATCCCACGTCACTCCTGATTACCGGTTTTGATATCATATTCTTCTGGGTGGCCAGGATGATGATGATGGGGATGTATGTCATGGGTAAGGCCCCCTTTGCGGATGTTTATCTTCATGCCCTTGTCCGTGATGAAAAGGGCGAGAAGATGAGTAAATCAAAGGGCAACAGCGTAGATCCACTAGAAATGATCGACAAGTATGGCTCGGATGCCCTCCGCTTTACGCTCGCGGCCTTTACTGCGCAGGGCAGAGACGTGAAGATGTCCGAGGAACGGATCAAAGGATACGGCTATTTTGTCAATAAGATATGGAACACGGCCCGCTTTTCACTGATGAACCTTGAAGACTATTCCGGCGGGAACGCACCGGAAAAGGAAGAGTGCTCCCTGTGCGACCGGTGGATCAGAGACAGTCTGAACAGCACGGTGAAGGATGTCATAAACCATCTTGATGCGTACCGCTTTAATGACGCTGCGGCCAGAATATATCAGTTTGTCTGGCATGAGTTCTGTGACTGGTATCTTGAGCTGATAAAGCCGGCCCTGTATGGCAAACGGTCCCCGCAGGAGAAACTTTCCGCTCAGTATACCTTGCTCACCGTATTGAAGACGTCCCTCCAGCTCCTTCATCCCTTTATGCCCTTTGTAACGGAGGAGATATGGCAGAAGCTGACTGGGGATGATGGATACATCATGGTGAGCAGATTCCCCGAACCGGATGACTCCCTTGAGGATATAGATGCACGCAACCGCATGGAGCTCATCAAGAGCATCATAAACAGTGTCAGAAATATACGGGGCGTCATGAATATCACCCCTTCAAAAAAGCTGCGGGTACTCATCTCCGTCCCCGATGCAGATGCTCTGTCCGTTATGGAAACGGGCAAGGGTTATGTACTGGACATCGCGAATCTGGAGGATCTGGCAATAGAGATCGATGCCCCGGAGCCAAAGGGTTCTGCGACGGGGGTTGTCGATTCCGTCAAGGTATACGTATTTCTGGAGGGTGCCGTGGACGTCGCGGCCGAAAAAGAACGGCTTGAAAAGGAGATCAAGAAGTTTGAAAAAGATCTTGGCATCGTTTCCAAAAAGCTGGGCAACCGGGATTTTATGGAAAAGGCGTCCCCGGAGATCGTTGAAAAGGAAGAAACAAAGTTCAGCACCCTGAAGGAGAAGAGGCGGGTGCTCGAAGACGCCCTGAACAGGCTTCGTGATATGGCGTGAGGATTGTCATGGGTTTAGATGCCGGTTTGAGGGAACTGATTCAGAGGGCGCTTGATGAAGACATGGGGTCAGACGACCTTACCACGACGGCCGTGCTTACCGGCAGGGAGACCGGCGTTGCGCAGGCGGTCTCGAAGGGTGATATCGTCGTTGCGGGGATCGATGTCTTCAGGGAGGTATTTTACGTCCTGGATCCGTCTCTGGCCTTTGAGGCGTATTTTACCGACGGCCGGGCAGCGGGGAAGGGGGACATTCTTGCCTGCATCTCGGGGAGTTTGAAGACCATCCTCATGGCGGAACGCGTGGCGTTGAATTTTTTTCAGAGGATGTGTGGAATTGCCACGATAACGCGTCGATATGTCGACGAGGTACAGGGCGTCCCGGTCAAGATACTGGATACGAGGAAGACAACGCCGACCCTCAGGAGCCTTGAAAAATACGCGGTCAAGGCAGGGGGGGGAACGAATCACCGCTTCGGTCTGTATGACGGTGTGATGATCAAGGACAATCACATCAGCGCTGCGGGGTCTATCTCAAATGCGGTACACAAGGTGACGGGAAGCATTCCTCCCGGAATAAAGATCGAGGTGGAGACAAAAAATCTACAGGAGGTCGCACAGGCCCTTGCCGCAGCGGCCGATATCATCATGCTGGATAATATGGGGCTGGGCGAGATGAAAGAGGCGGTCTCTCTCATCGGTGGAAAGGCGCTGGTCGAGGCATCGGGAAATGTCACCCTGTCGAATGTGAGGGCGATTGCACAGACGGGGGTGGATTTTATATCCGTCGGGGCGCTCACCCACTCCGCCCCCGCCGCCGATATATCGCTGGTGTTCAAAGAGGCGGGGAGATGATTTTGGGCGAATTGTTTCAGAGACACGATACCGTGAACCGAGATTTCAATGGAGATGATCTGGAAGGGCTTATCCCCCGAGGCTCAATAGGGCACAGGGTTCATTTTTTCGATACTATTGATTCGACAAATATTTACGCGTCTGTACTTGCCGGTGATGGCGCCCCTGAAGGCGAGGTGGTGCTGGCCGATTGCCAGACAGCCGGGAGGGGGAGGCTTAGGGAGAGGAAGTGGTATTCACCCCCCGGCAAGAACCTGTACACCTCAATCATATTGCGACCCGACATCTCGCCTGCTTTTGCCCCCGGGCTGACCCTCGTCGCCGGGGTGGCGATTGCGGAACTTCTGGGTGGCTATTGTCCCGTCTCACTCAAGTGGCCCAATGACGTCCTGGCGGGGGGGAGGAAGATATCCGGCATCCTGACGGAGATGAAAAGCAAGGGATCTAAAATTGATTTTGTTGTTGTGGGGATCGGTATTAATGTCAATATGGAGCCTGATGATTTTCAGGAGGAGCTTCGCCTACTATCAACATCCTTAAAAGAACAGACATCAAAAAACGCCTCGCGTCTCGAACTGACGACCGGTCTGTACCGCTTGCTGGAGAAATGGTATCGGATCTTCATTGATAGGGGTTTTGTCCCTGTCAGGGACCGGTGGCTGGAATGTTCGGGTATGGTGGGAAAGACTATTGAGGTCGCCGACAGAGGTACCCTGCAAAGGGGGATATGTCAGGGAATAGATGACGAAGGCGTCCTCCTGCTCCTCGATAAAGAGAATAGGACGCTTTCCATATGGTCCGGGGATATAACTATACAGAAAGACAGGTGATATGCTATGCTCCTAGTTATCGATGTAGGAAACACAAACACTGTTATCGGTATTTATGAAGGGGAGAAGCTCATGAACCACTGGAGGATTCGTACGGTGGTGGATCACACCATCGACGAATATGGGATGCTGATACTGAACCTCTATAAGACCGACAAGATCGGTTCGCAATCCATCACTAGTATCATCATATCGTGCGTTGTCCCTTCCATGCTGAACATACTGGAACCCCTCTGCAGAAAATATTTTCACCTCACTCCCCTTATCGTGGGGCCGGGGATCAAGACGGGCATGCCGATATATTATGACAATCCGAAAGAAGTAGGGGCCGACAGGGTTGTCAACGCCGTCGCCGCTCATGAGAAGTACGAGGGAGATCTCATTATCGTCGATTTCGGTACGGCGACTACCTTTGATTATGTCACCCGGAAAGGTGAGTACATGGGCGGATGCATAGCTCCGGGAGTCATTATATCAAGCGAGGCGCTCTTTAAAAGGGCGTCCAAGCTGCCGCCGGTTGAGCTGTGCAGACCCCGTCACGTGATTGCCAAGGACACGATAAGCAGTATGCAGGCGGGGATCGTCTTCGGATACGCCGGCCTTGTGGACGGGCTCGTGAACCGTATTAAGGAGGAGGCACAGACGGAGTCCACCGTCATTGCGACCGGCGGACTGGCAAATGTCATAGCCGATGAAACCAGTACCATTGATTACGTCGATGAGATGCTGACACTGGAAGGACTCCGGATAATCCACTCAAGGAACGTATAGCTCTTTCCATTTCTTCAACGCGGCGAGGGAGCGTTCGGCATACAGCCCCCCCCTTTCCTTCTTCGGTACCCGGCCTTCAAGAGGGGCAAAGAGACCGAAGTTCACGTTCATTGGCTGGAAGGTCCTATAATCGGCGTTTGTGATATGGTGGAGAAGTGCCCCCAGGGCGGTTGTTTCAGGGGGGGGCGTCATATCCTCCCCCGCGATGTGCCGACATGTGTTTATCCCCGCCATCAGACCCATCGCCGCCGATTCCACATACCCCTCGACCCCCGTAATCTGCCCCGCGAAGAAGATGTCGTTGTTGGAGCGCAGTTGTAGTGTTTTTCTGAGCAGGGTGGGGGAATTTATGAAGGTATTACGGTGTATGCTGCCGTAGCGCGCAAAGTCGGCCTTCTCCAGTCCGGGAATCATCTTGAGTATCCGTTTCTGCTCGGGCCATTTCAGCTTTGTCTGGAAGCCCACCAGGTTATAGAGGGTCCCTGCGTTGTTTTCCTGTCTGAGCTGGACCACGCCGTAGGGCCGCTTTCCCGTTTTCGGGTCGATGAGGCCAACCGGTTTCATCGGACCGAAGAGCAAGGTTTTTGCCCCTCTCCTTGCCAGAACTTCGATGGGGAGGCACCCCTCGAAACAGTGCCTGTCTTCAAAGTCCCTGAGTGGCACCTCCTCCCCCCCCGCGAGTTGGGTCCAGAACCGTTCGTATTCCTCTCGCGTCAGGGGACAGTTCAGGTAATCCCCCTCACCTTGGCTCTCGTATCTTGACGCCCTGAAGGCTTTGGCGCAGTCGATGGACTGCGCCTCAACGATGGGTGAAATGGCGTCATAGAAATAGAGATATTCGTCTCCGGTAAGAGAGGATACCTCCCGTGCCATGGATTCGGATGTGAGCGGGCCGGTAGCAATAATGACGAGAGAATCTTCAGGTATTCTGGTGATCTCTTCCCGTGATATCCTGATCCCGGCGGCGGCGAGCCGGTTTTCAATGTGGCGCGAAAAAAGGGTTCTGTCCACGGCCAAGGCCTTTCCCGCCGGAACGGCTGTGGCGGCGGCAGCCTCCATGATAAGCGATCCCATCATCCGCATCTCCTCCTTGAGGAGGCCGACGGCGTTTCCTGTCGCGTCGGAGCGAAAAGAATTGCTGCATACAAGCTCCGCGAGGAGGGGGGAGGTGTGGGCCGGGGAAAAGCGGGAAGGTTTCATCTCGCAGAGGAGGACGTCAATACCCCTTTTTGATATCTGCCACGCGGCCTCACATCCGGCAAGACCGCCACCAATAATTACAACGGGTTTCAGTTTTGTGGTTTTATGAGGCTGGTTCACTCCTGATCCTGTTCCTGTTCCGTGTAACCGCATTCCTTATTGGGACATCTTATTGCCATTTCCTTCCCGCGGTAGTATTTTTCGACCAGGAAGGGATTTCCGCATAGGGGACATTGTTTCGCTATGGGTCTGTCCCACAGGGCGTAGGTGCAGGTCGGATAGGTTGAACATCCGAAGAAGGTCTTACCCCTCTTTGATCGTCTCTCGCAGAGATTGCCGCCGCACTGCGGGCATTTTACCCCCGTATCGAGCGGTTTGGTGTGCTTACACTCCGGATATCCCGAGCATCCCAGGAACCTTCCGAAGCGGCCTTCCTTTACAACCATGTTCTTCCCGCACGCGTCACAGCGGATATCGGTCGACTGTGGCTTCGCCTTGCTGATCGCCCCATTTTCATCCTGCTCGATGTTCCCGGTGTTTTTGCAATCCGGGTAGTTGGAACAAGCCAGGAATTTTCCATTTTTCCCCCATTTTATCACCATGGGGCTTTTGCACTTGTCGCAGGTAAGATCGGTGGGGGTCTCCTCCCGCTTGATGTCCCTCATCTCTTCAGCGGCCTTTTCCAGTTCCGATCTGAAGGGGGTATAAAAATCCTCCAGTGTCTTGTGTCGTGTGAGCGTTCCATCCTCAATCATGTCCAGCCGGTCTTCCATTGAGGCTGTGAACTTAACATCCATGATGTTGGGAAAGTTTTGGACGAGCAACTCGTTTACGATGGCCCCCAGTTCGGTGGTGTAAAACCGGCCCTTTTCGAGCTTGACGTATTTCCTGTTCTGTATAGTACTTATGATGGCAGCGTAGGTACTGGGCCTGCCGATACCCTTTTCTTCCAGTTCCTTGACGAGTGTTGCTTCTGAGAAGCGTGGCGGCGGCTGTGTAAAGCTCTGCTGCGGCTCCAGTGAGATCAGCTTCAGTTCATCCCCTTTGGAGACATCTGGGAGAGTTTTCCCTGTCGGGTCATCGGTGCCGTCGTCCTCTTTATCGGTGGATTCCGTATAGACGATACTGAAACCTGGAAATTTCATGATGGAGCCCTGCGCGTGAAAAAGACAGCGGCCCGCCTGTATGTCGAAGCCGGCTTGATCGAAGACGGCGGGATTCATCTGGCTGGCTATAAATCTGTTCCATATCAACTGATACAGGCGAAATTCATCACTTTTGAGATACGGTTTGATCTTCTGAGGGGGGAATGCCGTCGCGGTCGGACGTATCGCTTCGTGCGCATCCTGGGAAGACTTTGAGGACTTGAAGACACGGGCTTTCTCCGGGAGAAATTCTTTCCCGTATGTTGCTCCTATGTACGTCCGCGCGTCTTCCAAGGCTTCTGCCGCTATCCGGACTGAATCGGTCCTCATGTAGGTGATGAGACCGACAGGGCCTTCTTCCCCCAGTGATATTCCCTCGTAGAGCCGCTGGGCCACGCTCATTGTCTTCTTTGCCGAGAAACGCAGCTTCCGTGACGCTTCCTGCTGGAGCTTGCTGGTGGTGAATGGAGGGGCGGGAGAACGCTTTACCTCCTTTTTCTCCACTTTTTTCACGACGAAGGGGACGCCCTTAATCTCATCGAGGATCTCTCGTGTCTGCGATTCATTGACCAGGTTAAGCTTTTTCGAGCCTATCCTTGTCAGTCGCGCCTCAAAAGAAGGGGGATTGCTCCCCTCCAGCAGGGCGGTGATGTTCCAGTATTCCTCCGATACAAAGGCAAGGATATCGGTCTCCCGGTCGCATATGATCCTGACGGCGACCGACTGGACCCGGCCCGCGCTCAGCCCCCGTTGCACCTTCTTCCAGAGAATCGGGCTGATCTGGTATCCCACCAGCCGGTCGAGGATCCGCCGGGTCTGCTGGGCCTCGTATTTGTTGACGTTCAACTCCAGGGGGTTTTGAATGGCGGCGAGGACGGTCCTCTTGGTCAGATCGTTGAAGAGCACCCGGTAGAAATTCTTGTTTCCACCTATCTCGCTCGCCACGTGCCACGCGATGGCTTCCCCCTCACGGTCGGGGTCGGGTGCCAGAAAGATGGTGTCCGCCTTCTTCGCGGCTTTTTTAAGTTCAGAGATGACCTTCTTCTTTTCGCTGATGACCTCATATATGGGTTCAAAGTTATTCTCAATGTCGATCCCCAACTTGCTTTTGGGAAGGTCTTTGACGTGTCCCACAGAGGCCTTCACCTCAAATTCCGGGCCAAGGTATTTCTGTATGGTCTTAACCTTGGTTGGGGATTCAACAATAATAAGAGCGCTGGACATGGTTACTCCTTCATAACAAATTTTTTACCGGGAAGCTGCCGGGCATACCCCTTCAGTTCAAGGGACATGAGGATGCCCAGGATATCCTGTATCTGATAGCCGGTATCAGATACCAGGGTGTCTACATGGACGGGTTTTTTGCCCAGGATCTTCAGGATGGCCTGTTCGTCGGCCTTGAGGGTTTCGGATTTCCCGGGGCAGCTCTCCACGGGGACTTTGTCCTCCGGTCCGACAGGTGCCGATTTAATATCTACCTGGGGCAGGATTTCCTCGAGTATGTCCCGTGTATTTTCAACCAGCTTTGCTCCTTCCCGTATGAGCTTGTGGGTTCCCTTCGTTCCCGGGGAGTCGATACTTCCCGGTACGGCAAAAACCTCTCTTCCCTGCTCCAACGCGACCCGCGCGGTGATCAGAGAACCGCTCTTCTCACCGGCCTCAACCACAACAACCCCCAGTGAGAGACCGCTTATGATCCTGTTTCTGGCAGGAAAATTGGCGGCCAGGGGCTGGGTGGAGAAGGGAAATTCGGTGATCACGGCGCCGCTTTCCGCTATCTTTTCGAACAAATTCCTGTTTTCGGGTGGATAGACAACATCGATGCCGGACCCCAAAACGGCGATGGTTCTTCCCCTT